>ONAI01000015.1:33846-43839 GCA_900315755.1 uncultured Ruminococcus sp.
CAATTTCAATATCAATAGATAAGCCATAGTATTTTGGATAGTTACATAAAAAATACTATGGCTAAAAAAATCTATATCAGATTTTCTGTTGAATATTCCACTGTCAGTTACGTATCTGCTTGGCCACAAGGCTCTCTCCGCAGTAGATCTCACGAAGCTTCGGCTTCTCGATCTTACCGGTAGGATTACGCGGTACATCTGCAAAAATAAGCTTATGAGGTCTCTTGTATCTCGGGAGCTTATGACAGAACTCATTAATGTCTTCCTCTGTGCAGGTCATACCTTCCTTAACAGAAATTATAGCTGCTGCTATCTCTCCGAGACGCTTATCCGGAAGTCCTATTACAGCTACGTCCTTAATAGCCGGATGCGCTCTGAGGAAGTCCTCGATCTGTACCGGATAGAGGTTCTCACCGCCGCTGATAATTACATCTTTCTTACGATCAACGAGGTAAATGAAACCGTCCTCATCCTCCTGCGCCATATCTCCTGTAAGAAGCCAGCCGTCCTTGAGAGTGTCAGCTGTTGCCTTCTCGTCACGGTAATAGCAGGTCATAACGCCAGGGCCTTTGACGTAAAGCTCTCCGACCTCGCCGCGCTGTACTGCTTTTCCGTTTTCGTCTGCTATCTTGACTTCCCAGCCATAGCCAGCCTTGCCGATAGCGCCGACCTTGTGTATATTCTCAACTCCGAGGTGTACACATCCAGGACCGATAGACTCACTGAGTCCGTAGTTTGTATCATACTGGTGCTTCGGGAATACTGCTTTCCAGCGTGAGATCAGCGAAGGCGGTACAGGCTGAGCGCCGATGTGCATAAGTCTCCACTGATCGAGTTTATACTCGCTCAGGTCAATGTCTCCCCTGTCGATAGCATCAAGTATATCCTGTGCCCACGGTACAAGCAGCCATACTATCGTACAGCCCTCATTTGATACGGTATCGAGTATTACCTTCGGCTTTATTCCCTTGAGAAGAACGGCTTTGCTTCCGGAATAGAGGCTGCCGAACCAGTGCATTTTTGCACCTGTATGATAAAGAGGCGGAATACAGAGGAATATATCGTCACGAGTCTGTCCGTGATGCTTCTGCTCAACCTTTGCCGAATGCATAAGGCTCTCATGATTATGAAGGATAGCCTTTGGAAATCCTGTCGTACCGGATGAGAAATAGATAGCAGCATCATCCTTGTCTGTGAGCTCTATTTCAGGCTTTTCACTTGTACAGTTCGCAACAAGACTGTCATAATGCTCTGCAAATGTCGGACATCCCTCGCCTACATAGAAAAGCAAGCGATTGCGGCTTATCTCATCAGCTATCTCCTCAACACGTCCAATAAATTCAGGTCCAAACATAAGAACATCTACTTCAGCAAGATCAAGACAATATTTTATCTCGTCTGAAGTATAGCGGTAATTAAGCGGAACTGCAAGTGCGCCTGTCTTGAGGATACCAAAATATATAGGAAGCCACTCCAGACAGTTCATAAGCAGAATGCCTACTTTATCGCCCTTATGTACTCCTCGTTCAAGGAGAAGATTTGCGAAACGGTTAGCCTTTTCATCAAACACCTTCCATGTTATCTCACGTCTGTAATGGGATACCGGATCCGGTTCTATCAGTTCATAATCCTTCCACGTAACACGTCTTACCTCACTGATCTCAGGGTTTACTTCAACAAGTGCTACATCACCGCCATAAAGCTCGGCGTTTCTTTCAAGTAATTCAGTAATCGGCATTTATAATAGTTCCTTTCAAAGTTGTCATATACTGCCGCAATTAAACGCAGCGCAAAAACTATTATTATTTTAACACAAAAAAGCGAAAAAGTAAAGCAATTTTGCATATCATTTTTCACAAATCGCAGACCTGATTTTCAGCACCTTCACCAATATACAGCATTCTCTTCATCAGACACAGATCATATACATCAATCTTGTAATTCTCGTTAAGATCCGCCGCTGTCCAGTTTTTTACCTCTTCATCTTTGCCTTTGAGAAGATATTGCTGAAGAGTCACTACATCTGCCACTGAGACTTCTCCGTCCTCGTTGATGTCGCCGTAAATATATGAACTCGGCTTCCAGAGTTCAGTGAGCCAGTTTTTACGCTTTTCTATAAAGCTTCTTACCAACTCCACTGAATCAATATAATCCTTACCGCTTGATGATCCGAAAACTGTATAGTCTTTTCCGCCGTAGGTATGCCATTCTGCGTTGCTCATTTCTGCGGAAGAACGTATGCTTTCAGCTAACTGCATTATGTAAGGATCATCACCTGATACAAGCTTAGTAAGGTAAGGTTCAAAATACTTGAAATAAGCATTTGCAGTTCGCCTTACATAGCTGACATTCTTATAGATCTGTCCAAGCCAGCTGTAACCTGCGACCGGTTTACCTTCCTCATAACCAAGTATCGGAAAATATGCCGCAAAGAGATTATTCGCTTTGTAGGAATAGCCTTTATTACCATCGGCATTTTTTCGTGACTGCGGAAAATTATCATAAGCAAAATCGTAATCCCACGGAGGTCCGAAATGCAGCTTGCCGTCACCTTTAGTGTCAGATTCCTTCCAGAAATAGAAGCTTGAATAAGTAGCGTCGATATTCATTGTTATCTCTTCCGTGAGATATGCCTTTATCAACGAATCAAGATCAATATACTCGGTAAAATGCTTCCCCTTTGAATTATAGCCGTCCTCTGAATACAAAGCATCTTCCATATCCTGTACAAAGCTGCGGATATACTCGACCTGTGCTTTAGAAGCATATTCAGGACCGTCTATCTGTATAGGCTGTCCGCGCGATGTGACAAATCCGCTGTCTGCCTTTGTGCCGTATCTGTTCCACTGCTGGAACTGAAGAAGATAACCGCCCGTGATGTCATCAGGATCGTTTGGAATGTCATAATATTTATAGCTGTTTGCAGTTGAGTCCTTGACACTGTCGGCTCCGACTACCTTACGCGGATACTCATCGAGATCCTTCTCATTGAGCTTTTCTGTTATTTCTTCAAGATCGGTTATATTCACCCGATTCTTCTGAATCTGTACTCTTTCACAAAGCTGATAAGTTCCGCGATAGGAGCCGTCAGCATAAAGATCTACAAATACAGAATCACCTACAAAATCAATATCAGCCGATTTGCACATTTCTTCGGTAACCTTATTTCTTATCATGGAATGATCCATATAATTTGAAAGCAATATCCACTTCTTGGCTTTCCCCATACCGTAAAGATCAGCTTTTTTAGGCAATTTCAGGTTATACGGCTTTTTCTTGCTGTAATCCCATGATGAATTTCCATGAGAGGAAAGCTTCGCAAACTCGCCGCTGTATTCGGTATTACCTTCAGCATTGAGCATAAGTATTGCTCCGTTTTCTTCTGAATAATTCAAGTACCTGTAAGTACTGTCGAGGGTATCAAGTCCGCCGGTCTTAGTTGAAATGTATATACAGCCAAGATCAGACTGCATTACGTGCAGCTTGCCGCAGTCTGTATCGCCCACTTTCAATGTGAATTCATCACCTTCGCTGAGTATGGATGTTTTCTCGCCCGACTTCACTTCCTTATCGTTGAGGTATATCACATCATCAGCAGTATACTCAATAGTCAAAGACTTACGGTCTGCTGTTGAAGGCAGAAAAATGTAGTGTGAATCATCCCACTGACTATAAAACAGGTCTACGCAGTCAAGATCCGTTGAGATCAGAGGTGAAATATCATCAACTCTGAAACTGCTCACCGGTATATCTGCGTATAACTTCTCTGTATCTTCTTCAACGGCAGTCTTTTCAGCTGCTATAACACTCTGAGCAAGATCAGCAGCACCAGTTTCCGCAGCAAACGCTGAAAGCGGATTCTGAAGCATCATTGCCGATACTAAGCCACTGCATAAAAGCCTGAATATTTTACTTTTATTCATTGTTTTTCACTCCCTGATAGGCACTATATCATTATTATTAACAGTATATCACTTGAAGCTATAATTGTCAAATATAAATATTTTGTCATTAATCCAGCTGTAATTGTAAATTTTTTGTAAACGCCTGTATATAGGCATTTGCGAGGATAGACAATTGATATTTGCTATTGTATTTTTTTATCTTTTATGATAAAATATAGTTATACCAAACAATTTCTTTTCAAAAAGGGGGAATCTATATGCCAAAATACTGCAAGGTCTGCGGAAAAGAAATACTTGACGGTTCTCAGTTCTGTATCGGATGCGGCACTAAAATAGAACCTGATGTTCAGCCTGCACCCGAAGTTATCCAGCCGGCAAATCCACCAACTGATATATCATCCCCTGCACCTAACAGCATAAATAAATTCTGTAATAAATGCAATACCCCTCTCGCAGATGATGACGTTTTCTGTTACGTTTGCGGAACTCCGGTAGAAGCCCCGAGCCCTGCTCCACCGCCTCAGAATGCTGCTCAGCCGCAATTACAGCCACCTCCGCCTCAATTTCAGCAACTGCCTCAGTTCCAGCAACAGCCTCAGTTCCAGCAGCCACAAAACAAAGGAAGTAAAGCTCCGATAATAATTGCAGTTATTTCAGTAATTATCGCCGTTGCTGCTATCGCAGTTCTGCTTGTCCTTCTTCTTAAAGGTAAGGGCGATGACAGCTCCGATAGCTCCTCAGCAAAACCTACTTCCAGCAGCACCGCTTCTACTGTCTCTGCCGGCACTTCTTCAATCAATACGACCACTGCCGCAACAACTGTCTCATCCATTGCAACATCTGCTGCAACGACAACAACTGCGGCAACTACCACAACTGCTCCGGAAACCTCTGTCGAAACAACTGAGCCGACAAAACCCTCTCATGTTCCTTCACCGCAGGATTACTCAACTACTGAACGCCCTAACATAGAAGACTTTACATGGTTTGATAACTCTGTCGCTAAGGGCAATCCTCCATCAAATGCTGTATATTATGATGATCTTACGCCTTTTATCGGTGATTGGAAAGGTATCATCATATTCGATATAGACAGAACTTTGAACTCATATTATCAGTGTCTCCTGAACGCAAAAGTTGATTACGGTCAGGACAATATCACTCTCACTATCGACTGGTACAGATATATCCCGGAATTCTCAGAATGGGAAGATATGAGCGGTGTACCGGATGATGTTCTTACCGGATATATGTGGGGCGGCGGTATCAAGGTGAATGGTACTATCGAGGTCGTTATCGACTGCTTCTATGAATGTGACGGCAAGCAGTATGCTATCGGTCAAGTTACTACATATGACGGTTCTACGGCTTATATCGGTTTGGTACGCCCATAAAAACCAGTAAACAGATGCACAGGCATTCCATAAGGAATGCCTGTTATTTTGTCGAAAAGCCTTTAATAAATTGTCAATATAGGGCTCGCGTATGCATCCTCCCTGCAATTCTGGTATTCAGCGTTACTGTGTAGGAGGCAATGACCACATCGCCCCGCTTTTTAATTCAGAACTGCTGAAAAAGTTTTATTTTCCCTCTTGACAAATTTGATTTGTTAGTATATAATATATGCAACAAGCGTTGTATAACAATTGTTGCATAGGAGATGTATATCATGCCGCCTAAAACAAAATTTCAAAAAGAAGAGATAATCAACGCCGCTCTTGAAGTCATCAGAACTAAAGGCAGCGAAGGTCTTACAGCGCGCGAGGTAGCTGCTGTTCTCGGAGTTTCTACACGTCCGATATTCACTTATTATGCCTCTATGGACGATCTCAGGAGAGATGTCTACATAGCAGCCAAAGACATACACAAAAAATACATCAGGAAAGGATTACAGCAGAAGATCCCGTTTCTCGGTGTCGGCTTGCAGTATATTGCCTTTGCCAAGGAAGATCCCGAGCTGTATAAGCTGCTGTACCTCACAAAGCCTGACGGTGTAACCGGCGGTGCTATGGAATCGCTGAAAATGTCGCAGGATATGGTAAGAGATTCGATAATGAGCATATATCATGTCGACTCTTTCACCGCAGACTGCTACTACCGCGATCTGTGGCTTACAGTTTATAGCTTCGCTACGATGATAGTCACAGGTGAATCCGGCTTCAGCGATGAACAGATGATTGCTGTACTCTCTGAGTTGAGCCTTTCTGTCTGCAAAGCTTATAAGGAGATACCCGGTCTGCCATATGGCAATTATGATAAAGACGCTATTTTCAAAGAGTTGGTTAAAAATTAATTACAGGTTAGTCAACTCTGATAAATCAAAAAAGCGAAAGGTGATGTATCATGAACAAAAAATCTACACTCATTATTGCTATACTTACCGCCGCTTTACTTACAGGCTGCGGCAGTACAGTAAGCACTGCATCTTCAAATAACTCTTCAACTACTAAGACTTCGTCATCCGAAGCTTCCTCGGCTGTTGTTACAACATCCGAAAACTTACCGACAACTTCTTCTCAGCAGCAGAACGCTGAAACTGTCGCTCAGAACACTGAGGTCGCTTCCGCAGCTTCAACAAATACTGCCACAGATAATAATAATAATAATAATAATAATAATATCCAAGAGACAGCTGCACCGTCTCAGGCTGTCGCAGTCGAAATGCTGAATGCAGTCAATTTTGTTGAAAGAATAGCCTCCTGCGGACTTCAGTTCGATGAATCGCAGTCTTATACTGATCCTAACGGCAATGTTTATTGTAAGTGTACTGAAACTGAATTTGATTCAGTAAACAAGGTCAGCCAATTTATGCACAGATTCTTTACTCCCGATTTCATCAGCCGGGATTATTCATACATACTTGATTCGGATGAGCCATTATTAATTGACGTTGACGGCTCTCTCTATATCCGTTATCTGCCAAGAGGCAGTCGCTTCAATTACTCCGGCGGAAAAATTACGATAGAGAAATCCTTTGAAGGCGGGTATTCCGTTCTTGCTGATTATGACAACTACGGCGGAAAGGAAACTGCCGATCTTCAGATAGTTTTCGTTGACGGACACTGGATGGTCAGCGGACTTACATTAGGAATATAATTTTTTAGGCTGCATGATTTGTTATCATGCAGCCTTTTTGCCTGCTCCTCATTTATATTACATCGAAACTGTAATCACCATGTACAGGTATGCTGTCAGCTTCTATCCTTTCAACACTCCCCCATGAGTGATTTTCAAGCGCTTCAATAAGGTCATCAATGTCACACGAAGTTCCTTCCGCTTCCATTTCAACCGAGCCGTCCGGTAGATTTCTCACCCAACCGCTTATACCAAGTCTGCGCGCTGTATTGCTTGCTTTCCAGCGGAATCCTACTCCCTGAACGTAACCGTAGAATATGATATGTCTGCGTATCTTTTCCATTATGTAGCTCCTGTTTCATTTTTATATAGTGATTATATCATATTTTTCATCAGAATTCAATGCCTTCTTACAATCAGCTAATCAGCGCTTATAATTGACTTTTTATTCTCTATATGATATGATTTATTCTGAATCTGCAATCCCCCCCTATTGTCATAATCAAACTTAATGATTTCTTAATTTTCTATAACGTATTATAGGCACAAACGAGCACTTTACACACATTTTACACACAATCTTATACAAAAACACCCCTCCGAGGAATAACCTCAGAGGGGGATTTTCGTGCTATTTAAGCCACATATCACAAAGCGCCCTAAACATAGCGTTTGTCGTTCGCGGACCGATAATGCCGTCGGCAGGACCGCAGTCGTAGCCGCGTGTGATAAGCGCGAGCTGGAGATCCTTAACGTCAGCGGAGTTGTCCGGGCTGAACGTGCGCTTAGAGGACTTCTCGAAACCATTATCTCCGGCTTCCCTGATGAGTTTCGGGAAATCCTTGTAACACTCATCAATGTCGGTATCACCACTGATGCCGGATACCTTGCCCTTGCCTGACTGCCACATACCGTAGTCGCCTCTGTACGTTGGCTTATCGACATCGTAGTTGGCAACCCATATCGTGAAGCGTTTCTTGATATAGTCAGTCGTGTAGTTAGTCAGGAAGTATGAGGACATATACAGTCCGGCATAGTAGCCTGCATTTTCGAGTTCTGTCAGAAAAGCGTTGATGATCGCACTTACCTTCTCGCGTCCGAGAGCGAATACCTTCTGTTCCTCAACATCGAAGTAAATGGGGTACTCAAACTGCTTGCCCTTGAGTATCTCTATGCAGACAGCAGCCTCTTTCCGGGCTTCGTCTTCACTCATTGCATAGCTGTACCAGTAAGCACCGCATGGGATGCCTGCTGATTTAGCCCCGCTGTAATTTCTATCGAATTTTTTGTCCTTCTGCGACACTTCCCTGCCATAGCCGGCACGAATAATAACAAAATCAGTCTTGACAGCAGACCAGTCAATATCGCCCTGCCACTCAGAAACGTCGATACCATTTTTAGTCATTTTTATTTTCCTCCTTCTTGTTGGATTTTGTTGCTTGCGTACCAAAATAGAAACCGATCACCATTACATAAACAGACATAAATATCTGCGGATCTATTTTGCCGCATACTGCAAGATATGTAAACGCGCCGGTCAGCGTGAATGTGACCAGCGTTTTCACATCAATTAACTTAGCAATGCGTTCTCTGATCTTCATGCTCTAAGTCCTCCAATCTGTGGTTGATGACCTTGATCTGTTCCTCGACTACCGGCAGTCTCTGTGCGAAATGGTTGTGCTCCGCGACACGGTTTTCAAGCTGCTGCAAGCGGTAGTTCGTAAGCTTTGAGCTGACGAGAATACCGCCAAGCGAGCCTCCAAGAGTGCCAACAAGCGAGAGCATTGCCACGATAACATTTGTGTCCATTGGTACCGCCTTCCTTTAATTATTATTAAATTACCTTTTTATTAAGCCCATGCTTTTTGTTTAAACATAATTTTATTGGCTTACGTCCATACTGTCCACGATGAGCCGTCATAAAATCTGCTTTTTCTGTCGCCCGTCTGAAAAATTGCCTCTTGAATTTTTCTTTGCCCGCTAATATCACAACCGTGAGTAATTACAGATATATATTTCCCAATCAATCCTGTTGGGAAATCGTCACCAGAATATCCGTTGATTATTGTACCTATATCAAAGTTTTCCGCTAATGCACTTGTGATAGTTGTGTCAGAAAGAGCTTCGCTTACCTTTTTTGCTTTATATACATATTCATTATATCTGTAAACAACTGCGTCATTAGTTGCATATATAACATAATCATTTGTACCGTCATTTATGATAGTGTAGAATCTTGCATAAACACCATTACCGTTGTCCAGCAGTCCTGGCGCATAGGAATCACTGAGGTTATTTGCCTTTTTGATGTTTGTTCCGTCAACATTTTCAATAGTCAGCTCTGCCTGTGGAGTTCCTGTTGCTGCATTGAAGTAGATAACGCCGATTTCCTTTACAGTGTAGCCGTCCTTGACTGCTGCACTTACATTGAACTTGATTCTGTTCTTGTTGTTGGAAACGTATGTCTCTACAAACTCTACACTAACATCTCCACTAAGCAATGAAATATTGTTTTTATTCGTTTCAATCTGTTCGACCTTTTCACTGTCGATTCCGCTGTTTACTGCCGCAAGCTGGGCTGAGTTAAGCGCATTCTGCTTCAATGCGAGAAGTGCATCAACCTCAGCTTTGGAGTAGCCCTCGCCGCTGATTTCGTCCAATCTTGCATCGAGACTTTCATACTCTCCGCGCGCTTCCTCGACTTCCGTCATGATAGCGTCGAGGACTTCGATCGAGTGCCCTGCTGCCATTTTCTTTATCTCATCCATAGTGTACCTCCTAAGATATATAGATCCGGGCGTGTTCGCTGTCAATTATTGCGTAGCCGTTGCAGTCGTAAAGCTGTCCGTAGTCGCCTCCGCCGCCGTAGAAATGCACCTCGCAGCCCTCCGGGAAGGACGTAGGATAATATTCGCAGTCAGCCGGGATAGTTACTGCACGCAGGCTCGTCCCCGCGAATGCCACCGGACCTATCCGCTGACAGGTGTGTGGGATAGTGACCTGCTCCAGAGTG
>ONAI01000017.1 GCA_900315755.1 uncultured Ruminococcus sp.
ATCAAGCTTAATGACATCTTTGATTATGAAGTAGACGGCTCAAAAATCAAACTCACTCCTATGAAGGGATTTGAGGAAGAATTAGAGGAGATCGGTGCTGAAGATATATACTTCACCGTTGAAGATGACGAACTTACCCTTATCAACAGCGATGGCGAGGCTATCGTATTAGCAGGCGAATAATTTGAAAAGAATCATTTGCGTCTTTGCAGCAGTGTTTATGATCACTGCTGCAACATCATGTGTTGAAAGGGTACCCGAAAACCGGCAGGATCAGATAATCGGTCGGTGGGACACTGAAGAAGAAGGTACTAAGGGCTGCTACATATTCAGTGATAACGGTGTTGGCAGCATAGAAATAGATATGTCGTCAATATGGAAATTCGACGGTACAGTCATGAAGGTCGAAGATTTCATATTCGAGGAAAAGGACTACACTTTTCAGGAGGGAGTTCTTTCTGCGGATTACCTCGGAACGAATTTTGTGAATATGAAAAAGAATGACGGCAATAACGATAGTATTGAAGGCTCTTATACGATCAACAGCGGTCTCGTTTATGATACTTATAAGAAGATGTATGCGAATACCGATGAGTATTCTCTCGGATTCGTGAAAAACGGTGATTCCACCAGACTTATGGTCCATAATTGCTTTACTTATGAGTATGCACCGGAGAATAATGTGCTGAAGATCATTAAAGGAACTTCACTTTTTAATAATTCTGAATTTGAATGCCTCGTATCTGATAAGGAAATGAAGCTTTCAGTAGACGGCGCAGTTCAGGAATTTAAAAAGGCAGGATAAGGAGACAGGAATGAATAAGCCGGCGGCTGCTATTACTGCTGCGATGTTACTTGCTTCGTGCGTTTCGTGCGGGAATTCAGGCAGCAGTTCAAAAAACGAATATAATATTTCAGGAACGTGGAAGATAGAGGATAACTCTTTCAACGGCGGATACGTTTTTGATGAAGGCGGTCAGGCGAGTATTTTTATCTATCCTGATAACATTTATTTCAGCGGTAATGATCTCTGTTTCAATGACGAAAAAATACCGTCAAAGTTCGTTGAGTACGACGGAAGCCAGATGGACGTTTACTATCTTAACGGTACTGTTCTTTCTCTCAAACGCTGCGGAAGCAGTGACGATGAAAGCTATAACGGTGAATACGTCCTTGAGGAATGCAAGGTACGTGAGTACATGGTGCAGGGACTGGGGATCACTGATGACGATGCTGAACTCCGCGTCAATATTGAAGACGATAAATTCCGTTTCACTGTTGTTGACGCTCTGGACTATACTTTCAATGGAAGTGAGATCGTGCTTGACGGCAAAAACGGGATCTCAAGCAGCAAAGGTGAAGCTGTGCTTTCCGGGGATAAACTCACTATCAAACGTCAGGACGGCGGAGAAAGAGTCCTAAAAAAAGTCAAATAGCGCTATGCGCTTTTGAATATACAATAATCATTTTTTTACACCAAAACCAAGAAGGAGAATAATTATGAAAAAACTTACTGCTATCCTTATGAGCTGTGCTCTTATTACTTGTGCTTTTGCTTCATGCGGAAGCGATGATGACAGCAGTTCAAGCAGCAAATCAACAACCACATCTGCATCCACATCAGCTTCAGACAGCACTGATGAGTCTTCAGAGGCTTCATCTGAGAAGGCTTCTGCAACATCAGCATCTACAACAGCAGCTTCCACAACTAAGGCTGCTTCAACAGAGGCTACAACAAAGGCTGGTTCATCTTCAAGTTCAGCTCAGTACGAAGCTGGCAAGATAGATGAGGATATTTTAGGTATATGGGCTACTAAGGAAATGGGCTTCGATGGAAGCTATGAGTTCCTTGAGAACGGCAACGGAAGCGTTTACCTCGATTCTTCAAGCATCGTTCATTTCGACGGCGATAAGCTCATGATGAGCAGCACTGCTATCACAGCTGATAAGTATACTTATGACAACGGTCATTTTGATTTCACTCTCAATGGTCAGAACTTCCTTACAATGGATAAGATTGAGGGAGACAACGCTGTTCTCGATGGTACTTACACTGTAACCGGCGGCAAGTTCTACGATCAGTTCAAGACAAACTATGCAAATACTGATGCTTATGAGTTCCGTTTCATAGTTAAAGGCGATAAGTCACAGATGTGCCTTATGAACTGCTTCACATACTCAGCTGACGGAGAGAATTTATGTATCGACAAGGGTGCTTCACTCTTCAATAACAAGAACCTCAAGTACACTCTCGACGGAGATAAGCTTACTTTCACTGTTGGAAGCCTCAAGCAGGAACTCACAAAGCAGTCCTGATCTGAGGGGGAAATGCATTTAAGGAGAATAAAATGAAAAGATTAGCAGCTATCATTGCTTCATGTATGATAATAACTGGTGCTTTCGCTTCCTGCGGAAGCAAGGACAGTGATTCATCATCATCTGCTGAAACTTCATCTGCTGCATCTTCGGACGCTTCCGAAACAACTACTGAGGATCAGACAGAAGCTTCTGCATCAGGTACGACATCAAAGACTACAACAGAAGCAGTTACAACAAAGGCGGCTACAACAAAGGCGGCTACAACTAAAGCAAGTACAACAAGCAGTAACTCAGTTGCCAGCGATATTACAACAGAAAAGAAGGAGACACCTTCTGTTGACGCTTCTGAACTCAAGGGCGGTAATATCGTTGGAAAGTGGAAGGTCCAAGATGATTACGATGAGGATATGGTCTTTGAATTCAAAGCTGACGGAAATATCACTTTTTCAGCAGATATGTCCGATATGCTGACGTTCAAGAATGGTAAGGCAGTTATAAACGATACTTTAGAAGCTGATACCACATTCGACGGAACAACTTGTACTGTAAGATATATGGGTGAGGATTTCATCATCATGAAGAGAACATCCGGAGAGACTTCAACTACTGATATGTCGGGTGAATATGTCGTAACAGGCGGAGAGTTCTTAAGAATGTCCGGTGAAATGGATTCAGAACTGAAAATTACTATTTCCGGAGAAAAAACTTTCATGGAAACAGATACGTTCGGAAAGTATACAACAGACGGAAATAAGCTTACTGTTTCAGAAGGCAAAAGTGCAGATTATACCCAGACACTTACTTACGGTGTCATCGGCAATAAGTTTGTGACCGTTGATGAATACGGAAATGTTGACGAAATGGTGAGAGCTGATTAAGGGTATAGAATTATGATAGCGCAGATATTTCTGCAAATTTTGTTTATTATTCTTAATGCATTCTTTGCTTTTGCAGAAACTTCAGTATTGTCTGTGAGCGATTCCAGACTTGATAAGCTTGCAGCAGGCGGAGGAAAGCGTGAACGGAGACTAAAAAAGCTTGCCGGCAACGAAAGGCGGTTGCTTGCAGCTATGCATAGTGCTGTTATGCTTACATCGCTTGTTTCTGCGGCTTTTGCCGCAAAAGCCTTTTCAGGAAAGCTTTCCGAAAAGCTATTGAAGCTTGATATTGAGATTTCTGAAAGCGTTGCCTTAAATGTTTCTTTAATAATCATTACGCTGATACTTTCGGTGCTGATATTAGTATTTGGAAGTATCATCCCAAGGCGTATTGCTATGAAGGATCCGGAAAAATATGCGCTGCGCGTCGGTTCGGCAGTAGTCTTAACGATGATCGTTATGACTCCGCTTGTTGTTTTGACAGGGATAATTTCTAACGGTATACTGCGGCTTATCGGAATTGATCCACAGGCTGTCGAGGAAACTGTCACCGAAGAGGAGATCCTTATGATGTCGGATGCTGGTGCTGAAAAAGGTACTATCGACGAGGATGAAAACCGTATCATAAAGAATGTTTTCGCCTTTGACGATATGACCGCCGGACAGGTCTGCACTCATCGTACCGAGGTATCGGTGCTGTGGGATGCGGATGATATTGAGGTCTGGGAAGAGACTATACACCGGACAAGACACTCTGTATTTCCGGTGTGCGGAGAGAGCGTTGATAACGTTATTGGTGTTCTTGACGCTAAGGACTATTTCCGTCTTGATGACAAAAGCCGCGAAAATATCATGAAAAATGCTGTCCGCGAGCCGTATTTCGTACATGAGAATATGAAGGCTGACAGACTTTTTGAACAGATGAAACAGAGCGGTTCGGATCATTTTGCAGTTGTCGTTGACGAATACGGCGGAATGAGCGGCATTATTACGGTCACCGATCTTGTTGAACAGCTTGTCGGGGAATTTTCCGATGACGAGGATGATATTCCTCAGCCGCATATGGAAAAGACCGGCGATAATACATGGATCATTCCCGGTGCGACCTCTGTTGCGGATGTCAGCGATGAACTTGATATAGTTCTGCCTGCCGAAAAGTACGAGACCTTCGGCGGATACGTTATAGCTGAGCTCGGCGATATTCCGCGCGATGGCACAAAGATCTCTTTTGAAGCGGATGGTCTTAATATCGAGGTCATCGAGATAAGACATCACAGGATAGAGTCCTGCCGCGTAGAAAAAAAGGCTCCGTCTGATACGGAACCAGAATAAAAAATAACCGTCCAAGTTTTGCTTGGACGGTTTCTTTTATATTATCAGTTTGCGTTGTTGCCAGCCTGAGCACCCTGCTGCTGATTAGCTGCGGCGTTATTGTTGTTAGCGCCAGCCTGAGCACCTTGCTGTTGATTAGCTGCGGCGTTATTGTTGTTAGCGCCGGCCTGAGCACCCTGCTGCTGATCAGCTGCGGCGTTATTGTTGTTAGCACCAGCCTGAGCGCCGCCCTGCTGTGCATTATTACCGTTGGCGTTATTGTTTGCATTTGCGTTAGCGTTAGCGTTGTTGTTCTGACCTGCTGCTGCAACTACTACCTTTATTGTAGCTTCCTGCTTCGGATCTTTCTTGGATGAGAGAGTTACGTAGCATTCACCGCTTGACATACCGGTTACATTGCCGTATGCGTCAACAGTTGCGATCTTAGTGTCGCTTGAAGTCCATACTTCGTCCTCTTCAGCAGAGCCTGCCGGATACTGCTGAACAAAAGCGAGGTCAGATGTACCGATGTCTATGTAGAGACTGTACTTATCAAGTTTGAATCCGTTAGGATCGTTAGCACCTGTAACGACAGCTGTTGTAGTCACCATTGTGATCTCAGGAACGGTAGTCTGTGTTACGATAGTTGTTGAAGATGTAGCCGTAGTAGTTTCAACAGTAGTGGTGCTTCCGCCGCCGCCTCCATGTGAGCAGGCTTTAGCGAGCAGAATCACGAGAAGAAGTACGATGAATGCGATGATGCACAGACCGCCGAGCTGTCTTTTGCGGAGAGTATCGCGTGAAACTTTTCTTCTGCGCTGACCGTTATTGCTGCGCGGACGGTAATTTCCGCTGTTGTAGTTATAATTATTATATCCGCCGTAGTTATTACCGTTAGGATAGCCGTTGTTAGGACGCTGAGGATAACCGTTATTAGGATGTCCTCCGCCGTATCCGCCGTTCTGCATACCGTTATCGTAGCTGTTCTGCTGACGGTTATTATTGCTGTAATCAGGATTATATCCGGAATACCCGTTGTTGGAGTCTTCGTTGTTGAATCCGTTATAATTATTGTCCATTTTTTCTGATCCCTTCCTTATATAATTGATCTTTAGGAGATCTGAGGGTACAAACACCCTGATAACATTATATCACAGTAAAGTCATCTTGTCACGTATTTTTACAAAGCTTTTTTATTTTTTAACACATTGCCCTATAATTCGCACTGATTTTGGACGTATTCAACAAAAAATCCGGCAATTTAGGCTAAAGCCACATTGCCGGATGTGATCCTTATTTATTGAAAGCCTCAATTTCCTTGTCAATCACCGGTTTAACATAGTCGCGGAGTTTCTCCCATGTATCAACAGGCTCGGCAGGTTCGAGAAGAGCAGTTGTGAGGTTTTCCATAGCTCCTCTTGTATCATAGGTGTATTCGCCGTAGCTGTGCATTTTTTCGCCCATACCGTAAGCAAAGTCGTTAGCCGGGGTGAACTTTGATGTATCAAGGTAGGACTGTATTGCATCATATTGTTCTTCGGTAATGAACGCTTCGGGAGTTCCGAGAAGAGAGTTCTTTGCAGTGAGTGCCCTCTGCTTTGCGGCATCGAGATATTTCTGATCCTTTGCTGCGTATCGTTCACACATTATATATGTTGCAACTCCCTTTGCTTTTTTGGAATTAGCAACGAGAATTTTAGCGTTGATGTCACAGGTGATGCAGTATTTGTCAGCATCCGTAGCTTTAGGGAACGGAACTACCATAAGATCCATATCCGGGTTATTTGCATTAGATTCCGCAAGAGACCAGTCCTTTGAAGCAAAGAAGAGAGTAGCACCGTTGTTCGGGAAGCTTGATTTCCATTTGGGATTATACAAACTTTTTGCAGCGATGTCCTGCATGAGGAGCTCAGCTTTTTCTATCGAAGGATCAGAGAGGTTGCTTGAGAATTTCTTGCCGTCGTAGAGCACGACATTCTTTCCGGTCGACTGGAGCAGAGCTTGTCCGAAATCGCCGGTGATGCCGTATCTTGATAAAGGCGGAACTTTGGAAGTGAATTTTTCCATCATTTCCATGAAGATGTCCCAGTTCCACTGATCGTTCTGATAAAGCTCATAAGGATCTGCAAGTTCCTCTTCCTGCATGAGCTTGCGGCTGTAAGTTATCATGAAAGGACTTGAAAGCTTATATGGTATCACATAGTGCTTGCCGTTATATGAATATGATTCGATAGTACCTTTCATATCGTCCCACAGACCGCTGATATTCATTCCGAGTTCATCGTATACATCGTCGAGCGGTGCGAACTGATTCCGCATAACTCCGCTTGGAACAGCGCTCGTATCGTATGGGAACATATCGACTTCCTCACCGGCATTGAGCATTTCACTGAGCTTTGTAAGCATTTCGCCGGATGAGGTCTGAATGTATTTCACCTTGCCGCCGTAGTTGTCCTCAAATGCTGCGAGTGCAGCCGGACGTTCCTCATTTGGCGACTGTGGATTGAGATCGTAATCAGCAAGCCATGTTATTTCCATAGGATTGCCAAGATTCACAGGCTCGGTAGTTATTACCTGAGTTGTAGGTGCTGTGCTTGAATCGTCACTGCCGGAAGACTTGCTGCATGAATATGCACACGTAAGCATTGAAGACAGTGCAAGTACAGCTGCGGCGGATCTTGATATATTCTTCATTATGCTGAAGACTCCTTCCATAAGCCGCATTATCTCTCATATATATGCGGTCATAATCATATCAATTATACTATAAATATAGTGAGAATGTCAAGAGCGGAGCTTCAAAAACGTCTGCGCGGGAGAAAAAACCGACAAAAACATGGAAAAATAGAAAAAATTTCCGAAAAACACTTGATTTTTCAGAAAAAGAGTGGTATAATACTTTATGATGATAGTTAAAGCAAAAGACCGGAAACTTCCGGTCTTTCGTTTGTATAGGGACTATTAGAAATAAATGAAAGGAGAAGTCCGGAAAGGACAATTGCCTATGAAATTCAAGAAATTCGGCGGCACAGAACAGAAGGTCTATGATCTCATCAAGCCTATAACAGATGAACTGGGATATTTCTTGTGGGATGTCTGTTATGAAAAAGAGGGCGCAATGTGGTATCTGCGAGTGTTCATAGATCAGGACGAGGGTATTACTATTGCTGACTGCGAACGCGCTACTGCGCCTATCAGCGACATCCTCGACAAAGAAGACCCGATCTCCCAGAGCTATATGCTTGAGGTCGGCTCGGCAGGTCTTGAAAGAGAGCTCGTAAAAGAGGAACATTTCGAGGTTTGCTGCGGAGACAAGGTAAGGATTCGCTTTATCAGGGAAAAAGACGGTGAAAAGGAGATCACTGCTACACTAAGCAGTGCTGATAAAGATGGTGTATGCGTTACACTCGAAAACGGCGAGGAAAAGAAATATCCGCTTGCTGATATTGCCTTTGTCAAGCTTTATCTGGACTTCTGATCAGAAAAGATCAATTACCCATAAATAAAATTATACTGGAGGAATTAACAGAATGAACAAGAATAACGATTTTTTCACCGCTCTCGAATCTCTCGGTGAGGAAAACAGCGTTGAGACAGAGCTCCTTATCGATAAGGTAAAGTCGGCTATGCTCAAGGCGGCAAGAAAGGCTTATCCGCACAGTGAGGAAAATATCCGTGTGGAGATAGATCCCGCAACAAAGAAGTTTGAGATGTATATCATTCAGGAAGTTATTGATGATTATCCGATCGATGAGAACGAGATCAACATCGACGTTGCAAAGACTATTGATCCTGATGCGTATGTCGGCGGCACTATAATCAAGCAGATAGATATTTCAAAGCTCGGCAGAATGGCTGCACTTTCTGCAAAGCAGTCCATTAAGGGAGACCTCAGAGAGATCAACCGTGAGCAGATGCTCAGCAAGTTTGAGCAGAAAGAGCATGAGTGCATAACCGCTACCGTTTCACAGGTAGAGCCGGGCAGAGGTACTGTTACAGTAGTTTATCAGGGAACAGAGCTCTATCTCTTCCGCAATGAGCAGATCCCGGGCGAAACACTTGTTGAGGGCAAGCCTGTAAAGGTGTATATTACAGGCATCATCGGAAAGAACAAGAAGCCTGTTGTAAAGATCTCACGTGCTCATAAGGATCTCGTTAAGAGACTTTTTGAGCTTGAAGTTCCTGAAATATATGACGGTATAGTTGAGGTCAAGTCTATTTCGCGTGAAGCAGGCTCAAGAACAAAGATCGCAGTATGGTCAAAGGATGAGAACGTCGACGCAGTCGGTGCCTGCATAGGTTCAAAGCGTTCAAGAATCACTGCTGTTGTTAATGAACTCAGCGGCGAAAAGATAGACATCATCCCGTGGAGCGAAGTTCCTGAGGAATTCATCGCAAGAGCACTTGCTCCGGCAGAGGTTCTCAAGACTGTTATCACTTCATATGAAGAGAAGATATGTACTGTTATCGTTCCGAACAATCAGCTTTCACTTGCTATCGGCAATAAGGGACAGAACGCTAAGCTTGCGGCTAAGCTTACCGGCTTCAAGATCGACATCAAGCCTCAGTTCGATACCCTTACAGGCGATGAAGCACCGGAACTCAGTCCGGATTTCAAAGCACCTGAGCCGTTAGCTTCAACAGCTTCGGAAGATGAAGAGCCTGAAATGGCTGATGAAATAACATCCTTCGATGAGCAGCCGGCTGAGACAGCAGATAATGATACTGCTGAAAATACAGAGGAATGATATGAAACCGAAAAAGATACCTATGAGAATGTGTCTTGGCTGCGGAGAAATGAGATCGAAAAAGGAACTCATACGTGTGGTGAAATCTCCGGAAGGTGAGATAAGCCTCGATTTTACCGGAAAGAAATCCGGCAGAGGCGCTTATATATGCCGCAGCAAGGAATGCTTTGATAAGGCTCGCAAGGGCAGAAGATTTGAAAAATCATTCTCATGCAAAATTGAGGAAAACGTCTATGAGGTGATGGCGGATGAACTCGCAAATGACCCGCAGGATAGCTGATCTGCTGACTATATGCAACAAAGCACGTAAAACCGTTAAGGGCTTCGACAGCGTATGTGACAGTGTTAAGAACGGTAAAGCATTCTGCGTTCTTACAGCTTCTGATGCTTCGGCAAGAACTCTCAAGGAAGTCGCATTTGTTTGCGGAAAGTGCGGGGTTCCGGTGATAGATACCGGTATGCTGAAGGAAGAGCTTGCGGTGCTGTGCGGAAAAAACACGGCTGTCATCGCTGTATGCGATAAGGGGTTCGCTGATGCTTTCGGACGTATATCCAAAGAATAAACACAGATATTGCTGTGATGACATATATTTTTACATGAAACGTTAATTCCTTCCGCTGTCTGCGGAATATGTAATGGAGGTATATGAGCCTATGGCAAAAAAAATAAAGCTTAGTGACGCTGCAAAAGATCTTGGGATAGCTTCTCAGGAACTCATTGATTATTTCGCTGAAAAAGGCGATAATAAAAAGAAGACCGCATCAGGTCTTACTGAACAGGAAATGGATATGATACTGGAGCATTATACAAAGCTCCATGAGGTGAAGTCTTTTGATGATTACTTCGCTTCAAAAAATGATCCGAAGCCTGAGAAGAAAGCCGAAGAACCTAAGGCAGAGCCTAAGAAAGAAAAGAAGACTGCTGAAAAGAAGGAATCTAAGGAAGAAAAGAAGCCGGCTGCTAAAAAGGCAGAGCCTAAACAGGAAAAGCCTGCTGAACCGGCAAAGAAAAAAGCTGTTAAATCAGCTGAAAAATCGGAATCAAAGCCGGAAGCTAAGCCAGAACCAAAGGCTGATGTAAAGCCAGAGCCCAAGCAGCAGGCAAAGCCTGAGAAGAAGGCTGAAGAGCCCAAGACTGAGGTCGAGTCTGAACCAAAGCAGGAGATCAAGCCGGAGGTCAAGCACGAAGAAAAGCCTAAGGCAGCTGCACCTGTTCAGAATACAAAGCCCAAAAAGCCGGAAAAGAAAAAGGAACAGGCTAAGGCTCAGGACAGAGGCGAGCGTACAAAGTTCAATGCTTCATTCAGCTCAGAGACCGCTCAGACCTCTTCACAGCGCAGAACGGTCGATACAAGAGGAAGCTACGTTGATCTCGACAAGTATAACGAGCGTTATGACAATATGGCTTCTTCAAACAAGCATAATAATGAGAACTACTCTTCAAAGAAGCAGAAGATAAATCAGAAGTCCGCTCAGAGAAACCGTCAGCAGTATTCAAGAAAAGAAACTGAGGCTGAAAAGCTCAAGAGACTTGAGCTCGAACGTGCAAGAAAGCAGCAGCTCAAAGTTCTTATCCCGGATGCTATCACAGTCGGCGAGCTTGCTACACGCCTTAAGGCTGCTGCTACTGAGGTCATCAAGCAGCTTATGAAGCTTGGCGTTATGGCTACGATCAATCAGGAGATAGACTTCGATACAGCTTCACTCGTTGCTGAGGAAATGGGCGCTAAGGTGGAAAAGGAAGTTATAGTTACCATTGAGGAGCGTCTTATCGACGATACTGACGATGACGATACAAACCTCCAGCCGCGCTGCCCTGTTGTAGTTGTAATGGGACACGTTGACCACGGTAAAACTTCTATCCTCGACCGCATCAGAAACGCTCATGTTGCCGCAGGTGAAGCAGGCGGTATCACTCAGCATATCGGTGCTTATCAGGTAAATATCAACGGTCAGGACATCACTTTCCTCGATACTCCCGGACACGAAGCATTCACTTCAATGCGTGCAAGAGGTGCTAATATCACTGATATTGCGATCCTCGTTGTTGCTGCTGATGACGGTATCATGCCGCAGACAGTAGAGTCTATCAACCACGCTAAGGCTGCCGGAGTTTCTATCATCGTTGCTATAAACAAGATGGATAAGGAAGGCGCTAACCCGGATCGTATAAAGGAAGAACTTACAAAATATGACCTCGTTTGTGAGGACTGGGGCGGTGACGTTATCTGCGTTCCTGTATCTGCAAAGACAGGCGAAGGTATCAACGAACTTCTCGAAAACGTTCTCCTCGTTGCAGAGGTCAAGGAACTCAAGGCTAATCCGGACAGACTTGCAAAGGGTACTGTTATCGAAGCGCGTCTTGATAAGGGAAGAGGTCCTATCGCTACACTTCTCGTGCAGAATGGTACTCTCCGTCAGGGAGATGTTCTTATTGCCGGTACTGCTGTCGGAAGAGTCCGCGTAATGACTAACGACAAGGGTAGAACAGTCAAGAGCGCAGGTCCTTCTGTTCCTGTTGAGATCACAGGTCTTGCTGAAGTTCCGAGCGCAGGCGACATCTTCAATGCTGTTGAGGACGAAAGACTTGCCCGTGAACTCGTTGAGCAGAGAAAGCATGAGCAGAAGCAGGAACAGTTCAACGCTTACCGCAAGGTTACTCTTGATAACCTCTTCAGCCAGATCGCTGAGGGTGAGATCAAGGAGCTTCCTATCGTTGTAAAGGCTGACGTTCAGGGCTCTGTTGAGGCTGTAAAGCAGTCACTTGAAAAGCTTTCAAACAATGAGGTAAGAGTAAGAGTTATCCACGGTGCAGTTGGTGCTGTCAAGGAGAGCGACGTTATGCTTGCTGCTGCTTCAAACGCTATCATCGTAGGATTCAATGTAAGACCAGATCCCGTTGCTGCTGAAAATGCTGCAAGAGACGGCGTTGACATCAGACTCTACCGTATCATCTATGATGCTATCGAGGAAATATCCACAGCTATGAAGGGTATGCTCGCTCCTAAGTTCAGAGATGTTGAACAGGGAAGAGTTGAGGTACGTCAGGTATACAAGATCTCTAATGTTGGTATGGTTGCCGGAAGCTACGTTCTCAGCGGTAAGGTAACAAGAGGATCACAGGTAAGAGTAGTACGTGATGGTATCATCATTGCAGATGATAAGATCGCTGGTCTGAAGCGTTTCAAGGACGATGCTAAGGAAGTCGCAGAAGGCTATGAGTGCGGTATCAGCCTTGAAAAGTTCAGCGATGTTAAGGAAGGCGATATTTTCGAGACATACGTTGTTGAGGAATACCGCGAGGATTGATGTATCAGCTATTGCTGAAATATAAAGGGAGGTCAGATGAATGGATAATAACAGAATGAGTACAGCAGATATGCTTCAATACTGCGATGAAGCTCTGGCTTGGGAGGATTTTGGTCCTATTGATATTTTCTTCTTCCAGTCGGTGAAGAAAATACTTCTTGGTCAGTGCAGTGCCATTGAGGAACAGGAGGATGTTATCGACGATCTTATGGGTATCGAAAGACCTGTCCGCGATGTTGAACTTGAACCTGATTATGATAAATATGCTGACATCTACTACGGCGAAGAGGGCGATGACGACATCCCCGATTACAGCTGCAGCAAGGAAGACGAGGCTTTCGATTCGATAGTTACAGGTGAAGGCTTCTTTGATCAGGAAGCTGAAAGCAGTCAGGAAGAAAAGGCTGAAGAGATTAATACTGAAGAAAGCAATGCTCCTGAAAATGAGAATGTGAACGCTGCTGAGGAAGCTGCTCCTGAAGAAGAAAAGACTGTTTCAGGCGAAAAGCACGAAGAAAGCGAAGGCAGCGGATTTACTGTCAATCTTTGATATAACGAAAGGATCAAAATGCCTAATTTCAAGAACAGCCGCATGGCTGAGGATATAAAACGTGAGATGACAGCTATCCTCCGTGAACTTAAAGATCCGAGGATCGACAAGATGCTCACTATTGTGAGAACGGATCTTTCCGGAGATATGTCATCTTGTAAGATATATGTTTCAAGCTTTGCAGGCATGGAAAAAACACTGGAATCGGTGAAGGGTCTAAAAAGTGCGGAAGGCTTTATACGCCGCGAACTCTTTCACCGTCTTAAAATGAGAAAATCACCGGAGCTTACTTTCGTTGCTGATAACTCGATAGAGAGAAGTGCGGAAATAAGCCGCAAACTCAGTCAGCTCAGCAAACCGGAGGAGGAATAATATGTTTATCGGCTTCAGCGAGGCGGAGGTTTTTCTCCGCAATTGCAAGGACGCTGTTATAGTAATACATCAGAATCCTGACGGAGATTGCATCGGCGCAGGCTTTGGTCTGAAGGATATCCTTGCTGAGCTTGGTGTTCGCAGCAGAGTGGTCTGCCATGACGAGATCCCTTCGAGATATGATTTTATAACCTCTGTCGGCTTAGGTGAGGAATTTGAGCCGCAGACCGTTATTGCAGTAGATATTGCCGATAATAAGCTTATGGGCAGATATAATGAGGTCTATGGCGAACGGGTCCAGCTTTGCATAGATCACCATATCTCGAATAAGGACTATGCTGAAAAAACTCTGCTCAGAGGAAATGCAGCCGCTGCCTGTGAGGTGATATATGACCTTGCAAAATATATGGGCGTGAAGATAACGGAGCATTGTGCTACTTGTCTTTATACAGGTATCGCTACCGATTCCGGATGCTTCAAGTATGACTGCACTACTCCGCGTTCACATGAGATAGCTGCCGAGATGATGCGATGCTATAATATCAATTTTGCGCGTATCAACAGGTATATGTTTGATGTCAAGTCTGCCGGAAGAATGAAGCTCGAAAGCAAGATCACCGAGATCATGGAGACTTATCTCGGCGGCAAGCTCAATATCATTACTGTTACTAAGCAGATCGCTGAAGATATGGGCATAGATATGGATGAACTCGAAGGATTTGCACCGATAACCATCCAGCTTGAGAAATCAGAAGTGGGTATATTTATCCGCGAGCGTGATAACGATTTCAAATGCTCGTTCAGATCGGCTAACGATGTTAATGTTTCGCAGATATGTCAGACACTTGGCGGCGGCGGTCACGCTAAAGCTGCCGGATGTTCGATGACAGGCGAACTCAGCGACATAAAAAAACAGCTTATCGAGGCTGTTGAAAGGGCTATTGGCTGATGAACGGTATCCTATGTGTCAATAAACCGCAGGACTTCACTTCATTTGATGTTGTTGCGAAGCTGCGCGGAATATTACAGATGAAACGTCTTGGTCACGGCGGAACTCTCGATCCAATGGCGACAGGCGTTCTGCCGGTATTTGTCGGTAATGCTACGAAAGCCTGTGATATTATGCCGGATAATACAAAAAGCTATCTTGCCGGATTCAGATTCGGCTGCACATCCGATACTCAGGATGTGTGGGGCGAGGTATGTGAGTGTTCTGATAAGCCGGTCAGCAGAGAGGATATAAGGGCTGTTCTTCCGGAGTTTACCGGAAAGATAATGCAGCTTCCGCCTATGTATTCTGCTGTTCAGGTGGACGGAAAACGTCTTTATGATCTTGCAAGGCAGGGAATAGAGGTCGAGCGTCAGCCGCGTGAGGTAGAGGTCGCTTCGCTTTCAGTATCTGAATATGATCCCGATAAGCGTGAAGGACTTGTTGAAATAGTCTGCGGAAAGGGTACTTATATACGTACTATTATAAATGACATCGGTCATAAACTCGGCTGCGGCGGTATCATGACTTCGCTTGTAAGGACTTCATCCTGCGGTTTCTGCCTTGATGACTGCTATACCTTTGAGCAGATACAGCAGGCGCGTGATGATTCCCGACTCGAAGAGCTTATACTTCCGGTGGACAGGGTGTTTGTAAGTCTGCCGGCACTGAAACTCGGAGAGGCTCAGACAAGAATGTACCGCAACGGCGTTAAGCTTGACCTCGGAAAAATCCGTGATATACGCTCCGGATGTGATGATTACCGCATTTACGCTTATGACGGCAGTTTCATCGGAACAGCTGTCGCTGACCGTGAAAACGGCATACTTCGTATAGGAAAGAATCTGGGGTGAGACTATGGAAAGTACAAGAACAGCGGTTGCACTGGGGCTTTTCGATGGAGTTCATCTCGGACACAGAGCTGTCATAAATGCGGCTCTTGCTCAGAAAAAAAACGGGCTATCGTCTCTGGTATTTACGTTCGAGCCTGACTGCGTTCTCAGAAAAGCAGGCGGAACTCAGGGCTATATCTACACCAAAACAGAGAAGGAGATCCTTCTTTGTGAGCAGATAGGTGTGGACGAGATCGTAAGCCCGCCTTTTGAGAGGCTTTGCTGCCTTTCGGGCGAGGAATTTGCTGATGAGATACTCTGCCGCCAGCTGAGGGCTGCTCACGTATGCTGCGGTAATGATTTCAGATTCGGAAAGAATGCTGCCTGCGGAGCAAAGGAACTTATGGACTTCGGAAAGCGTTTCGGATTTGAGGTCGAGGTCATAAGCCCGGTAGAATACGGCGGAAGTATTGTTTCGTCGAGCCGCGTAAGAGAGCTTCTGCTGAAAGGTGATATTACTTTGGCAAATGAGCTTCTTGGTTTTAACTATTTCATAAACGCTGAGGTCTCAAACGGAAATCACATCGGCAGAACTATCAACTTTCCTACTATAAATCAGGAGTTTTCCGATGGACAGCTGATACCGAAGTTCGGCGTTTACAGTACGCTGACCAATGTTGGCGGAAAGGTCATGCCATCGGTAACTAATGTGGGGGTAAAGCCTACCATAGAGGGTGTTCGCAGACCGCTTGCAGAGACGCACATAATCGGATATAACGGCGATCTTTACGGAAAAAACGCAGATGTTTGCTTTAAACGCTTCATCCGCCCTGAGATGAAGTTCGCATCGCTTGACGAACTTAAAGCACAGATAAATAAGGACATACTCTCAGCCGGGACAGACATATAATATTCAGATTGTTTTCACCGTGCTGTCACACTGGTGAGGTAACATAATTAAGGCTGCTGTGCGGCAGCAAATTTCAGTAACTTCTAAAAGGGAGGACATCTGATGATAGAAGTTAAAAACTTAGTCAAAAGATACGGTGATAAAAAAGCCGTAAATGATATAAGCTTCAAGGTCGAGAGGGGAGAGATACTCGGCTTCCTCGGACCTAACGGAGCAGGCAAGTCAACTACTATGAATATGCTTACCGGATATATTTCTTCAACCTCCGGTCAGATACTTATAAATGGAACTGATATTCTTGAAGATCCGAAGAAAGCAAAGGCAAATATCGGCTATCTTCCTGAGATACCGCCGCTTTATGTTGATATGACCGTTGATGGTTATCTCAACTTTGTTTACGATCTCAAGAAGTGCAAGCTTTCAAGAAAGGCACATCTGAAGGATGTCTGCGATCTTTGCAAGATCTCTGATGTAAGGAGTCGTCTTATCAAGAATCTTTCAAAAGGTTACCGCCAGAGAGTTGGTCTGGCACAGGCACTTATAAATAATCCGCCTGTACTCATCCTTGATGAGCCTACTGTTGGTCTTGACCCTAATCAGATAATAGAGATAAGAACACTCATCAAGAAACTCGGAAAGCGCCATACAGTTATCCTTTCATCACATATTCTTCCCGAAATACAGGCAGTTTGTGACAGGATAATCATTATCAACAAGGGCGTTGTTGCTGCTGATGGTACTGCTGATGAGATCGCAAAGAGCATTACAAACGAGCACAAGATGACTCTTCGTATCGAAGGTCCTACACATACAGCTTCTGATAAGGATATGATAGTTACTGCACTTCGTGCTGTTGACGGCGTTAAGTATGTCCGCGCAGATATGGAGCGTGAAAGAGGCGTTTACGATTATGATGTAGAAACTGACGGCAAGACCGATGTAAGACGCGCTATAAATGCCCTTTGCAGTGAAAAAGGCTGGAATATCCTCATGCTTCAGCTTTCAGACCTCACTCTTGAGGACATCTTCCTCAAGATAACAATGGGCGAGCAGATAGGCTCTGACAAAGGAAATGACAGTAAACCGCGTCCTCGTATCAATCTTGTATTTGATAACAGCAGTGAGACTGAAAATGCTGCTTCTGATAAAGGAAGCGAAAACGCTGAGGCTTCAGCAGATGATAACGGGGGTGAAAAGTAATGGGTGCGATATACAGACGTGAAATGGGCGCATTCTTTACGTCCGGAGTTGCTTATGTGTTTTTGGCAGTATTCTATGTATTTTCCGGTTATTACTTCTATAATGAGGTGATACAGTCGGGATATACGGATACATCACCGCTGTTCAGCAATATGTTCAGAATAGTTCTTTTCCTCATCCCTATACTCACGATGCGACTTCTGAGTGAAGAAAAGAAAAACCGTACCGATCAGGGACTTCTTACTGCTCCTATCGGACTCTGGGAGATCGTTGTAGGCAAATACCTTGCTGCTATGACCATCTTCGTTATAGCTGAGAGTATCATATTCGTATATTCGATCATACTCGGCTATCTTGGAGATGTTGTATGGGCAACTCTCCTCGGAAACTATTTTGCAATGCTTCTTCTTGCTGCTGCATTTATCGCTGTTGGTATATTCATCTCTGCACTTACAGAGAACCAGATGACAGCGGCAGTATTCTCGATGGCTGTACTTTTCTTCGTATACCTTTCAGATTCTTTCACAGAAAGGATCTCAAGCCAGTGGCTTTACGATATTGTTGTTCAGCTTTCATTTTACAGCAGATATATAGAGTTCACTCAGGGAATTTTCAATCTCACAAGCGTACTCTTCTACCTCAGCACAGCTTTCCTCTTTAATTTCTTCACTGTAAGAATTCTTGAGAAAAGACGCTGGAGCTGATAACATTGCGAAAGGAAGGTACAGATTCAGATGAAGAAACCTGAAGTTGACGAAAAAGTCAAAAACACGGCTGAAAACAAGGAAAAAAGCAGCCATGTAAGCCTGAAAAAAGTTAAATACGGCTCAATGTCGCTGATAGTGACAGCGCTTGTTGTTGCAATAGTTATCATACTCAATGCAATGGCTTCATATATGGTTAAGCGTCAGCCGCTGAAAATCGACCTCACTGCTGATAAGAGATACGAACTCAGCGATGAGACAATTGATTATCTCAAAAACACACTTGATAAAGACGTTGAAATAATCGTTACCTGCAACAAGGATGAGTTCAGTGCTCTTTCACAGAACATTGAGGATTATTTCAAGCAGTACAATATAAATCTTGATTGTCCTTTTGATATGATCCCGATAATCCTTGAAAAATACGAGATGTATTCAACAAAGGGCAAGGGCAGCGTCAAGGTAAGATACGTTGATCTTGACAAGGATCCTAAGGCTGTTAAGAAATACAGTGATATTTACGGCGCTGAGATAACTTCACAGAGCATGGTAGTTTACTGCGACGACAGAGTTCGTGTTATTGATAAGAGCTCAGTTGGTTCGATGATCGCCCCCGATACCTCCAATCAGGCTTCTATTTCACTTGTTTTTGCAGGTGAAAGCATGATAACTTCTGAGATCATGAACGTTACAGACGCTCACCCTATCAATGTAGCATTTGCTTCAAAACTCAACGGCAGCGAGATCTACGATGTATCACACTATGCAGATTCTCAGCTGTACGGCAATGCGGTAAGCGGTCTGCGCGATCAGCTTCTTGTCAAGAACGGATATTTCTGCACAGACATTGATCTTGCCAAGGATGAGATAGATCCCGAAAAGTATGATATGTTAGTTATACCGATGCCATCGGTTGATTTTGATGAGTCTATCATTGATAAGATCTCGAAGTTCCTTGATAACGATGGAAAGTATGACAAGAATCTCTTGTTTATCACTGATCCTATGACTACAAACACTCCTCATATCAAGGAATTCCTCGAAGCATGGAGCATCTCTCCTAATGAGGGACAAATACTCGTTGATGACAAGAGCTTCATGAGCAACAGTCAGGTGGATATTCAGATCGTGCAGTCAGAAAATGAAGATGCCGGAGAAAAAATCAGCAATTCAAAGTATATCGTTGCTCCTTTCTCTCAGGAACTGAATATTCTCAAGAAGAATAATGACATTATTACTTCTTCTCTGCTTGAGACTCATGATACTGCATTCAATCTCGACATCATCACAAGTGATAAGATGGATAGTGCAGATGTAAAGACAATCGCTGCTGTTTCAAGAAAAGAAAAGCAGATAGGAGACCAGATAGACAGCTATAAGATAGCTAAGAGCCATGTTATGGTACTCGGAAGCGGTTATCTTACAAGCCCTGTTTATCTCATGCAGTCAAATCTCTACAATAATGCGAGTGTCCTCGTAAATGCACTCAATACTATGACAGGCAAGCAGACAGAAACTATCATCATACCTGATAAGGCTCTTCAGCAGGCTGTTATAGCTCCAACTTCAACTCAGGATAAGAGGATCAAGGTAATAGTTATCTTCATTATCCCGCTGATAGTTGCAGGTATCGGAATCTTTGTACTGATATGGAGAAAGAACCGATGAAAAAACAAACAAGTACTATTATTGCTCTCGGCGCAGCTGTTGCTGTGCTGGGAGGCGGTCTTATCGCACTGAAGGTCACAGACAAATCAGATGATACAAGTTCATCCTCTGCCGCTGTACAGGATACTACCAACAATGGTGCGGATCTTGTTCTTGTTGAGGACAGCACTGCAAAATCAGGTTCACATACTATGGAGGAATCTCATCAGCATGGTGTTGTGAAAACGGTCAAGGTAACCAACGATTCAGGCAGCTATAAAGCCGTTATGGAATCACCGGCAGAAGGAGAAAAGTCAGCAGTTTATACCATTGAAGGCTTTGAGGATCTTCCGGTAGATAAAGATATGGTATCAACACTTGCAAGCAATGCAGATAATCTTACATCGGCTTCGATAGTTGAAGAGAATTGCAGCGATTTCGGTAAGTTCGGACTTGCTGATACAGCGATCACGGTTGAGATCGCATATGAATCAGGCGTTGCAAAAAAACTTTATATCGGTGATGTTTCGCCTGTTTCAAATCAGACCTATGTGCGCGTCGATGACGATAATACTGTCTACACGATCACTAACGGATATGCTGCGAATTACCATTGCAAGGCTGAGGAATTCATCAGTCTAACAATGCTCGAAGAACCGCCTCAGGAATCCTACCCTAAGGTGAATTCGCTGCGTATCGAGCGTAAGGATATTGATTATGACATATTCATCGAGTATGATTCAACCACCGATGAAAAGAACTCAGGCGGAAGCTCAGCCAAGCACGTTATGAAGGAGCCTATGGAAGCGCTTCTGGCAGTTGAGAGATCGAACGTTATCACAAATGGTATGTTCGGACTTGCTGCAAAGAAGGTCAAGGCTTACCATTGCAGCGATTCCGATGTTGAAGCTGCCGGGCTGAAAGATCCTTTCTGCCGTACAACCATGAAATGTGATGACGGAAATGATTATGTACTTCTCATGAGTGAGCCTTACACCGAGGATGGTGCAAAGTTAAGCAACGCAATGTTTGAAGGATCAAATGTTATCTATACCGTTGATACAGAAAAAGCACAGTGGGCAACTGTCAAGCCTGTTGACATAGCTTCAAGAATGATGGTGTCATCGTTCGTTTGGAATGTCAGCGAGCTTACTGCTGAAGCGGACGGAGTTTCAGAGAAATTTGAGATCTCCATGAAGGACAGCAGTATGAAGACCAACGAAGCAAAAACAGAAGATGTAAACGTAAAACGCGGCGGCAGCGATTTCGATGCAGAACGTTACAGACAGTTCTTCTCTTACCTCGTTAACGCATACGCCGAAGAATTTGCCATAAACGAGCCGAAGCCATCAGGTGCTCCTATGGCAGTCATAAAGATAAAGGACTCATTCAGGAATAACGAAACTACATTTGAATTCTATGATTATTCCGTTATGAAGTCGCTTATAGTTGTGAACGGCGAGCCTAAATTCTTCAGCAGCAAGACTTATGTAGACGATCTTATAGAAAATATCAGGAGGATCGGTTCGGGCGAGGATTTCAAGAACGTATCGTGATCTATTAAAGGAGGAAAAAATGAACGAAAAGTTTTATACCTATAAGGGCTACCCTCTCGTGAGGAACGGCAATCAGATATACTATGGATATATGTCCGATCCGTATGTCATCTGGATACAGATACTCGGAACTGAGGAAAAGGACGGCGAAAAGCTTACTTCAAAGGTGAGAGTTATCCAGATGGATACAAACGAGCCTGATCCTATGAAAGCCTTCGTTAAGAATACTGAGCGTGAGTGCGGACTTTACGAGGCTTTAGACATTGCAAACGTATGGCTTGAAAAGGCACTTAACAACTGATATGGCAGCTGTGCTTTAACGGCAGCAAGCTGAAAAAGCCCACGATACTGAAAATGTATCGTGGGCTTTTGTATTTTATCGACCGGCAGCGCGGTTAGTTTATTCAACTGAGATTATATAGTAGTATACTGGCTGACCGCCGTTGACAAGAAGTATCTCAACTTTGTCGCCAAGCTTGTTCTGTATGAACTGCTGGAGCTGTTCTGCATTTTCTGAAGTAACATCAGCGCCGTAGATGAGAGTGATATAGTTCACATCACCCTTGTTAAGCTTCTTTACAAGCTTGTATGTAGCCTTGTTGATGTCCTTTTCGGTGAATGAAAGCTTGCCGTTATCAAGTGCAAGTATCTCGCCTTCCTTGATAGAGTGTCCCTCGAATTCCGAATTTCTTGCGGCAAAGGTGATAAGTCCCGTGGAGACTTTTTCAAAAGCCTTTGTCATATTGATACGGTTATCGGAGAGTGAAGCAGATTCATCGAATGCAAGCATAGCTGCGATTCCCTGAGGGATAGTTCTTGTCTGAAGAACGCATACCTTGCGGTCGGTAAGTTTAACAGCCTGTTCAGCAGCCATTATGATATTCTTGTTATTAGGAAGCACAAAAACTGTATGTGCCGGTGTTCTGAGTATAGCGCGGAGGATGTCATCAGTGGAAGGATTCATGGTCTGACCGCCCTTTACAACAACATCAACGCCGAGGTCGGTGAACATAGCCTCAAGACCGTGACCGGCTGCAACTGCGACAAATCCGAAGTTCTTTTCGGGTTCTGCCGGTGTAAAGCCTTCCTCTTCAGCAGCTTTTGCTTCCTTGACCTTATTTTCGTGCTGGATACGCATATTCTCGATCTTCGGGCGTGGATCATTTATGAAGTGACCGAATTCGAGGGCTTTCTGGAGAGCCTTGCCCGGATTGTCCGTATGAACGTGTACCTTGATTATCTTTTCGTCATCAACTACGACTACGCAGTCGCCGATAGTTTCGAGGTAAGCCCTGAGCATGAATACGTCGGGACAGTTGTCGTCCTTTTCTACCATGAATTCAGTGCAGTATGTATAATTTATTTCGTCATCGTATTCGCTTACAGCGGTACGGAATGAATCAGAGGAGGATTCGTTATTAGCCGGAGCCTCTTCCGGCTTTGCGATAGCGCCGCCCTTGAATACATCAAGCATAGCGGTAAATATGATAACAAGTCCCTTGCCGCCGGCATCGACTACGCCAGCTTTTTTCAGCTGAGGGAGCATATCAGTAGTCTGGGCGAGAACTTTTTCGGCTTCAGCGCAGACTTCTGTCCAGAATACGACATCATCGTTTGTATCTGCCGCGATCTCCCGTGCTTTAGCTGCGGCAGCCTTTACTACTGTGAGGATAGTTCCTTCGACCGGCTTCATAACAGCCTTGTAGGCTGCTTCAACGCCCTTTTCAAGAGCATCCGCGAAGTTTTCGCACGAAGCCTCGGAACAGCCTTTGAGTCCTTTTGAGATACCGCGGAATATAAGTGAGAGAATAACACCTGAGTTGCCGCGAGCTCCTCTGAGGAAAGCTGATGCCGCAGTTGAAGCTACTTCCGAAGCCTGAGCGTTATCGGGAAGTCTTTTTAATTCTGCGACTGAATTTCCGATAGTCATAGACATATTAGTACCTGTATCGCCGTCCGGAACAGGATACACGTTAAGCTCATCGACTTCGCGCTTTTTGTTGTTGATAGTAACAGCGGCGGAAATAATAGCGTCTCTGAGCGTTGAACCGTTAATCACAGTAAAGTCCTCCAATATAAAATATATTTTTAAGCGTTCATATCATCGACATACACATTTATTTTGTGAACATCAATGCCGGCAGTTTCCTCAAGTGTGAAGCTAACCTTGTGTATAATGCTGTCGACAGCGGCGGTGATATTTGTACCGTATGTTACCTTGATATGAAGGTTTATAACGAGACCGCCGTCTTTGTCTGTACGGATAGCGACTCCGCGCTGCTGTTTATAAGCTTTTCCGAATGTTAAAGCGGATACGACTGAACGGAACGTATTTACACAGCATACATCGGCAACGCCGAAGCATCCGGTAACGGTATGCTTAACGAGCTGAGTAAGGTAGTTTTCTGAGACTGAAATTTTACCGATATGATTTTCAACAGTGACCATAAACAGCACACCCCTTTTTGTTAGAGTTTACGCATTTGTCTGCGTGTACCTTATTATTATAACACACCATTTCAGATTTTACAATACCTAAATGATAAAACATCAAAAAAGGTATTGACAAATCGGGAGAGTCGTGATATAATGTGTAAAGTGATTTTAGATTACACCTCGGAAGGAGCGGCTCAGATGGCAAAAGAACTTAGATTTGTTATGCTGCTCGATTGCTACGGCGATCTTCTTACCGAGCATCAGCGCAATGTTATGGAGCTTTATTACTGCGAGGATCTTTCGCTCGCTGAGATAGGCAATCCGCTCGGAATAACGCGGCAGGCAGTGCTGAGTCTGATAAAGCGTACTGAGAATATCCTTCTTAACTATGAAGAGAAGCTCGGATTCGCTGAGAGACTTTCCGGGATACGCGCTTGTATCGACAGGATAAGATCAGGTGCAGATAGCATACCGGATGAAAAACTGCGCGATAATATCACTGATGAAATAGATAATATCAGCAAATTGCTTTAAATAAAGGAGTGGTCTTATGGCATTTGAAGGACTTTCTGAAAAACTGAATAATGTCTTCAAAAAACTCAAATCAAGAGGAAAGCTTTCTGAGAGCGATGTCAAGGACGCTATGCGTGAAGTGCGCCTTGCACTTCTTGAAGCTGACGTAAGCTATAAGGTCGTTAAGGATTTCGTCAAGGGCGTTACTGAAAGAGCAGTCGGTGAAGAGGTGCTTTCAAGCCTTACTCCGGCACAGCAGGTCATCAAGATAGTTAATGAGGAACTCTGCGCTCTCATGGGCAACAGTAATGCGCGTATAAACTTCGCATCAAAGCCGCCTACGGTAATCATGATGTGCGGACTTCAGGGCTCAGGTAAAACAACACATTCTGCTAAGCTTGCAAAGCTTCTTAAAAAGGAAGGACACCGTCCTCTGCTTGCAGCCTGTGATATTTACCGTCCTGCTGCTATTGATCAGCTCGAAGTTGTAGGTAAAAAGGCAGATGTAAAGGTCTTTCAGATGGGACAGGAAAATCCTGTTACCATTGCAAAGAGTGCTCTTTCTTATGCGAAGGATTACGGCCACGATGTTCTTATCATAGATACTGCCGGACGTCTCCATATAGATGAGACTCTCATGCAGGAGCTCGTTGACATCAAGGCTGAAACTCAGCCGGACGAGATAATGCTTGTAGTTGACGCTATGACCGGTCAGGATGCAGTCAATGTTGCTAAGGCTTTCGACGATGCTGTTGGTATAACAAGCGTTCTCATGTCAAAGCTTGATTCTGATACAAGAGGCGGTGCGGCACTTTCCGTACTCGCAGTTACAGGTAAGCCTATCAAATACGTTGGTATGGGCGAAAAGCTTGATGATTTCGAGCAGTTCCACCCTGAGCGTATGGCTTCAAGAATCCTCGGAATGGGCGATGTTCTTACCCTTATCGAAAAGGCTGAGAGCGTTATGAGCCAGAAAGAGGCTGAAAGACTCACTAAGAAGTTCAAGGAGAACAAGTTCGATATGGACGATCTCCTCGATCAGATGAAACAGATCAAGAAACTCGGCTCGATGAAGAACATTCTCGGAATGCTTCCGGGTCTCGGCGATAAGATCAAGGACGCTGATATTGATGAGAGTCAGCTCGGCAGAGTTGAGGCAATCATAACCTCAATGACAAAGGCAGAACGTGCTAAGCCTTCTATCATCAATCCTTCGCGCAAGAAGCGTATCGCTAACGGCTCGGGCACAAGAGTAGAGGATGTAAACCGTCTGCTCAAGCAGTTCGATCAGATGCAGTCGATGATGAAGCAGTTTACCGGCAAAAACGGTAAAATGTCGCTCAGAAAGGCAAGAAAGAACCTTGCCGGCATGAACTTTGATAAAATGGCAGGCAAGGGCGGCGGAAATCTTCCGATATGATCCGGGAGTGACGGATGCCAATGTCAGGACTGAAATAGCAGCTTTCAATGCGGTCTCCCGCCGCTTGAAATAAATATTCCGCTTAATGGAGGTGAATACAAATGGCAGTTAAAATCAGACTCAGAAGAATGGGCGCTAAGAAGGCTCCTTTCTATCGTGTAGTTGTTGCTGATTCCAGATACCCAAGAGACGGCAGATTCGTTGAAGAGATCGGTTACTATGATCCTACAAAAGAACCTTCTGTTGTAAAGATCGACGCTGATAAGGCTAAGGACTGGATCGCTAAGGGCGCTCAGCCTACTGATACTGTTAAGGAACTTCTCAAGAAGGAAGGAGTTCTTTGATCTCAGCTTTAACGGAAGAGGTGGGACTAAGAGTCTCTGCCTCTGTTCCGGAGCTGGTTGGAGGTTTAACAATGAAAGATTTACTTTATGCTATTGCTGCCGGACTTGTTGAAGATAAGTCGGCAATTAAAATAACAGAAGATGAGCCCGATGAAGAGGGCGTTATCGTTTTCCATCTCTCCGTTGCACCGGACGATATGGGAAGAGTAATAGGTAAGCAGGGCAGGATCGCTAAGGCGCTCAGAACTATCATGCGCGCAGGTGCTGCTAAGAAAGACATAAAGGTCTCTGTTACTATTGAATAATATCAAGGACATGTAACTCCCATTGGTTGTAATGGGAGTTGATTTTTTAACGGCAAGGAGGTGCGTTATGGCGGCGAATCTGTTCAGTGAGATAGAATACCTTAAAGGCGTTGGAAAGGCGAGGGGAGAAAAATACCGTAAACTTGGTATCGGCTCACCCTATGACCTCATATATCATGTGCCGAGAGCATATCTTGATTTTCGTGTACACGTTCCGGTATGTCAGGCTGAGTGCGGCGCTTATAACGTGCTGAAGCTTACTGTTTTTCGCAAAATGCCGCCGCAGAGGATAAGGGGCGGACTTGTTATATGCAAGGCAGCCGCTACCGATGGCATTGATGACATCCTTATCGTTATGTATAATAATGTATACGGCTTTCAGGCTCTTAAAGAGGGCGAGACCTATTATATGTACGGCAAGGTAAGCGGTAATTTTTTGCGTAAGGAGATAAGTGCGCCTGTTTACATCAGTGCGAATGAGAATGTCCTGATACAGCCGGTCTATCATCTTACTCAGGGACTTTCCGTGAATATGGTACGCACCAATATGCGTCAGGCACTTGAACTCATGAAAAAAGAGCCTTTTGAGACGCTTCCGCTGAACATTCAGCGAAAGTACGGGCTTTGCCCGCTTACATGGGCGCTGGAGAATATTCATTTTCCTGAGAGCGATGCTGCTTCTGAGACCGCAAGGCAGCGACTTGCGTTTGATGAACTTCTGAAGCTTCAGCTCGGCATGGCACTTATGAAGAAGCGCAGCCGCAGAAATACCGCCTTCAAGATGAATGGTGACCTCGATATAGCAGAGTTTACTTCCGGACTTCCGTTTGAACTCACAGGCGACCAGAAGAAGGCAATAGAAGAGATCGTTTCTGATCTTTGCCGCGATGTTCCGATGAATCGTCTGCTGCAAGGCGATGTCGGCAGCGGCAAGACGGCTGTTGCAGCGGCAGCTTGCTATTTTGCGGCAAAAAACGGTATGCAGTCCGCGCTCATGGCACCAACTGAGATACTTGCTTTGCAGCATTACCGCACTCTTTCGGAATTTCTTGAACCATTCGGTGTCAAGGTGTGTCTGCTGACGGGTTCGCTGACTGCAAAGAAAAAAGCTGCACTATATGAGCAGATAGCCTCCGGAGAGACGGATGTTATCGTGGGTACTCACGCGATAATCCAGAAGAATGTCGAATACAAGGCGCTTGGACTTGTAATCACTGATGAGCAGCACCGCTTCGGCGTTGCTCAGAGAGCGGCACTTGCGGAAAAGAGCGACGCTCCGCATAAGCTGGTAATGTCGGCAACCCCTATCCCGCGTACTCTTGCGCTGATAATCTATGGAGATCTTGATATATCCGCTATAACTCAGCTTCCGAAGGGACGCAAGCCAGTCCGGACCTATGCTGTTACAGGCAAGCTTCGCAGCAGAGCTTTCGGATTTGTGCGCGGAAAGCTTGATGAGGGGAGACAGGCATATGTAGTATGCCCGATGATAGAGGAAAGTGAAAGCGATCTATTTGCTGTCAAGACCTATGCAGAGAATGCTCAAAGCGATGAACTCAAAGGTTATACAGTTGCTTTGCTGCATGGAAAGATGAGTGCAGCCGAAAAAGAGCGGACTATGAAGAAATTCCGCGCTGGCGAGATACAGGTGCTTATCTGCACTACGGTCGTTGAAGTCGGCGTGGATGTTCCGAATGCTGCGGTAATGGTAATAGAAAATGCCGAGCGCTTCGGACTTTCGCAGCTGCATCAGCTGCGTGGACGAGTGGGCAGAGGCGAATTTGAGAGTTCCTGCATTCTTATCACCGATAATACCTCGGAAGAATGCGTTAAGCGCATGAAAATAATGTCGTCTACTTCTGACGGCTTCAAAATATCTGAAGAGGACCTTAAAATGCGTGGTCCGGGAGATTTCTTCGGAAATGCTCAGCATGGCTTGCCGCCTCTGAAAATAGCGGACATCGCCTGCAATATGGAGCTTATGAACAAGGCACAGAACTGTGCAAAGGAGCTCCTTGCCGCTGATCCGGAACTCTCAGCTCCTGAGCATAAGACATTGAAAATGGATGTTATAAAGCTGTTCAACAGAGAAATTGTCGGATAGTGTCCCTGCTGAATGACGTATTGAAGCCCTGAATGACGAATTTGAAAAAATCTGAAATTTTTTTCAAAAAATGCTTGACAAACCGCTCGCGGTGTGATATAATTAATATCGTCGTCAGGGCACTGGTTGAGTCCTGATTGAAAAGCTGTGGGGGTTTAGCTCAGCTGGGAGAGCATCTGCCTTACAAGCAGAGGGTCACAGGTTCGAGCCCTGTAGTCCCCACCACTTTGGCCTCGTAGTTCAGTTGGTTAGAACGCCTGCCTGTCACGCAGGAGGTCGACAGTTCGAGTCTGTTCGGGGTCGCCATGCGCTTCTGTAGCTCAGTCGGTAGAGCAGGGGACTGAAAATCCCCGTGTCGTTGGTTCGATTCCGACCGGAAGCACCATATAGAACGTGAGAGCGTTCTATATATAATGCGGATTTAGCTCATCTGGTAGAGCGCCACCTTGCCAAGGTGGAGGTAGCGAGTTCGAGCCTCGTAATCCGCTCCATAGTATCGGGGTAATAACCTCGGTATGACATCAATCCCGAAGCAATAGTTTCGGGATTTTTTATTATATCCGGAAAAAGGTGGAGACTATGGAAAAGGAAATGCGCTATGCTGTTCTCATTGACGCGGACAATGTTGCTTCTAAATATACAAAGTATATCCTTGATGAGGTGTCAAACTACGGTATTGTTACATATAAAAGAGTTTACGGCGACTGGACACGTCCTAATCTCCAGAGTTGGAAGTCCATGGCGCTTGACAATGCGGTAACGCCGGTGCAGCAGTACAGCTACACTACCGGAAAGAACGCTACTGACTCCGCTATGATAATAGACGCAATGGACATTCTTTATTCGCATAATGTTGACGGCTTCTGCATAGTTTCGAGCGACAGTGATTTTACACGTCTTGCTATCAGACTCAGAGAATCGGGAATGCACGTCATCGGAATGGGCGAAAAGAAAACTCCGAAGCCGTTCAGTACAGCTTGCAACGCTTTCAAGTATCTTGAGATCATTTCGGATGAGGAAACTCAGGAACAGCCTGAGACCGACAGAGTTGAGATGAAAACGCTCGAATCAGCGATAATACGTATAATTGCTGAAAACGCAAATCTTCAGGAAGAGATAAACATCGGCGAGCTCGGAAGCAGACTTCAAGGACGCTTTCCGGATTTTGATGTCCGTAATTATGGCTATTCAAAATTTTCGCGCTTCCTGAAGGACTTTGACTGCCTGAATTTCAGACAGGTTGGCAGCAGCATACTTGTTTCCCAGAAAATAGCCAAGACTGATCTGGGACAGGTCGAACAGGTGCTGGCTTCGATAGTTCGCAGCAACGGCAATCGCGGCTATAATCTTGGCGAACTCAAAAAACAGCTGTGCACAAAGCTGCCGGAATTTGAAGTCAAGACATACGGCTATTCAAAATTCAGTCGTTTCGTTGAGAATCTTCCGGATTTCAGAATAAGGAACAATACGGTTCTGTTCAAGGGACAGAGCGGCTGATATACCTATGTTTTCTCGGAGGTGAGCGGCTTGGGCAAGAAGATAACAGTGATGTTTTTTGTAGCTGCGTGTGTGATGTTCGTGATAGTCGGTGCAAAATTCGTGCGCGATACCGGACTCCTCAGAAAATATCCCGAAGCTGAGTATTTTGATGAGGCTGATTCGCATAAGCGGCCTGTTTATGAGCTGCTCAGCGACAGGGAAAAAGCGGTTTACCATGCTATGTATGAGGGGATGAAGGGGCATAAAGAAAAGATAGAATTGCCATATGAGATCAGCGGCGACACCTATTCAAAGCTCTACTGCATAGTCGAAAAGCAGGAGAGCGAGCTGTTTTATGCTGATTCCACATATTATACGGCTGAAAAACTCAGAGATGCAAATATTATTTATCGGCTTTCAGATGCAGAGTGCGAAACAAAGATGCAGGCGCTTGAAAACGCGAAAATAGCTGCTGTTGCCAGTATCAGACGTTCAGACGACGAGTATTCAAAGGCTCTGAAAATACACGATCATATAGTAAAAAATTGCAAATACATTACCGGCGAAGATCAGATGTTCAGTTCAACTGCTTACGGATGCCTTGTCGAAGGCGAAGCAAATTGTGAAGGCTATGCCAAAGCGTTTGATCTGCTTGCGCGGGAGTGCGGATTGCGTTCGGTCCTTGTTACCGGCGTGACTGATTCCGGCGAAAACCATGCGTGGAATCAGCTTGAAGTCAACGGAAAATGGTACAATCTTGATGTAACATGGGATGATACCGATATTGTAGGAGATGTCCGGAGGGCGTATTTTCTTTGCAGTGATGATGATTTCAGCAGTACGCATACAGCTGACAAGGAAAACTTTGAGCCGTTTGAATGCTCCGGGGGAGACGATGAATACTACATCCGCTCTGGAAAATACGCGGATTCACTTGAATCAGCCGAGAATATTATCAGAACAGGCATTTTTGAAAACTTAAAAAATATTGAGATCAAGTTTTCGGACAAAGCTCTTTATGATAAGTTCAAAGCACGCTATTTTGAGCAGCGCTACATATTCGATGTTATAGCTGCTGAAGATCCCGGGCTTGCTTCAAATATCAGTATTTCGGTGCGTGAAAACGAGAAAGAATGCTGCATAACTCTCGTTTTTAATGACGACTGAATCCGGTGTGTGCAAAAGGCACAAAAAAAGCGGAAAACAAGGCAGATACTTTTAGTTGACAAAAGAAGGTAAAGGTGATATAATAACATTACTGTCGAACGCGG
>ONAI01000120.1 GCA_900315755.1 uncultured Ruminococcus sp.
CGGCAGTGTCGGATCGTCAGGGTTCAGCGTTGCAAGGAGGTAGTCGTTTCGGGTGGAGATCTCCCGGATGAAGTCAATATCTGCTGTGTTGATCTCGTCGATGGACGCGCCGCCGAACTGCGCTCCGAGAGCCATTTCCCACTTGTCACGGTTATCATAGCCGAGGATATATATTATCTTGCCCTCGAACTTGATATGCGGCAGCTTGAAGTCTTTGTCGCCGTTGCCGTAATACGAAGCATTGTGATGCAGGTCGAGGATACCGTTGTCCTGCTGTATGATAGTCTCCTCAGCCTTGCCTGTGGTCTTGGCAGCAATGACGTGCAGCTTCTTCTGTGACGCCGAGACCATTCTCATGAACTTCACGCCTGCTCCTACGGTCGTCTTGCCAGAGGCTGTCGTGCCTTCAAGGAACTCAGCAGTCACGCCTTTTGTCGTGTTTACAAAGTCGATGTACTTCTGCGATAAAGGGAAACTACTCTTCAAGCCCCTCACCGCCGATCTGATCCATTACGTCGGCAAGCTTTTGAGATGTATTGACCTCAGCTGTCACCTTGACAGTGTACTCACCGGTCATCTTATTCAGAGTGTCAATAGCTCTTATGCGGTCGGCTGCAAGTTCATTCTTGTTGCGAGCTATCTCAGAAAGCTCTACTTTGCGTTCACCTGCTGTAAGTATGCGCTCGTTCTGCTGCTCATCGGATAGCTGCCTGATATAGTCAGCGAGTTCAGGCTTATATTTCTTGGGTTTTCTTGGGTTCAGCCAGTTACTTGCATACTCTGCTGTTTTCTCAGAGTACCCTGCTGCGATAGCTGCCTGTATAGCGTTACCGCAGGCAATATAAACTTCTGCGAATTTAAGTTCTCTGTTTGTCACGGTAACACCGTCCTTTCGCATATAACAGAAATACCCCGGCGGTTGCCGAGGTACTTCCTGAGGGAGAAATCAAATGTCAGTTAGGTGTGTGTGGTTGCAGAAGTCGGAGTCGAACCGACTGCCTCAAGGTTATGAGCCTTGCGAGATGCCGTTTCTCTACTCTGCCATAGCCGGCAGTGTGCTGCCGGAATAACGTAAACAAAAGAAAGGAGACAGAATCTCAGACGGTCGGGCGAACCCTGTCGTCGTCAAGCGCCTTTCCGCCTGAGTTCTATAATTACATTCTACTCCTTTTTAGGCAAAATACAAGGGGATAACCGGGGGTAATCGGGGTAGCAGAGTGAAAATTCTGCAAGAGCCTTACTGTGAAGTTCTTTTCGGACGTATTCAACACCCTTGTCAATTTCTTCAGCAATCTCTTCCCAAGTCATTCCGTTGATGTAGCGATTGAATAAGAGTCCGGAATACATTCCCGTCGGAAGTCTGCCTATCTGCTGTTCGGCTCTCAGCTCAAACGCCTCAAACTCAGCGATCATTGCTTTGAGTTCTGCTTCCATATCAATAGCTTTGTCAACATTTCTCTCGATTTTACCAGAACTGTTTTCGCTATGCTGACCTGTAAGTTTTGCAGAAGTATCAGAAGCCCTTGCTTTGTATTCACATATTTTCTGCTGAAAAGCTTTGATTCTTATTCTCATATCAGGCAGCTGCTCTAAGTACTCTTTTGCCGTCATACTGTAACAAATTCCTCCTTCTGAGTCTCTGAGGACAGCTTACAAGGTACTGGTCGATACTTGCAGTCTATACACTTTCCGCGTTCTCGACACCTCTGGATAGTACTGTCCCGCGCATCTAAAAACATTTTCTCGGTCTTGTAAAACTTGCAGTTCAGATTCGCGCCATCACACGCCGTGCCTGACAAAGCACCACATATCTTATGTGCTCGCAGGAAGTAGCAAAGGTTGCTATCGTCCTTCATCCCTCTCCGCCCCCTTTTAATATCAGGAACGCTATCCCGGCTACGCAGATGCCGAGACCGACAGCACTTACGATAAAGTCTGACATCAGTATTCACCTCGCAGGATCATATTGCTCGCAAGCTGGACCATAGAGCAAGCAACGCTGTCAGTTCCCTTGCAGTATTCACGACAGCTACCTGCAATGCAGCTACTTGCCAAATAATAATAGATTTCCTTAGCTGTTTTCATCGTCAGCACCTCCTAAGTCACAAACTGTTATACACACATTGTATTTCTTGCCATTGCTTTCAAAGCTGACTGTAATGTTATCATCCTTT
>ONAI01000076.1 GCA_900315755.1 uncultured Ruminococcus sp.
TGCGAGGTTGATGAGACGAACGCCGTCCTTCATCATAGCGATCTGCTCAGCATCGATAGTATTCTTTGTCTGAGGAGTGTAAGGCATATGGATAGTGATGTAATCGGAGTTTTTGTAGAGCTCGTTGATGTCGGAAACAACCTCGACTGTTGGCTCAAGGTGGAGAGCAGCGCCAACTGAGAGGAACGGATCATAGCCGATAACCTTCATGCCGAGTGACTCAGCAGCGTTAGCGATCTTTCCGCCGATAGCACCGAGACCGATTATACCGAGAGTTTTACCTGCGATCTCAGGACCTGCAAATTTGGACTTGCCGCCTTCAACAGTCTTAGGAGCATCAGGAGTACCCTTGAGTGAAGCAGCCCATGAAGCAGCCTCAACGATCTTTCTTGAAGCGAGAAGGAGAGCACAGATAGCGAGTTCCTTAACAGCGTTTGAGTTAGCACCAGGAGTATTGAAAACGCAGATACCTTCCTGAGCACAGCGTTCAACAGGAATATTGTTTACGCCTGCGCCTGCACGAGCGATAGCAACGAGCTTATCGCCGAATACCATATCGTGCATTTTAGCACTGCGGACCATGATAGCATCCGGATTTTCGGGAGAATCGGAGATAGAATATTTGCTCTTGTCGAAAATATCTGTACCGATAGTCGAGATCTTGTTTAATGTCTGTATCTTGTACATTTCAGTAAACCTCATTTCGTAAAAATATAATGTATGAGGGACAGCTGTCCCTCACAAAAACTCAAAATCGAGCGATCAGGAATTTTCTTCCTCGAACTTCTTCATAAATGCAACGAGCTTTTCAACGCCTTCGATAGGCATAGCGTTGTAGATAGAAGCGCGCATACCGCCGACAGTTCTGTGACCCTTGAGGTTCTCAAAACCGGCAGCCTTTGACTCAGCGACGAACTTCTTATCGAGTTCATCGTTGCCTGTGATGAATGGAACGTTCATGAGTGAGCGATCCTTCTTCTCAACAGTACCCTTGAACATCTTGCTCTGATCGAGGAAATCGTAAAGGATTTGAGCCTTCTTCTCGTTGTGCTTCTTCATAGCCTCGAGACCGCCCATCTTCTTGATCCACTTGAATACCTTGCCGCAAACATAGATGCCGTAGCATGGAGGAGTATTGTAGAGAGACTCGTTATCAGACTGGATCTTCCAATCCATCATAGTAGGAGTGCACTTAAGAGCAGGACCGTCAGCGATGAGGTCTTCACGAACGATGATGATCTGAACGCCTGAAGGACCAACGTTCTTCTGAACGCCGCCGTAGATAACGCCGTACTTTGAAACGTCAACAGGCTCAGAGAGGAAGCATGAGCTTACGTCAGCAACGAGCTCGTGGCCCTTAGTGTTAGGAAGCTCCCAGAACTTTGTACCATAGATAGTATTGTTCTCACAGATGTAAACGTAGTCAACGTCATCCGGAATATCGAGATCTGAGCAGTCAGGGATATAAGAGAAAGTCTTATCAGCAGAAGAAGCAACTCTTACTACTTCGCCGTATTTTTCTGCTTCCTGAGCAGCTTTTTTAGCCCACTGACCGGTGATGATGTAAGCAGCCTTGCCCTTTTTCATAAGGTTCATAGGAACGCCTGCGAAAACGAGAGAAGCACCGCCCTGAACGAAGATGACCTTATAGTTATCAGGGATATTCATAAGATCACGGAGATCCTTTTCAGCCTCCTTAATGATCTCATCGTATACTTTTGAACGGTGTGACATCTCCATAACGGACATACCGCAGCCCTTGTAATCCATCATTTCGTCTGCACATTCTTTGAGGACTTCCTCAGGGAGAACAGCAGGACCAGCGCTAAAGTTATAAACTCTGCTCATTATAAAAAACCTCCAAATAGAATATATAAAATAATAGTATTTGCCATACAATAATAATTATACTATTTTCGTACAGATAAGTCAATACGTACAGGAAAAATTTTTCTTTATACGTTATAAGGTAAAATAGTATCGGAAAATGTGTTAATCGCGGTTAACTTTATCTCATGAAGAGGTATACGGTGTAACCGGAGTAGATCATAAGCATTGCGATGCCCTGCCAGCGGACGAGTTTACGTTTGGGGATGCAGAACAGGAGTACAAGAACTGTACAGGCAATGAGTACCGTTGTGTCGATGACATTAAGATGCGTGAATGTCATAGGAGCGATAGAAGAGGCGATACCGAGTACAAACAGGATATTGAATATATTTGAGCCGATAACGTTTCCGAGAGCCATATCGAGTTCATTCTTTCGTGCAGCCACAACGGAAGTAACGAGTTCGGGGAGACTTGTTCCGAGGGCAACGATAGTCATACCAATGAGATTATCGGACATTCCGAAAGTACGTGCGATGTCGGAAGCGCCGTTCACGACCATTTTTCCGCCGATCGCAATAGCGATCATGCCGCCGATGATGTAGAATATACAGCGCCATACCGGCAGGACCTTTATATCGTCATTTTCGTCATCCGAAGAGTTGTTTCTTGCCTCAAAAGCACTGTGTACCATGATGTAAAGGAACACAATGAATGCTGCAAGGAGAGTTATACCGCAGAAACGCTTTAGCTCACCAAAGCAAGCGCCCATACCGAGGAGACCTCCGGCAGCAAGGAGTGATATAGGTATATCGCGCTTGATAGCTTCCTTATCAATAGCGAGCGGACACAGTACAGCACACAGACCTGCAACCACCATGAGATTGAATATGTTTGAGCCGACAGCATTGCTTATCGAGAGCTCATTTTTCCCTGCAATAGAAGCGCTTACACTTACGGAAGTTTCCGGAAGGCTTGTACCCATTGCAACAATGGTAAGACCAATTATAATAGTAGGAACTCTCAGACGCTTTGCGGCAGCTGAACTTCCGTCAACGAAGAAGTCAGCTCCTTTGATAAGAAAAACAAAGCCGAATACCAGAAAAAAGTACATCATACGCGATAAAAACTCCTAATCATTCAAGTTGATAATCATTATAACACATAAAAAGCAGCATTTCAAGCTGTACTGACATTATGCACCAAATTCGGCAGTGTATGACAAGAAAACTGCCGTATATGCAGAAAATTTCAAGTTGTTATAAAATTATCAGAAATTTCTTGCAATAGACGAGCGATTGTGATATAATTTTAAACGGTTTTGCGCCTGACCTTTGAACTGAATGTGGGCAATACAGGCAAGGCGCTTATTTTAATACGCACAGCGTCTATGGAGGTTAAAAATATGTCAGCAGCACAGATATTTGCCGTTGTAATATTTGCGGCAATGTTCGTGATGATAGTTCTCGATAAGATCGAGCGTCATCTCGTAACACTGGGAAGCGGTATCCTCACTCTCGGCGTGGTATTCGGCATCTGCATGAGAGACGGAGAGGCTATCTGGAATACGCTTGCTATCAAAGGTTTTGCGACCAAGGACTTCTGGTATCAGGTAACAGAAAGTGAAAGCAAGGGTATCAACTGGGCGACTATCATCTTCATTGCCGGAATGATGGTAATGGTAGAGGGCATGGCGAAAGCTGGATTCTTCCGCTGGCTTTGCATGAAGATAGCGTTCATAGTAAAGTGCAGAACGATACCGGTATTTATCACGTTCATGATAATGTCGGCTGTACTTTCAATGTTTATCGACAGTATCACAGTTATCATGTTCCTTGCAGCTGTAACAGTAGAGCTTGCACAGCTTCTTAAATTCAATCCGGTACCTATGATACTTTCAGAAATATTCTGCGCTAATCTTGGCGGAAGCGCAACAATGTGCGGAGACCCGCCGAACATCATCGTAGGTACTTCTCTTGGCTTCTCTTTCTTTGATTTTCTTACAAACACAGGTCTGTGTGCAGGCATTTGTCTTGTAGTATCGGTTATATTCCTTTACTTTGCATTCCGCGGAGAACTTGCAACAAAGAGCGGAGAAAAGATAGATATTTCCAAGCTTCCTAAGCCTTCCGAGGCTATCACTAACAAGAAGGACTTCATAATCAGCAGCATTATTTTCGGCTGTGCAGTAGTTCTTCTCATCACTCACGCAACAACTCATCTTACTGTTGCAAGCATAGGTTTGTTTATCGCTGCTGTAACACTTATTACATCAGGAAAATATGCTCTTGAACTCATCAAGAAGGTCGATTACAAGACTCTTGTGTTCTTCATCGGACTCTTTATAGTGGTCGGCGGACTTGAAGAGACAGGCATCCTTGAACTCATTGCAAAGTTCATCAAGAATATCAGCGGCGGCAATTCAATGCTTATGATAGCAATTATCCTCTGGGTATCGGCAATTGCAAGCGCATTTGTTGACAACATTCCATTTGCGGCAACAATGGTGCCTGTTATACAGAGCCTTTCTGAGACAACAGGAGTCAGCCTCAGAACACTTGCGTGGACACTCTCACTCGGTACAGACATTGGCGGAAGCGCAACACCTATCGGTGCTTCAGCAAACGTAGTCGGAACATCAGTTGCAGCCAAGAACGGCTATCCGATCAGCTGGGGAAGATACTGCAAGAAGATCGCTCCTGCAACGATCATCGTGCTTGCAGTTTCAACAGGATATATTTTCCTGAGATACCTTTGATAAATAACGATAGAATAATAAATAGTCAGGAGGATCAATATGTCACAGCTTATCATATCAGTAGGACGTGAGTTCGGAAGCGCCGGAAGAGCTATCGCAGAGGAACTTGCCAAAAGATTCAATATTCCTGTTTATGACAGACATCTTATCACTGAGATCGCAAATAAGACAGGTCTCACAACAGAAGAAATAGAAAAATACAACGAGAACCCCAAGCACCTTATTTTCTCTCGTTCTGTCAGAGGATACAGCAATTCTATTGAGGATAATATTGCAGAAATGCAGTTTGATTTCATAAAGAAGAAGGCTGAAAGCGGAGAGTCCTTCGTAGTTGTGGGACGCTGTTCAGAAACCATTCTCAAGGACTATGAATCGCTCGTTTCACTTTTCATACTTGGTGATATGGAAGAAAAAGTAAAGCGTGTAATGAAGGTTTATGAGCTTTCAGAGGACGATGCAAAGCGCCTTATAGAGAAAAAAGACAAAAAGAGAAAGCGCTATCATAACTATCACTGCTCAGGACACTGGGGCGATTCAAGACTATACGACCTCAGCATCAACAGCAGCTGTCTTGGTGTTGACGGCACTACCGATGCACTTGAAGCCTATATCAAGGCAAGAGTAAACAACATGAAATAACATATATAAAGGATTGCCGGAGCGAAATATGACCGGCAGTCCTTTTTTACTTGACATTTATGACGAAAAGTGGCATAATTAAAGAATACCAATAATCAATAAAGCGGCATATGCCGCGCAGTCATTGTCAGGAGGTAATTATGGCAAATCAGCTTTGTATCGTTCTTGATTTCGGCGGTCAGTATAACCAGCTCATAGCAAGAAGAGTCCGTGAGTGCGGCGTTTACTGTGAGATCAAGAGATTTGATACCCCTCTCGAAGAGATCAAAGCACTTGATCCTATGGGCGTTATCTTTACAGGCGGTCCTAACAGCGTTTACGACGAAGCTTCACCGCATATCGCAAAAGAGTATTTTGATCTCGGTATCCCGACTCTGGGTATCTGCTACGGATGTCAGCTTATGGCTTATACCCTCGGCGGAACTGTTGAGAGCTGTACCAAGAGCGAATACGGCAAGATAGAGATAGAGCAGAATGGCGGCAAACTGTTTAAGGATGTTCCGGAAAAGAGCATCGTCTGGATGAGCCATACTGATTTTGTCAGCAAGCTTCCGGAGGGCTTCAGCGGCAAGGCTCATTCCGAGGATTGTCCGATAGCTGCATTTGAATGTCCTGAGAGAAAGCTTTATGCAGTACAGTTCCATCCTGAGGTAACTCACAGCCAGTTCGGCAAGGAGATACTTCATAACTTCCTCTATGAAGTCTGCGGCTTCAACGGAGACTGGAAAATGGACGATTTCATTGAGACAACTGTTGCAAAGCTGCGCGAACAGATAGGCGATAAGAAGGTAATTCTCGGACTTTCCGGCGGTGTTGACTCCTCAGTAGCAGCCGGACTTCTCAGCCGTGCAGTAGGCAAGCAGCTTACCTGCGTATTCGTCGATCAGGGACTTATGCGTAAAGACGAGGGTAATTTCGTCGAGGAGACATTCACAAAGCTGTTCGATATGAATTTTGTGCGTGTTAATTGTCAGGAAAAATTCCTTGCAGCACTTAAAGGTGTAAAAGATCCCGAGCAGAAGAGAAAGATCATCGGCACTGAGTTCTATAATGTGTTCTGGGATAAGATCCGTGAACAGGGAGCAGATGGCTTCTTTGCACAGGGAACTATATATCCTGACCGTATTGAGTCCGGAAAAGGCAATAAAGCAGGTCAGGGAAGTACAGCAGTTATCAAAACACATCATAACATGGTCAAAATGCCTGATGACATTAAGTTTGACGGAGTTATTGAGCCTCTTGGTGACCTCTTCAAGGACGAGGTAAGAGCAGTTGGCGAAAAGCTTGGTATACCGCACGACCTTGTTTGGAGACAGCCATTCCCTGGACCGGGGCTTGGTGTCCGTATCATCGGAGAAATAACCGAAGAAAAGATAAAAGTGCTTCAGGAAGCAGATGCTGTTTTCCGCGATGAAATAAGAAAGAGCGGCATTGAGAGTGAACTCAGACAGTTTTTTGCAGTGCTTCCGGATGTACGCACTGTCGGAGTTATGGGCGATCACCGTACTTATGATCATCTGATCGCTATCCGCGCAGTTACTACTGATGACTTTATGACCGCCGACTGGGCGCGTATCCCTTATGATGTTCTTGCAAGAGTTTCAAATCGTCTCTGTAATGAGGTCGAGCACGTTAACAGAGTAGTCTACGATATTACTTCAAAGCCTCCGGGAACTGTGGAGTGGGAATAATAAACAAGACCTCAGAAACGGCGTAGATACGCCATTTCCGAAGTCTCAAAATCTAAGTGATAACAATTTGATAACAGGGAGCTGAGCGGAATTATTCTGCATTTCAAGCGGCTTACAGGTTGCGCCACTCTTTCGCAGGTTCATGCTTTCCGCAGTCATCGGTCGTTTTCGGCCAGTTAAGCTTCCATTCTGTATATTCGGCCTTGCTGATCTTACCGTCAGCAAGGTCTTTTTTTCGTCTCTGCCACTCAGAAAGGAGGTCAGTCATCAGGATAGAGCCGAAAACAATGCCCTTTCTTCTGTTGCCGTCCTCGTCCTCGCAGTCCTCGATGCTGATCGGGTAATGCTCGTCAAGTTCAAAGAGCATCATCATAACGCCCTCAGCTCCGAGTATCTCATCATCAGCAAGGAAACGGGGGTTCACGTCCAATGCTTCGGCAAGCTGTTCGACAAGTGCCTGTTTGGGTGTGCGTGTGCCTGATTCATACTGTGCGATGCGGACATCGGCAGACCTCTCGTCAAAGCCGACAGCCATACCGAGCTGTTTCTGCGTCATTCCTCTGAAATCACGAATGCGGTGTATTTTATCTCCGATAATGCTCATGGTGGTTCACTCCTTATTTATGTTCTGTTTGGCAAAGTATTCTCCGATATTCTCAGT
>ONAI01000001.1 GCA_900315755.1 uncultured Ruminococcus sp.
ATCTCAGCCTTGACAGCGTTTGCAATGATAGAGCCTGTAACATCAGAACCACCGCGCGAGAAGGTCTTGATGTAGCCCTCGGTAGTTTTGCCGTAGAATCCGGGAACAACAGCGTTATCAAGACCACTGAGCTTCTCGCGTACTGCCTTTACAGTCTGGTCAAGAAGAAGAGTACCCTTAGTATCGAAAACGATAACATCAGCAGCGTCGACGAAGTTGAAGCCAAGGTAATTAGCAAGCACCTTGCCGTTAAGGAATTCGCCGCGGCTTGCAGCGAAGTCTCTTGCAGGACGTGCCTTGAGTTCGTTTACAATAGAATTGAAATCATCATCGAGAGACATATCTATACCAAGCTCAGAGATGATACCATTATAACGATCGCGGATGATCTGGAATTCAGCAGAAAAATCCATACCGCTTCCGGCGAGCTCGCAGCATTTATAGAGCATATCTGTGATCTTTATATCTTCGGAAAAGCGCTTTCCCGGTGCAGAAGGTACAACGTACTTTCTTTTAGCGTCACTCTTTATAATATCAGCAACTTTTCTGAACTGGTTAGCGTCAGCAAGGGAGCTTCCGCCGAATTTAACAACTTTATTAGCCATAATAAATCATTCCTTAAAGTAATATCACATTGACATTTTTGTCACAAATACAATTATATACGATATTTTCTTTAAAATCAATAGATAGAAAAGAGAAAATTCGCAATTTGCATGGTGTGTTTTTGGTGAATACGCTTGTACGTCACTCGTGGACAGCGGAGTGCCTCCGCTGCCTTCCACGTTGGCGCTTGTTCCACTCGCTCACTTTATAAAGTAATGCTGCACGTACTCGCTCACAGCACAAATCGTACATCACAAGTGTTTCTGTATAACGGAGAGCCTCCGCTGCCTTACACATTGAGACTTTACCGCTCACCTATGAAATGCGGCAAAATTTCATTTCGCCTCTTGACAAAAATCAAAAATTGTGCTATGATATGTACAATATCGTAAATCTGTGATGAGGAAGGCTATTCTGTATGCCGTTTTCAGAGAGCAGCCGTCTGGTGCGAGGCTGTATGGCAAGGATGTTGAAGCACACCACCTCTGAGTGCGTCCAATAAACGCCGGCTGCTCCCGTTATCGAGCCAATGAGATACAGCTGTTGCTGTGTGAATCAGGGTGGAACCACGTTAATTCGTCCCTTGTGCCTTTAAAGGCGTAAGGGGCTTTTTGTTTTCAGGAGGTGAGATTTTGAGCAATATAAAGTATAATGAACAGGAAGAAGCTTTTGAACTTCCTTACAATATCTGGGATTCCCCTCAGACTGTACGATTCTACGTTGATGAAGAGTCGGAGATCATGAAGAACCTCACCTCTATCGCAGAAAAACTCGCAAAAGTTGACGGCGGTAAGAACCAGATAGCGTCCTTACTGATCGACGAAGGCTACTATGAGGGCGGAGATCCTGATGCCCTCGCCAAAATACTCGCCATTGAAAACGTCTATGTAGACATCGACGAGGACGAGATCGTAGTCTGCTTCGATACCGGTACCGATGACGGCTATATGCAGGGATACGTCCACGCTGAACTCTTCGCCGGCATATTTGAGATAACCGGCTGGGTAATGTAAACAATAAAACAATTTATAAAGGAGCGTTTAACATGATAAAATTAACATTAAAAGACGGCAGTGTCCGCGAGATCGAATCCGCACAGTCCGCTGCTGAGATCGTAAAGGGCATTGGTATGGGACTTTACAAGGCTGCGTGCTGCGTGAAGATCAACGGCGAGGTCAAGGACCTCCGCACAGTGATCGACAGCGACTGCACCTTCGAGGTATGTACATTTGACGTGATAGACGGCAAAAAGACTTTCTGGCATACTGCATCCCACATTCTTGCACAGGCAGTCAAGAGACTCTATCCGGCAGCTAAGCTCGCTATCGGACCTGCTATCGAAAACGGATTCTACTACGATTTCGACCTCGAAAAGCCCTTCACTCCCGAAGAGCTTGAAAAGATCGAAGCTGAGATGAAAAAGATCGTCAAGGAAGGTCTTGCTCTCGAACAGTTTGAACTCTCACCTGAGGACGCTATCGCTAAGCTGAAAGAAATGGACGAGCCTTACAAAGTTGAACTCTGCGAAGAACACGTCGGCAAGGGCGAGCCTATCTCGTTCTACAAGCAAGGCGAATTTACTGATCTCTGTGCAGGTCCTCACCTCATGGACACCTCACCGGTAAAGGCATTCAAGCTCATCTCATGTACAGGCGCTTACTGGAGAGGAAATGAGAAGAACAAGATGCTCTCCCGTGTTTATGCTATTGCATTCCCTAAGGCTTCAATGCTCGATGAATACCTCAAAATGATCGAAGAGGCTAAGCTTCGCGATCACAAGAAGCTCGGCAAAGAACTGGGTCTCTTCATGTTCGACCACACTGCTCCGGGTATGCCTTACTGGCTCCCGAGAGGCTGGAAGCTCTTCAACGCTCTCCTTGAATACTGGAGAGGCGTTCATGAAGATCATAACTACACCGAGATCTCAGGTCCTGTACTCTCAAAGAAGGAACTGTGGGTAACATCCGGTCACTGGGATCACTATCAGGACGGTATGTTCGTTATCCCTGCTGAAGAGGACAACGAGGTTTACTGCGCTAAGCCGATGAACTGTCCTAACGCTATCAAGGTTTACATGAACAGACAGCGTTCATATAAGGAGCTTCCTCTTAAATTCAATCAGGTAGACGTTATCCACCGTAAGGAGAAGTCCGGAGAGCTCAACGGTCTCTTCCGTGTTCAGCAGTTCAGACAGGACGACGCTCACATCCTCGTAACAGAGGAGCAGATCGCATCCGAGATCAACGACATTATGGACATCGCTACTGAAATGTACAATACCTTCGGTCTTGAATACAAGGCTGAGCTTTCAACACGTCCTGATGACTACATGGGCGACATAAACGTATGGAACAAGGCTGAGGCTGACCTCAAGGCGATCCTCGAAGATAAGTACGGTCCGGACGGATATGAGCTTAACGAGGGAGACGGCGCTTTCTACGGTCCTAAGATCGACCTCAAGATGAAGGACGCTATCGGTCGTGAATGGCAGATGGGTACTATCCAGCTCGACTTCCAGCTTCCGCTCAATTTCAAGATGAAGTATATCGCTTCTGACGGCTCCGAAAAGCAGCCTGTAATGATCCACCGTGCTATTTTCGGTTCATTCGAGAGATTCATCGGTATCATCACAGAGAACTTCAAGGGAGCATTCCCATTCTGGCTCTCACCGATGCAGGTAGGTATCGTACCGATCAGAACAGACCACAACGACTACGCTAAGAAGGTCGCTGACCTCCTCAAGAAGAACCACATCAGAGCAGAGGTTGATTACACCGATGATAACATGAAGAACAAGATCAGAAAATTCAAGGACTACAAGGATCCTTATGTAGTTATAATCGGTGATAACGAAGCCGAGAACGATCTCGTTTCTATCAACATCAGAGGTAATAAACAGCTTAAAAACGTTCCTCTTGATAAGTTCATCGAAATGTGCAGAACTATGAACGAAGAGCACTCACTTGAAATTATCGACACTCTTTGATAAATGCAGAACTCAAAAACTTTTAGGAGACTGTCTCACGACAGTCTCCTTTTTGTTATCACAGCATCATCGCAGAATAATATGTATAGAAAAAGCGGACTCCGAAGAGTCCGCAAAGAGAAGTATAGATATGTTTGCCTATTGATATTATGCCACCGGAAACAGAATTATTCATGTTTCCGGAAAAACAGCTTTTTATCAGCCGATCTTCGGAAGATTAGCTATTGACTTAGCGATCTCCTCATCAGTCGGGATATAGTCGCTCATCTTGCCGTCATTGTAAGCAGCATAAGCGTACATATCGAAATATCCTGTACCTGTAAGACCGAAGAGGATAGTCTTTTCCTCGCCTGTTTCCTTGCACTTGAGAGCCTCGTCGATAGCAACACGGATAGCGTGGCTGCTTTCCGGAGCAGGAAGAATACCCTCAACTCTTGCAAACTGCTGAGCAGCCTCGAATACAGATGTCTGCTCAACTGAACGAGCCTCCATAAGTCCCTGATCGTAGAGTTCAGAGAGGATAGCGCTCATACCGTGGTAACGGAGACCGCCAGCATGGTTCGGTGAAGGCATGAAGCCGCTTCCGAGAGTATACATCTTCTGGAGAGGACAGATCTTACCTGTATCACAGTAGTCATAAGCATAAGTACCGCGTGTGAGACTCGGACAAGAAGCCGGCTCAACAGCAATGATCTGGTAATCAGCTTCGCCGCGGAGTTTTTCTCCCATAAACGGAGCAACAAGTCCGCCGAGGTTAGAACCGCCGCCTGCACAGCCGATAATGATGTCTGGCTTTTCACCGTATTTATCAAGTGCAGTCTTACACTCAAGACCGATAACAGTCTGGTGGAGAAGTACCTGTGAGAGAACGCTTCCGAGGACATAGCGATAGCCTTCCTGTGAAGTTGCAGCCTCAACAGCCTCTGAGATAGCGCAGCCGAGGCTTCCGCCGGTTTCAGGGAATTCAGCAAGTATCTTTCTGCCGACCTCTGTTGTCATAGAAGGAGAAGGAGTTACGTTAGCGCCGTATGTACGCATAACCTCGCGGCGGAAAGGCTTCTGCTCATATGATACCTTTACCATGTATACCTGACAATCAAGATCAAAATATGAACAAGCCATTGAAAGTGCTGTACCCCACTGACCTGCACCTGTTTCGGTCGTAACGCCCTTGAGTCCCTGCTTTTTAGCATAGTAAGCCTGAGCAATAGCGGAATTGAGCTTATGGCTTCCGCTTGTATTGTTGCCCTCGAACTTATAGTAGATCTTAGCCGGAGTGCCAAGCTTCTTTTCAAGGAAATAAGCTCTGATGAGCGGTGACGGACGGAACATCTTATAGAAGTCCTGTATCTCCTGAGGAATAGCGATATAAGGATCAGTCTCGTTGAGTTCCTGCTGTACGAGTTCATTACAGAAAACGTGGCTGAGTTCTTCAGCAGTACATGGCTTTCCTGTTGCAGGATTTAAAAGCGGTGCCGGTTTCTTCTTCATATCAGCACGAACATTGTACCACTGCTTTGGCAGATCCTTTTCTTCAAGATAGATCTTGTATGGAATCTTTTCGTTTGACATAGCAATTCTCCTTAACTGTTTTAATAAGTTTTTAGCCGGAGCAATAAAAAACTTCCGCTCCGACAATACATATGCCGGGACAGAAGTGATAATCTCATTCTGCGGTGCCACCCTGCTTGACGCTCTGCGTCCACTCAATGCATACTTTCTCGTATGCCGGATTGTTAACGCAGTTCCACTGCGGCTCGCCTACACAGCACATCTGCGATGAAACATTGCCTTCAGTTCGCCCTCGGAAGTCCATTCATTCCCGCGCTTCATACCAGTTCACATCGACCACTGGCTCTCTGAAAATCCATGCCGGAATTACTTACTCTTCTTCAACGGTTTAATATTCTACCGATATTATACCACAGGTAATATAAAATGTCAAGTGTCCGGAATTTTTTTAAATTCATAACCCAAATCAAAAGGACTGCACAGCTTCAGTCAGTGCAGTCCATAATTTCAGGCTTCGTTTTTTCCCGTGATCTTTCTTACTGTTATAATAAGTGCCTTGTAGTTTACAGCCAGCTCAAAAGCAAGCATTATGAACAGCCAGAGTCCATAAAGCGGAAGCTTAGCTATCATCACCCAGCACATAAGTAAGAGAACGGTCGTATTTATGCAGGATTTTACAGGATCAAACTTAAACGGAACATAGTAACGGGCATCTATCATTCTCGACCAGAAGCAAAGATAGTAGCTGAGGAATGTAGCGATGCAAGCTCCCTGTATTCCCCATTCAGGAATAAGGAAGAAGTTGAGGACTATATTTGCCATACTTGCAGCAAAACTTGTCCAGAATGAGTTCTTGGTATGCTTGGTAGCAGTATAGATACTGCTGAGGAACTGATCGAGACACATGAACAGTACCGCAACTACCAGTATCGGAGTGTATTGTGAAACGCTGCTGTATTCACCGAAGCGTGATGTGCTTATGAATATCGGAGTAACGATCTCAATACCTGCGATCAGGAATGCAGAAGCGATAAAGAGTATAGACTCGTAAGCGGAGTAGACCTTTTCATAGAACCTGCTTCTGTCGGCTGAATCATTTTCCATGATAGCCGACATATTCCATGCCTGAAAGAAGATAGTCGAGACCATTGAAATGAGATTCGGAACTTTAGTCGCATAGCCGTATATACCTGCGGCACTTTCACCGAGCGCAACCTTGTCGCTGTGCATATAGCGGATAAAAAGACGGTCCGAGAAGCCGGTTATTACCCACATAACAATAGTCGGGATAAGCGGAACAGCAAAGCGCATCATGCTTGTAGCAAGTTTTTTGTTGTATCGCTTGAAATCAAGAAAATCGTAAAGCTTAGCGACGATTATAAGAAATATAGCCGAGCATAAGTCGGAAAGGATTATCGAGAGCATGAAGCCCTTAACGCCCCAATGCAGGCTTGAGATGAAAACAATGTTGAAAATGAGAAGTGTAAGCGTTGCGAGTATGCCATCGAGAGAAAAAAGCTTAACGAGACCTCTTGCACGTACAAACTGAGAACACAGCGCCCGGAATGCCGAAGTGCAGACATATATCATCAATAGTACAGTATAGCCGTTAAGAAAATCGAAAAACTGGAACAACCGGAACAACGGAGACAACACTATCATAATTCCGAGACCGAGAGTATTCAATACCGTTGCCGTAGTAAACACTTCCGTTTTATCGTATCTGTCATCGAGACCGAAGCGGATGATAGCCTCAGTCATAGAGAAAGTGAAGATAGGGATAAGGAAGTAGGCGGTTATTTCAAGAAGCTCCTTAGTGCTTGAATCCGCAGGGCTTATATTATTGGTATAAAGACGTGTAAGCAGCAGGACAAGTATTTTTGAACCGAAGCTTCCTATTGCGAATATCATGGTGTTGAACGCGAGTTTTTTATATTTATTCATTTGTTCACTCTCCATATACTTTTGTTCATAATTACTATTATAACATAAAAAAACAGATAAAGCAACAGAGAATGTAAAAAATAACATTTTTATGCCGGCATATTCATGGATATAAAAAACGGACGACAAGGGTGAATCCCCACTTGTCGTCCGTAAGTATTATTCAACGGTTATCGAGCCGCTCTTGCAATGTGAAAATGCATATTTTTCCATTTCTGCGTCTTCCTGATCGTTTGAGAAGACATCTTTCGTATACTGGTTGCTTGAATAGTAATAATCTATATCATAGACTGTACCTGATTCAGCATTTTCAGGAACTTTGAAATAGAATGTGCATATTTCACCGTCACCGCCTATATTTCCATCGAAAATAGTGGTAATATAAGCTGCAAAGCGCTTGTTTTCCTGTAAATCATCCGGAAGATTAGAATCCCATACCTGAGTTACCGCAGCAATAGACTTTTCAAGAGCCTCTCCGGTGCTGAATTTTGCTTCATCGTTTTCGTCTTTTATACATTCAAGAACATCCGGATAGGTTATGTGCAGCGCACACATACTCCATTTGTTCTTTGCATTATCGACATAAAGCTTGACCTCGGCAATACCACCGGCTTTTGCCTTTGTTTTACCTATTGAGAGCACCGGACCTTCGTCTATATCATTTACGCCTTCGTAGTCCTGTTCAAACAGCTTGTTGCTCACGAACATATCCGTCTTGCCCGAAGCTCCGGCAGCTGATGAACTGCTGCTTCCGCTGCTGTCAGAACTGCATCCGGCAGCCGAAAAAGTCATAACAACGGCAGCAGCCAGTGCGAGAAACCTTTTATTCATTACCTGACTGCTCCCTTGCTTTTCTCACAACACTGATCGCACCGTCTGCAACACTTACATCAATACTTTCAGTTTCAGAAGCCTTTTCTATTATGATCTCCGCGATCTTATCCTCGACATCCTGACGGATGACTCTGCGTATGTCACGCGCACCGTAAGGCTTTCCGAAAGACTTCTCAGCAATAAGTTCAAGTGCTTCATCGGTATAGCTGAGAGTGATATTCTTCTCAGCAAGAGGCTCCTTCATCTCATCGAGCATAAGTGCTGCGATATGAGCAAAATTCTCCTTTGTAAGCTGTCTGAACACTACTATCTCATCAATACGGCTGATAAACTCAGGGCGCAGGAAATCACGCAGTCCCTTCATAGCCTTATCCTTCGAGATCTCATTCTCTGTTCTGTTGAAGCCTACTCCGACAGTTTTATCGGTCGAACCTGCATTTGAAGTCATGCAGATAATGGTATTTTCAAAGTTGATAGTTCTGCCCTGAGCATCATCTATCTTGCCCTCATCGAGTATCTGCATGAGGATGTTCATAACGTCCGGATGTGCCTTCTCTATCTCGTCAAAGAGGATAACGGAATAAGGACGGCGGCGCACTTTTTCGGTAAGCTGTCCAGCCTCATCGTATCCGACATATCCGGGAGGCGAACCTATCATCCTCGCAACGGAGTGTTTTTCCATATATTCCGTCATATCGAGACGTATAAGCGGCTCCGGCGAATCAAACATCTCTTCCGCAAGAGCTTTTACGAGCTCTGTCTTACCAACACCGGTAGGTCCTACAAAAATGAACGAAGCAGGTCTGCGGCGCTTATTGAGACGCACTCTTGTACGCTTGATAGCTTTTGCGAGTGTTTCAACAGCTTCATCCTGACCGAGAACGCGCTTTTTGAGCTCATCCTCAAGCTTAGCGATCTTCAGAAATTCAGTTTCAGCTATCTTGCTTGCAGGGATACCGGTCCACAGTTCAACGACCTTAGTGATGTCGCCTTCAGTGACCTGAACGTTCTCTGCCTTTTCCTTTAATTTTTCAACATCCTCGCGGGCGTGGATAAGCTTGCCCTTGACCTCGGCAAGTGCCTGATAATCCGGCTCCTGCTGTTCGGAGATCTCCTTCTCCATTCCTTCAAGAACTTCAATTTCCTTCTTCATCTTTGAATACTCAGCTATCTCAGGGGAGCGTATACAAGCCCTTGCACAGCCTTCATCAAGCAGGTCTATCGCCTTATCCGGAAGGAATCTGTCAGTGATATATCTCTCAGAGAGAACGGCACACACTCTCACAAGATAATCTGAAATGTGTACCCTATGGTATTCCTCATAATACTTCTTTATACCAAGAAGGACATCAACTGTATCTTCGATAGTCGGCTCGGCAACTGTTACCGGCTGAAAACGTCTCTCAAGAGCGGAATCCTTTTCAATATATTTTCTGTATTCACCGAATGTTGTTGCACCTATGACCTGCACCTCTCCGCGTGAGAGTGCCGGTTTGAGGATATTTGCGGCATTCATTGAGCCCTCTGAATCGCCTGCTCCGACGAGATTGTGTACCTCGTCAATAAAGAGTATGATATTTCCTTCTCGCTTAACCTCGTCAACGAGACCTTTAACACGGCTCTCGAACTGTCCGCGGAACTGAGTACCGGCAACAAGAGCAGTAAGATCAAGAAGATAGAGTTTCTTATCAGCGAGGTTGAAAGGTACATTGCCCTCATTGATACGCAAAGCTATACCCTCTGCGATCGCAGTCTTACCTACACCCGGCTCACCTATAAGGCAAGGATTGTTCTTTGTACGGCGCGAAAGTATCTGAACAACACGCGCGATCTCCTTATCTCTGCCGATTATGTTATCAAGTTCGCCGTCGGCTGCCTTCTGTGAAAGGTTAGTACAGTAGCTTCCGAGGAATTTCAGTTCCTTGCGCTTTTTCTCCTTATTTCTGCCGAAAAGACCTTTCTTTTCACGCTTTTCACTTGAAGCCTCTCCGCCGGATCTCTTATCCGGTTCGTGCTCTGCATTATCGTCAGCATTTTCGTCCTGAGGGACATCCCCTCCGAACATATTTGAGATGAAATCAGGCATCAGACCTGAACCGCCCATCTCAAAGGAATCTCCATCAAGCATTCCCATCATCTGATCGGAAAGCTGATCGATCTCCTCATCAGTTATGCCAAGGCGATCCATATATTCTGCCACCTGAGGGATATTGTTCTTTCGCGCACACGAAAGACAGAGTCCCTCATTCTTCTTCTCATTGCCCTGCACTGATGTTATAAACACCACCGCAGGTCTTTTCTTGCATTTGCTGCACATTATCATCAGGCTGTATCCTCCTGTATTATTATTGCCTTTTTGCGGAACTATCCCGCCAACATCCTTTTTGTTACATCATATCTGCAACATTATTATACATATGCTTGAAAATGTATGTCTTATCAATAGCATTGAAATTGAAGAACAGCATTTCATCGCTGCCGAGCACAACATAAAGTCTTATTACTGCCGCAACGGCAAAGCATAGTATGATGCCCTTCGGTATGCCGATCAAAGCACCTCCGACGTGTGCCGGTATCCTCATCTCATGATACTGATTTCCGAGCATTGATCTGAAGAACATCAGCAGTGCAATGAAAGCGAGTGTGAACATGATTATAAAGCAGATCAGCTTTGATATAGTTTCATAAGCCTCCTGAACATAGTTCTCGGATATGTATTCAGCCGCTTCTGATTTATCATCCTTGTTAAGCATCATAGGGATGAGTTCGTTGAATGTCTCCGGATCATCAATGACCTTCTTTGCAGCCACCTCTGCCGAATACTTATTGAGATTTTCCCCGACAATGCTTCTCATGATCTGAGAATACTCCTCATTCATACGCTTCTCAAAGCGCATAGGATCTTCCTCGACCTTCTTTCCCTTTCTGTTATTGATATACTTCAGCAATTCTTCGTTATAATTCTTATTGCCGCTGTATATCTCTTCTAACTGTTTTGATTCAACATTCACGCCATAGTCGAGGGTATTGATATACTCTGCGACCTTTGTTGTGAATTTGTATCCGCTCAGGGAAGTATTTATCTTTTTAGTATTGCTGTTCGTTATCATATTATCAGCTATTGCTCCGCCAAGAGCAGCACTGAATGAGAATGCTATACCAAACGCAAGCACATATGCTATCAGCATAGATACTGCGTGCATTGCACCCTTTCTTGCGGAAATAAATACACAGGTAAATATTACCGCCAATGCTATTACATCATAAAACCACCAGAACTGTTCGCCCATATTTTATCACCAACCCATTTTATCAGATCATGTATCGTAATCTATCCTGTCTATTCTGTTAAAACCTTTCAGGAATATATGATTATCGCTTCTAACGAAGCCTGTGTATGAATCGTTAGCCTTAGCCGTTGAACGGAGTGCTCCCGTAAAATCGTAAGTATAGATTCCATCCTGACAAAGTATGTAAGCCAGACCTTTGAAAACCGATACCTCTATTGCCGGTGTTTCAAGATCTATAATGATTGGTTCTGAACTGTTCCCAGAAAATAATATAGCATTATATTTTCTGGAGTCCTCATTATTTACCAACACGGCTGATTTGCCGCTTATACTTGCTGCTGCTGCAAGTTCTCCTTCATACTTATAATATGAACTGATTTTTCCGTTCCTGTCGACATATCCGCAGGAATCAAGTCCGTAAACGAACGCCCCCTCTGACGATCCGAATACTTCAAGACCAAGTGTGTTAAGTCCTGGAGAAGTCCATTTCTCTTCTTTATCGCTGAAATCTATCTCCTGAACTGTTGTAACATGAGTACCATTTTCTGCCTTTATCATGGTCATCATGCAGCCTGAACTGTCATCAATAAAGCTAATATCGCTCACACGGTCTACGCATTTTCTTGAGTATATGATCTCGCCCTTTCGATTATATACTATCATTTCGCAGTTATAGTTTTCAGAAGTCGTTACAACTGCTGCATAGCCCTCAGAACTGATACGTGCAAAGAGTATGTTCTCATCAAACTCCCTTGTGAAGAACACCTCGTCCTCATCCTCGACGGAAAAACGGTTTCCTCCGCTCTCATATACCATAGCCTTTCCGTTAGCAACTCTGAGGACAGGATTTGAATAATCGTGCTGACGCTTTTTCAGCAGAGAGCCGTCGGTATTATAGTAATAAAGCGTTGAATCGCTCAGTATAAGTACCTTTTTAACAGTATATCTCAGCTGATAATCGCTTCCGCTCGTCACCTCGATCGGGAAATTACCCGTTGCAAGCTGTCCCGAATTGACGATGGTTTTATATTGCTTTCCTATTCCGCGAAGCTTAGGATACCATGTATCTCTGGTGAAATACATTCCCGCGGATATAAATGCAAGAAGGATTATAACTCCAAGCTTTATCAGTCTCCGTCGGCGCTTCTTTCTGTTTTTGAGCTCGACTATATCATCGGCATCGTATACCGGCAAGTCTTTCATCTCCTTTATACTCTTTTGTTCTGTGCATTGCCGTAAAACAACGTATCCGGCATCAGTTTACATCTTTAAGCAGTTCATCTTCTGAATAGAAGATACGATTCAGATAAAGTCCGTGTGCCATAGCAGTTCTGCCGGCTTTAAGGCGGTCTTTAGCTTCAAGGATATAGGGTATATCATCAGGCTTTATATTCTTCTCACTTACCTCGATGAGCGTACCGACCATTATCCTAATCATATTATACAAAAAACCGTTGCCTTTTACAAGCATTAATACAGAATCACCACTATTTTCTATTTTAAATGAATATATTGTTCTGACAGGCGTTGAAACATTTGAACAATCAGCACAAAAAGACGTGAAATCGTGCTCGCCGACGAAGTATTTTGCCGCAGCTTTTACCGCTTCAAGGTCAAATGGTCTCCTGTAATGATACATCAGGTCGGTCGCAAAAGGATTTTTTGATTCACTGCAATGCATTTTATAGACGTATTCCTTGCCCACGCAATCAAACCTTGCATGAAAATCCATAGGCGCATCCTCGCAGCTGAGGACTGATATATCGTCCGGAAGTTCGCCGTTCACGCCGCGGACGAATCCGCGGCAGTTTATTTTACTGCTGGTCTTGACATTAAAGCAGTAGTTATTGGCGTGAACCCCGGTATCTGTACGTGAACAGCCGATAATAGTAACAGGCTCGTTAAGGACCTTTGAAACATGGCGCTCGACAACTTCCTGAACCGTCAGCGCATTATTCTGCCGCTGGAAGCCATGATACTTAGTTCCCCTGTAAGCTATCATCACTTTGAGATTTCTCATTCTCTTCCCCCGATACTGGATTTTCGGCATCATTCTCCGCATTCTCTGCCGGAGCTTCGGTCTGAGCCTTAATTTCCGGCTCAGCAGTTATTTCAGCAGCTTCGTTTTTTCCCGGCTCAACAGGCTCAGAAGCAGCTGCTGAGATCTCTTCAACCTCCTGATTGTATATCTCACCGGTATGGATAACCTTTTCCTCAGCCGGCTCTTCCTTTTCAGGAGCATTGTCCGGACCTTCTCCGGATTCAGGCTGCTTTTCAACCGGTAACTTCTTCTTTCTGCGGCGTCTGTCATACCATATAAGTCCGCAGGTGATAACGAATGCAGAAACGCTTATTGCAGTTCCGAGTTTAAAGCCCTCAGGACAGTAAACAAGCTTTATCTCATGCTCGCCTTTTGAAACCTCAACGCCGAGCATTGAATTGAGCACATCGAATGTCTCAGCCTTTTCGCCGTCAACATAGACTGTCCAGCCCTTTTCGTAAGGTATCGAGAAGTAGAGGACACCGTCCTTCTTAGCCTTGATGTTGCCTTCGATCCTGCTGTCGGCAAAATCGGTGATCTGGAACTGTTCATCAGCAAGCTGTGCATACTGCTCTTCAAAAGCCTTCAGATCGAGAGCATATACCATAAGCTTGAAATTGCCCGAATTATGCTCAGAATCCGAGTTTATCTGTATAACAGACTGCTTTCCGCTTACGCCGTCGCCAGCCGGGAATACTACCGGATATTTCTTGATGAGATTTCCGCTGTCAACGACCTTTCCGTCATATCTGACCTGTATCTTATCACAGGAATCGTTACAGCTTGCATAGGCGTAGAGCGGCATATCGTCATTACATTCAAAAGTATATTCTGTATAGGAATTGGTACTGTCTTTATCCGGTCGGGTGAAGTTATAGTTTCCGTATCCATTCTTTGTAACGCTCATATTCGTGTATTCAGCAAGGCTTACGACCTGAGCAAGGAAGGTAGGCTTACTGCTGCCTGTTGCAAATTTCATGACGCTGTTCTGATACTCAAACGGATTGAGGGCTTCCTTGTCCTCGACTCTGAGGATGTCCTTATCGACCATGAATCCAAGCGAGAGATTATATTTGTTCTTGTAGAGATAGCAGGTGCCTGATTTTCCGGCTGAGCCTGCATATTCAAGAGCATATCCCTCAGTCTCAAGCGGACTGCCCTTCTTTATCATGTACTTAACGCCGAACAGTGCGTTTACAACAGGTGTATTGATACGATAATAGTAGCGGTTTCCAGCTTCGGAAGCATACATTCCGAGGCGCTTGCAGAGTCTTGTTACTGAAACATTTGCTACTGATGAGAACTGTGAAATGCCGTAATAACCATAAAGTGCGCTGTCATTAAGAGTATAGGTATCTGTTACCTCAGTACGGTAAAACAGTGAATCCTCAGACTCCTTAGCAGCAGAGAGAAGCGATTCAACCTCATCATAGCTTGTAGGATAAGAGGTATACGAACTGCTTCCGACAGTCTTTACGCCTGTCTTAGCGACGCTTACAAATTCGCTGAAAACAGCTATTGCCAGTGCAAAGCTCATGATCGTGTTGCGGACAGCCTTATTCCTGAACGGGAATACCTTAGCCGCAGTGAATATGAGCAGATAAGCTATTGTGATTATGAGTGAGCTCTTGATAGCACCCTCGATCTTGAAATCGTCCTTTTTCACATAGTAGTTGAGATAGAATACGGTAGCAGGACCTATCAGCATGAGTACCAGCTGATAATACTTTATACCGTTCTTGAGCATGATAGCATACGCTCTGTAAGCAGCCGCCGCAAGGACGAAACTGAAAATGAATGCAAAACGGTAAGGTATCTGGTTTGTGAAATGGAATCCGTGCCAGATGTAGTTGAGCGGGCGAAGGTTACAGCTCACTGCGATGATCGCAAGCATGATAGTTGAAGATACCTTCTCTCTTATCTTTATGCCCTTTGAGAAAAGGAATACGCCAATAAGCACGATAGCCAGCATACCGCAGGCGAAATTCGGCAGACCTTCGACCTTTGTCGGTTCATTATACGAAATAGTATTAGCAAAAATACTTGTCCAGCTTTCATATTTTTTGAAGTCGCCGGAAAGAATGTCTTTGAGTTTCTGGAATACCGAGCGTTCATCATTGCTGTAAGATAGTTTCAGACCGCAGTAAGCCGGTATCAGCATGAACGCGCTCATTGCACCTCCGAGAAGTGCGGAACGAAGCATTATCCAGAATTTTACAAGCCAGTCCTTGATGCTTTTGAACTCAATAATGCTTGCTGCCAGAAACATGAACACTGAGAATATACATACAAAATAACCGATATAGTAGTTCGAGATAAGCGCGATTGCAAGTGAGAATGTAAAGGTCTTCCACTTCCTTTCACGGCATATCGCAACTATACCAAGCATTACAAGTGGGAAGATAGCTACTGTATCGAACCACATAACGTTCCAGTAGTAACCGAGATTGAAGCTGCAAAGAGCGTACATTACTGAAAATACGCAGGTCGAGAAATCATTCCTGTTATATGTGTATCTCAGGAAGCGCTGGAAAAATGCTCCTGCGAAGCCTATCTTCATAACAAGTATATACATCATGGCATCCCTGACACCGTCTTCACTGAACAGTATCGATATCCAGTTGAGCGGGCTCGCTGCATAGTATGCCATGAGCGATATGAAGTTTGAACCGAGACCATTCTGCCATGAATAAAGCAGCGAACCTCCTGTCAGAAGCTTCTCTCTTTCTACCCTGAAGAACGGGAAATACTGATGCCACAGATCAACTACCAGCATCTGATTATTGCCGAAAGGATGTATTCCCTCCTGTGCGAACGCATAAAGCATTATCGAAGCTGATATTACGAAAGAAAGCACGAAATACAGCCAGCCCTGACCATAAAGGTAACGATAGAAGACATTTCCTCGCACCCTTGCAAAGAACTGCTCTCTTTCGAGACGCTTCTTCTCCATTTCAGGCGTAAGAGCCTTTGCGGATGCAGCATTTTTTCTTATCGTTTTATTGTTTCTGGCAGAAAAAGGCTTTTTGCCGGCAGCCGGCTTCCTGTTTTTAACCGTATTTTTGTTTGATGTTTGTTTTTTCTTTTTATTACTACTATTAGCCATTGGTAACATCTCTCTCTTATTATATTTATTCAGAATATTCTTCCTGCCGCAATGACAGCCGCAAGGAATACAATAGTTATGATCAAAGCAATATAGTCTTTGTATGATGATCTGAGCTGACGCAGCCTTGTACGTCCTTCACCGCCGTGATAACAGCGGCATTCCATAGCGGTCGCAAGTTCGTCCGCTCTTCTGAACGAAGATATAAACAGCGGAACGAGTATTGAAACGAGATTCTTAGCTCTGTGAGAAAGACTTCCCGAATCTATCTCAGCGCCTCTTGCTTTCTGAGCGGAGATTATCTTATCTGTTTCCTCAATAAGTGTTGGTATGAATCTCAGCGCTATCGACATCATCATAGCAAGTTCGTGAACAGGAAATTTCAGCTTCTTCAGCGGAGAGAGCAGACGCTCTATCGCATCGGTAAGAGTTATCGGCGAAGTCGTATAAGTAAGTATCGAACTTCCCATAACCAGCAGCGTTATCCTGATTATCATGAACGCGCTCGAATTAAGACCATCCTCTGTAATACTAATAAATTTCCATTTCCAGAGCGTATCTCCGGATCTGATTATAAATATATTCAGCACCGCCGTTATCACAAGAAACGGCATAAGTGGTCTGACACTTTTCCAGAACAGCTTCAGCGGTATCCTTGAAAGGAGCATTGCCATAACGGTATACACCGCCCCTATCGCAAGACATATCATCGAGCCGCCTGAAAACAGCATGATTATCATCAGCAGCGTTATCACTATCTTGAAACGCGGATCAAGACTGTGTATCACGCTGTTCATCGGAAAATACTGTCCGATAGTAATATCCTTCAGCAAATCACAGTCCCCCTCTTTCTTTCAGATGACGAAGAAGGAGTTCCTTTGCATAATCAACTGTGTAAACTTCTTTTCCAAAATCGAGTCCGCGGCGTTTCAGTTCAAGAAACACCTTTGTTATCTGCGGAACATCAAGACCTATCTTCACTATTTCCTCTGCCCTTGCAAAGACCTTTACTGTTTCGTCAAAGCAGAAAAGCTTTCCCTGATTCATTACCAGTATACGGTCGGCAAACGAAGCAATATCCTCCATACTGTGAGAAACTATGAGGATAGTGTTCTTATTGCGTTCGTGGTACTTTTTTATCTGTGCGAATATCTGGTCTCTTCCTGCCGGATCAAGACCGGCTGTCGGCTCATCGAGTATGAGCACCTTCGGCCGCATCGCCATAACTCCCGCGATAGCAACTCTTCTTTTCTGACCGCCCGAAAGCTCAAATGGCGAACGCTCCATGAGCTCCTCGGAAAGTCCTATGTCTTCGGCTGTTTCAAGAACCCGCTGCTTTATCTCCTCATCGCTCAGCCCCATATTCTTAGGACCGAACGCTATATCCTTAAAAACAGTTTCTTCAAATATCTGGTATTCCGGATACTGGAACACCAGTCCCACCTGAAAGCGAACATCGCGTATTTTATTCTTATCAGCCCAGATGTCCCTTCCATCGAGAAGTATCTTTCCTGATGTCGGGCACAGCAGACCGTTGAAATGCTGTATCAGTGTAGACTTTCCAGAACCGGTATGTCCCATAAGTCCGATGATCTCACCTTCATTTATTGAAAGATCAACATGATCCACCGCTGTTTTCTCAAAGGGAGTATCAATGCTGTAAGTATAGGTAAGCTGCTGTGTTTCAAGTATTGCCAATTTAATCTCCCTTCAGATCTTATGCACGATCAGGATTTGAATAATTTCATGATCGCATCAACACATTCCTCGCCGGAAATTATCTCCGGTGATATATCGCAGCCTGATTTTCTCAGCTGCCAGACAAGTTCCGTCACCTGCGGAACATCAAGACCTATTCTCTTCATCTCGTCCACACGGGAAAAGACTTTTGGCGGAATATCGTCCATGACTATCCTGCCTTCATCCATAACGATAACTCTGTCGCAGGCAGCAGCCTCGTCCATATAATGTGTGATTAGTATTATTGTGATACCGTGTTCACGGTTCATCCGGCGTATTGTATCCATGACCTCTCTGCGTCCCTTTGGATCAAGCATAGCAGTAGGTTCATCGAGAATTATACACTTTGGACTCATCGCAATAACTCCGGCAATAGCAACTCTCTGCTTCTGCCCGCCCGAAAGCTGGCTTGGCGAATGCAGACGGTATTCGTACATCCCCACAGATTTCAGAGCATCGTCAACACGCTTCCGCATCTCCTCGTAAGGAACGCCGAGATTTTCGAGAGCGAACGCAACGTCCTCTTCGACTATTGATGATACTATCTGATTATCCGGATTCTGAAAGACCATTCCGGCACACTGCCTCAGCTCAAAAAGCCGCGAATCGTCTGCGGTGTCTATGCCGTTGACAGTCACTCTGCCCTTTGTTGGCAGGAGAATGGCATTTATATGCTTGGCAAGAGTTGATTTCCCCGAGCCGTTATGACCTAATACCGCAAGGAATTCTCCCTCACGGATATTAAGATCAATACCTTTCAGAACTTCTTTTTCTTCACCGTTCTCATTGCCCTTATATGCAAAATGAAGATCATGTATTTCTATGATATTGTTCATAAGCATTCCTGTTATCGGCTGAATATCGCCGTCGAGCCGCACGGAAGCGTCATTCCGGTGGACTTTACGGGAAGTCCTATCTCGTCAAAGGAAACGTTTCCGCCGTATTTTCCGGTGAGTACGCTTCCGAGTATATATCCCATAACAGACGGTGAAAGTCCGGTCGTATAGCTGTTGATAAGGAAGAAAAGCGGATCATCCGAAAGGACTCCCGAGCAAAGCTTCACAAGATCGTAAACGCAGTTCTCAAGCTTCCATACCTCACCGCCAGGACCTCTGCCGTAGCTTGGAGGATCCATGATAACTGCATCGTATTTTCTTCCGCGGCGTATCTCACGAGCAATGAATTTTTCACAGTCGTCAACGATCCAGCGGATAGGCTTATCGGTAAGACCAGACGCAGCTGCGTTATCTCTCGCCCACTGCACCATACCCTTTGCCGCATCAACATGACACACAGAAGCGCCGGCTGCCGCACACGCAAGAGTTGCGCCGCCGGTATATGCGAAAAGGTTCAGTACATTTATTTCCCTGCCAGCATTTCTTATCTTCTCTGCCATGAAATCCCAGTTTACAGCCTGTTCAGGGAAAAGACCGGTATGCTTGAAACCTGTCGGACGGATATTGAAGGTGAGTTCGCGGTAGCTTATGTTCCACGATTCCGGAAGTCTCTTGCGGAACTCCCACTTGCCCCCTCCCTGATTCGAGCGACGGTAGTGACCATCCGCAGTATTCCACATCATATCCTTCTTATCCGTTTTCCATATTATCTGCGGATCAGGTCTTATAAGACTGATACCGCCCCATGTTTCAAGCTTTTCGCCGTCAGATGCATCAAGGATCACGTAATCCTTCCAGTTTTCTGCTGTTCTCAAGGTAGCAACTCCTTATACTTATTGCCGTGGGCGCGAAGCCGCACAGCGTGATTTTATATTCTGAGCGATCTCAACAGCCATCTTGTTTATCGAGCCAAAATCAGGTCCCTCCGCAAGAACGCGGATATAAGGCTCTGTTCCGGCACATTCACGGACTACTATTCTTCCTTCGCTGCCGAGACGCTCATCATTTTCCTTTATAAGTCCGGTAATAACGCTGTCGTTCTTCCATATTTCCTTTTTATTCGGCGATATTCTGACATTGAAGACTACTTGTGGAAGTCTTTTCATCTCATCGGATAGTTCACTCAGCTTTTTTCCCGAACGCTTCATTATTTCAAGCAGCTTCGCACCGCAAAGCTGACCGTCACCGATAGGCGAATCGTCCAGAAATATGATATGTCCGCTTTTTTCACCGCCAAGACTACACTTTTCTTCTGTCATCCTGTCGAGGACATAGCGGTCGCCAGCCCCAGAAGTAAGCACAATAATATCATTTTCCTGTGCAAAATTCAGCAATCCGAGACAGCTCATATAGTTGACAACTATCTTGTTGCCGTTAAGCTTTCCTCGCTGCTTATAGTCCTTTGCGAATATTGCAAGCAGTGAATCGCCGTCAATGGACTTTCCGGTTTCATCAACGGCAAGACAGCCCGAGCCGTCATTGTCGAAGGCAAGACCGCAATCGCAGCCATTAGCCGGAACGAACTCCATAAGTCTCTCAAATTTGGTAAGCCCCATCTCGATCTCCGAACTGAATTCATCTTCAGGTTCAGGAAGAACGAGCACCTCAGCACCAAGCTCACTGAAAAGCTTCTCAGCGGTTATCGCAGCACAGCTCTCCGAAAATACCAGAGCCACTTTAAGCCCCGAAAGATCGGTCTTGATCGCTGATCTTACACGTTTGATGTATCTTTCAGCGGCATCATCGCTGTGGAGCATTCTTCCCATTTCAGTTTTCGGCAGCGCGAGGACTGAATCAGCCCCTATACCAAAAACAAGACGTTCTATCTGTTCCTCGGTATCCTTCCCGAAACGTCTTCCTTCGGGCGAAAAAATACGTATACCGCTCGATTCTCCGTCAGTTCCGGCAGAAGAGATCATTATGCAGGCATCTGCATCGAGTTCCCCTGCAAGCCTTGCAGCCGCCGGAACAGGCACAGGTCCGACCCCCTCAGCGTCTGCGCCAGCCGAACAAACCCCGGCACATACAGCCGCTTCAAGCACATCCGAGGACAGCTTCCCGTCCTTAGCAATGATTATCTTCGATTTTTTACCTTCTCCGCCTGAAAGCACAGCCGCAGACGCCCTTCCTGCCTGCATGGCTATCTCACACGACAGATCAGCGACAGCAACTCCCTTAGCGCTGTCTGTTCCAAAAAGTCTTGACATTTTATTCTCCTGGTATATCCTTGTTCTTATTTCTGTAAATCGTATATATCGCAACAGGTCTGTGTTTTCCTGTTACCTCTTCTATATTCCGGCAAAGCTGCGGCTCACCGCAGTTATTGTACCTGTTGTATACTATTATCCCATTATTTTTACGGACGCAGAAAACCGTATGCAAAGACGAAAGAAACGGTATCTTCGTCCAGAACGTAACGATAAAAGCCTCAGCGTTTTCTGCACTGCGTACCCTTTCCTGATTCGCCCCGAAGTGTCTCAGTGCTCTGCCTATTTTGTAAGGGCTGCACCCGAATACTCCCATGAGCATACGAAATTTCTCCATATACGCTGCAATTTCGGGGAGCGGACGTGCCGCATCTGCATAGATCAGCGCATTATATACTGCTATGACCTCACAGCCGTTGAAGCTCATCCTGCAAAGTCCGTATCGCATTTTTGAGACAACGCCGAGAGCCTGTCCGTTTATCATTTTTCCGGCATCATCCTGCCTGAAGCACTCGCAGTTATGCCGGAAATTATTATTTCCGATCATTTCAGAATGTCAGCTGACCGCTGCTCTGAGGTGTATCCTGCTCCGGCACTTTAAAACCGAGGTGCTCATAAGCAAGCTTTGTAGCACATCTTCCGCGCGGAGTTCTTCCGAGGAAGCCGAGCTGCATAAGGAACGGCTCGCAGACATCCTCCAAGGTAACAGATTCTTCTCCGATAGCTGAAGCAAGCGTTTCAAGTCCGACAGGACCGCCGCCGTAGCCCTTGATTATCATTTCGAGCATACGCCTGTCGAGGCTGTCGAGACCGAGCGCATCAATTTCGAGCCTGCTCAGAGCGATAGAAGCTATCTCGCGTGTTATCTGTCCATTTCCCATAACATCGGCAAAATCGCGCACTCTTTTCAGCAGACGGTTAGCGATTCGCGGTGTACCTCTTGCCCTTCCTGCTATCTCAGCTGCGCCCTCGTTATCGCATGGTATGCCGAGTATCATCGCGCTTCTGCGTACAATATCCGCAAGATCGTTCTTTGAATAGAGTTCAAGACGCTCAATAACGCCGAAGCGGTCACGCAAAGGCGCTGAAAGCTGTCCCGCACGGGTAGTTGCACCTATAAGCGTAAAAGGTTTGAGGTCCATACGAATCGAACGTGCTGAAGGACCTTTACCTATTATAATGTCGATAACTCTGTCTTCGAGTGCAGGATAGAGTATCTCCTCAACAGCACGCGAAAGGCGGTGGATCTCGTCGATGAACAGAACATCGTTATCCGAAAGACTTGTAAGGAGCGAAACAAGATCGCCGGGCTTCTCGATAGCAGGACCTGTCGTTACACGAAGATTCACGCCGAGTTCATGGGCAATTATTGAAGATAGAGTAGTCTTTCCGAGACCGGGAGGTCCATACAGCAGAACATGGTCGAGAGGTTCACCGCGGCGCTTAGCAGCCTCGATATAGATGGCGATCTTATCCTTGACCTTCTCCTGACCTATATAATCATGCAGAGTCTGCGGACGCAGAGTTACCTCAATATCGCTGTCCTCCTGAATATTCTCCGGAGATATCACCCGGGGAGCAAACTCCATTTCTTCTGTTTGTATCATTTGTTTCACCTTGTTAGTTCTTAGTTCTTTGTTCTTAGTTATGGTGTCCGGCTTTCACCGGACGGATTGAAATATCGTGACTTGATACCGTTTGTATGGAACGCCTTCTCTTGCAAGGCGTTCCCTCTTGAAAAACAGTCTCCCGGACTGTTTTTTAATTCACCCTTTGCGAGGCGCTTTGTCGCTATATGTGGGGCTTTGCCCCACGCCCCACCAATGGCTCTGCATTTGGAATCCGCTCAAGGGAGAACCTCCCTTGAGAATCCCATTCATTATTAGTGCCGTTAGCGAGTACGTTTAAGCCCTACAAAAAAATGAGCGAGTGAAACAAGCGTCAACGTGGACGCCAGCGGGGACTCCCCGCTTATTTTTCAAAGTAGCGCTTTTTGCGTACATAGAAGGGATCAACTGTTTCGGCAGCCTTTTTGCCCATATCCTGCTCATAGCTGATGAAGCAGAGGTGTTCGTTCGCCTTGACTATCTTTGAAAGGTATTTTGAAAGCGGCACGAAAAGCTTTCTTGTACTTCCTATCATATCGAGGACTATGAGTATCTGCGGCTTTTCGCATCCCTTTATCATTTCCATGATGAAAGCGCGGTCAACATTCGGCTGCTTTGAAAGGAATTTCGTTGCTGCCTTTGTAATATGGCTTACAGAATGCTCCACCGGACGATATGAGATTATATCTGCCTCGTTATAAGAAATAGCCTTGATCTTGAGATTTCTTGCAACCAGAAGTATGCTCTTGATCTCCTGTGATGAAAATTCCTTACCATAGGAATTAGGGTTCAGAACTGCGGATACTGACTGTATAAGGTCGAAAAGTCTCAGACAGTTGATCTTATAGCAGTCAACATATCTCTTTGCGAACTGCTGAAGTGCACGGTAGCTTGTAAAGAACGGGATAAACACATCGCCATCAGGATTCTGTGTAGTGATAAGCTCAAGCTGTATACCGCCTTCAGCCCTGCCGCGTTCCTGCTTTACAGGGTTTTTACAGATAACATAAACATCGCTCTTGATAAGTGTCTGCAAAAAGACCGACCTCTTTGAGGGATCTTTTATAGCTGCTTTGAGTAATTCGTCAAGATTCATCATAAGTATTCTTCCCTTTCGGCTGAATTCAGCGTGTATTTTTTGCTGCCATTATTCTTAATGTTTCTTTTATCAATTCCTGCGTAGTCAGTGAAGGATCAAGCTTTCCGAGTATCGGAGCCGTTTCTCCCTGAGAATAACCTAAAACCATAAGTGCTTCGAGTGCTTCAGTAACAGAAGCACCTGCTGTATCCGATGATACAGCTGCAAACTCAGCGTAGTCCGAAGCAGCACTTCCGCTGAGCGATTCTGAAGAGATCTTGTCCTTGAGTTCAAGAACTATACGCTGTGCTGTTTTAGCACCGATGCCCTTAGTCTTGGTAAACGCCTTACTGTCGCCCGAAGCGATGAGAAACGCAAAGCGTTCCGGCGAAACATCGGACAGTATCGACGTAGCCGCCTTAGGGCCGACTCCGGATACTGATATAAGCAGCTTGAAGCAGCTCAGTTCCTGCAATGAAGCGAATCCGAAGAGCTCAACAGCATCCTCACGGACGTATAAATGCGTATAGAGCAGAACCTCACTGCCGATCTCGCCAATAGCGGCGACTGTATTATATGAAGTTTTACAGCCATAGCCGACTCCGCCGCACTCTATCACGACAAAGCCCAGCTCCTTGACTGTTAATTTTCCTCTTAAACTGTATATCATATGCTATAATCCTTAAATCAATGCGTGATCGCTGTTTTGTACCCCTGCTGTTAAAAACTCTCTCCACTTACTGCCATCTTATTGAATGACCGTGACAGATGGCTATTGCAAGAGCATCAGCAGCATCGTCCGGTTTTGGTATCTGTGCGAGACCAAGCAGCTGGCGCGTCATTTCCATGACCTGCTTCTTTTCAGCTTTTCCGTAGCCTGTTACCGAAAGCTTTACCTGAAGCGGAGTATATTCCGAAACTGGTATGTTTCTTCTCGCTGCTGAAAGCACAGTAACTCCCCTTGCCTGAGCAACGTCGATAGCAGTTTTCTGGTTGGTAGTGAAGTAAAGACGTTCTATTGCCATGCAATCCGGCTTGAACTTATCAAAAATAAACTCAATGTCCTCATAGATAGCTTTCAGTCTTTCAGGAAAAGGGACTCCGGCTTCTGTAAGAACTGCGCCGTATTCGATAGGTGTGAACTTCACTCCGTCATAATCGAGGACTCCGAAGCCCACTATCGCATAACCGGGATCCACTCCTAAAATACGTACTTTTTTCACTGTATCCACCATACCTCTTTTGCAAGCAGTTATAATTATTCTTCAAATAAACACAACTTCTCACTATATACTATTATATTATAACACACCTTCAATGCATTTTGCAATATATTTATCTGCTTTTTATTGATTTTCACAAAAAAATCTGATATAATGTATTTTGTGATATTGTGTCCTGAGGGTGAAAAAAGTTCCGCATCGGATGCAATATGCCGAAATCGCCCTGATTTCAGGCAAAGTTATTTCTCCGGAGGTTTTATATGAACGAACTTCAGTTGCTTCGCAATGGTATTGACAAAATAGATCAGCAGATACTCGATCTGTTCAAACAGAGAATGGAACTCTGCAAAGATGTTGCAGAATACAAACGCTCACATGAAATGCCGGTATTTCAAGGCGGAAGAGAGCAGCAGATCATCGACCGCATAAAAGCTCTCACAGGTGATCCGTCTCTCGAAGCCGGTACTGCTGCACTTTTCACAACCATAATGGATATAAGCAAAATTCTCCAGAACAGAAGGATACTCGCAAATTCAAACGAATACAGCACTTCTTTACCAAATATTCCAGGTGCTGAAAGGATAGGCTGTCAGGGTACAACCGGCGCTAACTCCGAAACTGCGGCAAAACTTCTCTTCGGCAACAAAAAAATCACGTTCTATCACACCTTCGAAGACGTTTTCAAGGCTGTGCAGTCCGGCGAACTCGATTACGGCATTCTGCCTGTACATAACTCCACTGCCGGAACAGTAGACAGCACCTACGACCTTCTCGCAAAATATGATGTTTTCACCGTTGAAAAGGTATGTGTTGAGATAAATCACTGCCTCGCAGCTAAACCGGGAACAGCCCTGAACGAGATCAGATGCGTTTACTCGCATCCGCAAGCTATCGCACAGTGCAGCGACTTTCTCACTGTAAATTCATTCAGGAACGCTGAATACGCAAATACTGCTCTTGCTGCGGAAATGGTAGCCAAAAGCCCGGACGAAAAGAAATACGCTGCTATATGCTCGCCTGAATGTGCAAAGCGTCTTGGGCTCAGCATCATTGCAACAAATATCGCGGACTGCTCTCTCAACCGTACTCAGTTCGTGTGCATATCAAAGGATATGCAGGCTGATCCGGATTCCGATGCTATCAGCATTATGCTGCGTATCCCACATACGGAAGGTAGTCTTTACCGTCTCCTGACCAAATTCTACGTCAACGGCATGAACCTTCTGAGCATTGAGAACAGACCTATCAAGGACGGCAGCTTCGATGTTCTTTTCTACCTTGATTTCAGTGGAAAGCTCTCAGATCCAAGCGTTAAAGCCGTACTGCGTGATCTTACCGAAAATCTTGATTATTTCCGTCTCCTCGGAACGTTCAAAACGCAGTCAAATACACGCGGCGATAACAGCTGATCTCACAATCACACAGAAAGGTAATATAATTATGTCCCAAGGTTTCTATGATCTGCTCGAAAACAGAGAATTTGTTTTCCTTGACGGCGGCATGGGTACTATGCTGCAATCTCTTGGCATTGTAACAGAACACGTTCCGGAACTTCTCAACATAACCGATCCGGATACTATAATGAAAATACACAGTATGTATGCCGAAAGCGGCTCTGATATAATCTATTCCAATACATTCGGAGCAAACAGCTTCAAGCTGCGCGGAAGCGGTCACACCGTCGAAGAGATAGTGAGTGCAGGAGTAAGAAACGTCAGACGCGCTGTCGCAGGAAAAGCTCTCGCCGCTCTGGACATAGGTCCTATCGGTCAGCTTCTTGAACCAGCCGGCACGCTCCGCTTTGAGGAGGCTTATGACTGCTACAAGGAGATAGTCCTTGCAGGCAGTGAAGCCGACGTTATTGTCATCGAAACGATGACAGACCTCTATGAGGTAAAGGCAGCTGTGCTCGCGGCAAAAGAGAATTCAGATAAGCCAGTCCTCGTCACAATGACATTTGAAGAGAATATGCGTACATTTACCGGCGTTTCTCCGGAATGTATGGTATCTCTGCTCGAAGGTCTCGGCGTTGACGCTCTCGGTGTAAACTGCTCGCTCGGTCCTGTGGAGCTCTTCCCTGTCCTTGAAAAAATATGTTCCCTTACCGTCCTTCCTGTAATTGCAAAACCAAACGCAGGTCTGCCTGATCCTGTCACCAATAAATTCAACGTAGGTCCCGAAGAATTTGCAGAGAGTGCTGCTAAACTTGCCGAAGCCGGCGTTACGATATTCGGCGGCTGCTGCGGCACTACCCCTGCACATATCAGCGCCGTTACGAAGATACTTTCGGATATGAAACGCACCCCACGCAGTGTAACGCCTAAAAGTACAGCCTGTTCCTCTGTGAACTGCGTTGTCATAGACCAGCCGCGCGTTATTGGCGAGCGTATCAATCCTACCGGCAAAAAGCGCTTCAAAGAGGCTCTTCTTGCACATGATGTGGACTATATCCTCAGTCAGGCTGTTGAGCAGATACACGCCGGCGCTGAAATACTTGATGTTAATGTAGGTCTGCCCGGCATCGACGAAAAAGAGATGATGGTAACCGCTGTTAAAGCTATTCAGAGCATATGCGATACGCCTCTCCAGCTCGATTCCACTATCCCGGAAGTTCTCGAAGCCGGTCTGCGCGTCTACAACGGCAAGCCTATCGTAAACTCGGTAAACGGCGAAGAGGATTCACTTGAAACTATCCTTCCGCTCGTAAAAAAATACGGTGCTTCCGTAGTCGGTCTTACTCTTGATAAGCAGGGTATCCCCAAAACTGCTGAGGGCAGATTCGCTATCGCAAAGAAGATACTCGATCGGGCTATGTCTTACGGTATACCGCGTGAAAACGTCTTTATCGACTGCCTTACCCTTACCGCATCTGCCGAACAGGATGGCGTTATGGAGACTCTCAATGCCCTTCACCGCGTCAAGACAGAACTTGGTCTGAGAACCGTTCTCGGTGTGTCTAATATATCATTCGGTCTCCCGAGCCGTGAGCTCATCACACGTACTTTCCTTACTATGGCGCTTCACAGCGGTCTTGATCTGCCTATCATAAACCCGAATATCGAGTCGATAATCGGCGCTGTCCGCGCTTATCGTCTCCTTGCAGGCATCGACCGCAATTCCGCTGACTTCATCAGCGTTTACGCACAGGCAGATGCACCTAAAGCAGCCCCTGCCCCTTCCGCTTCCGACAAAAAATCGCCTGACATCATGTACGCTGTTGAAAACGGACTCAAAAACGAAGCCGTTAAAGCTGCTGAAGAACTCCTTAACACTGTTGATGCTATGGAGATCATCAATAATTACCTGATACCTGCGCTTGATTCTGCCGGTGATAAGTTTGAAAAGGGAAAGATCTTCCTGCCGCAGCTGATACTGACTGCCGGTGCTGCACAGGCTTGCTTTGAGGTAATAAAGAATAAGCTTTCGCTCGGTAACTCTGAGACCGTCTCAAAGGGAAAGGTCGTACTTGCGACCGTAAAAGGCGACATCCACGACATCGGAAAGAATATTGTCAAGGTACTTCTCGACAGCTACGGTTTTACGGTCATTGATCTCGGAAAGGACGTTGATCCTCAGCTTATCGTCGACACCGCAATAAAGCATCAGGTCAAACTCGTAGGACTTTCCGCCCTCATGACCACTACACTCGGCTCTATGGAAACTACCATAAAGCTGCTTAATGAACAGTATCCGGAATGTCAGACCGTCGTTGGCGGCGCTGTTCTTACAGAATCCTATGCAAAACAGATCAATGCCGATTTTTACGCTAAGGACGCTAAAAAAACCGTGGACATTGCAGCAAAGGTCTATTCTGAATAATATTATACCATAACATAATACACCAGATTTTATCTAACATTATTCTAAAAATATCTCAAAACACTTGAAATCATCGACAGTTTGTGATATAATAATTACATTCACGTTATTGAAACTTTTTCACAGCGCCTTTGCTGTGTTTTAAACGATCAAAGAACCTTTATCCGCGTTCTTAGATCATATACTATTATTAGAGGAATATTTATGATTGGTTATTACAGCTACACAGTCATTCTCACTTATATGAGTCTGATCTCGTCTGTTCTGGGAATGTTCTTCGCACTCGGCATCGGAGACTGCGGACCTCATCCGGAATATGCGATAATCTGTCTCATGGTGTCTGGCTTGTGTGATATGTTCGACGGAAAAGTCGCGCGTACTAAAAAGAACAGAACAGAAAGTGAAAAGAAATTCGGTATACAGATAGATTCGCTGTGCGATGCAGTTTGTTTCGGAGTTCTGCCTTCAGTTATCGGTTATTCAATCGGTATGGACGATTGGGCAGATATTCCTGTGCTGATAATGTTCCCTCTGTGTGCAGTTATAAGACTTGCTTATTTCAACGTTGCAGAAGAGGACAGACAAAAACAGACCGAGGACGTAAGAAAGGTTTATGAAGGATTGCCCGTAACAAGCGTCGCCTTGATACTTCCGCTTCTTTACAGCTTCCATAAGGACATCGGTGCGGATTGCTTTCCTAATGCTTATGGCTGTGCGCTGTTTATCATCGCACTTGCATTCATAACCCGGTTCAAGGTCAAGAAGCCAAGCATGAAAACTATGCTGGCATTCATCTGCATCGGAGCTGTTGAGGTTGTCTGGATGCTTTACAAAACAAAGTACAGCTAAACGGATATTCTCCGTGACCTTATAATGAATAAGCCCCAAGGCAAATGCCTTGGGGCTTAACTTTTTTTATCAGCTTATTCCTTCACATAGGCTTCAACTATCTCGGCGATATAAGCCTTGTGATAAGGCGCAGAGGAGTAGTTCTGCTCGGCAATTCCTTCATCTGTAACGAAGCCACTTTCCTGCATATCGTAGGTGTAGAGCTTACGGCATACGAAAACCATGTCTGCTTCAGCAAATGTCATAGTTTTGCCGATCTCAGCGGGTGTAAGACCAGTTTCCTTGACCTTGTCGCAGTCTCTTCCGGAGTGCGAACCGCAGTAAGAGAGGGCTTTGCGGTATTCCTCGCCAAAGAATGAAGCAGTGAAATATTCGCCCTTTTCCACAAATTCAAAAGTATAGCGGTTCGGACGGATATAGCAGGTAAGTACGTTTCTGCTCCAGAGAACGCCAAGCTGTCCCCATGAAGCTGTCATGGTATTGAAACTATCCTTATTTCCGGCAGTAAGAAGCATCCACTCCTTGCCTATCTTTGAAAACGGATTGAAGCTGAGGTCTGAAAGATTGATTTTTTTAAATGACATGATGATTCCTCCTTGTATTGTTTATTAATATATATATTCCGGAATCACCGCGTTATTGCTTATCAGACCTTTCTGAGCGCTGATTTATAGCGAAGCCTGAGTTTATCGGTTATAAGCGCGATAAATTCGGAATTAGTCGGTTTGCCTTTTCCAGTGTCAACTGTGTATCCGAAAAATGAGTTAAGGGTATCAACGTTGCCTCTGTCCCACGCTATCTCGATGGCATGACGTATAGCACGTTCAACGCGCGAAGAGGTCGTATCATATATATTCGCAACGGTAGGATAGAGCAGTTTTGTAACGCTGTCGAGAAGAGTTTTGTCCTCGATAGAGTAAAGAATAGCCGTTCTGAGATAGTGATAGCCCTTGATATGTGCGGGAACTCCAAGCTGATGTATCATATCCGTAACTACTACTTCCATATCATCGCTGAGACTGTTGGCTCTGTCACCGAGAGCAGAGGTTATTGCTGTGCAAAGATCATCCGCATCATAAGGCTTCAGCAGGAATTTGGAAGCGCCGTTATCCATGACCTGCCGCTCTATGAATTCATTATCGTACTGTGATGTTACTATAAATACCGGGAATTTTACGCCGAGTTCGCGCACCCTTTTCATTACAGAAACAACATCACCGTTCTGGGCATTTATATCAAGAACCGCAACATCCGGCGGATCATTCTTGATGGATTCAAGTATGACTGTACAATCCTTACGGCGTGTATAGGCATACATTCCTCTCTCCCTGAGTTTGTTTGCAACACTTACTCCTGTTTCTGCTGAATCGTCTCCGATAAGTACTCTTATCTTGTTGTTCATTAAATTTAAACCTCCCTGTGATCTTGATCCGCATAAGGCGGAATGTTCTTCCGGATACCGCAGTTCCGGTGTCCGAATATAATAATATCACAGCCGGCGCAAGTTACGCAACGGTTTATTTAGGGGAATTGTGTAAATAAAACTGGGGAAATGTAAAAATTGCTGGGAAATGTAGGATATACGGAAAGGATATATGATTCAGTCAGAATGCTTGTGCCCTTTTGCGAGTATTCCGTCGACAATGTTTCTGACTTTGGTATTTGGCGGAAACATTTTGTCGGCAAGTCTGGAAAGTGCGTTCTGCTGGTGTCGATTTCTGGCAACGGGTACAATTTCGGGTTCTTTGACAGAGCGGCTCCATTTTTTCATAGTATCGGCTGAAAGATAGGGTTCAAGGAATTTTCTGTCGTTTGCCGGACAGCATTTTTCTGCGAAATCCAACGGAAGCTGACATCCCTCACATCCGGCTATATCCCTTATATCAGCAAAATATACGCTGAACATATCGAGAAGATCGTCTCTTCCGGCGGTCATTTTTTCATTCTGCTGCATAGCTTCAATGAGAGTTTCCTGCATTTTTGAAAGCTTCGGCTGTGGTTCAGCAAGTGCAAGGCTGCCAAGTATAATAAAGCCCATCATATACTCATCACAGCAGAAATCGCTAAGCGCATTCTTGTTCTGCGGCGCATCGAAGGCATACAGCGAATAGAGCCCGAAGACAAGGCGAAGCTTCAGATAACTGATGTCATCGAAATTGAAGAGATCCTTTTCCTCGGCATATCCGCGCACTCTTCCTGATTTTGCCATAAGCACATCAGGTGAAGCCATAAGCAGTGCCTTTGAGCCTTTTATGATAGGCAGTTCAACATCAAATGCCACATCACTGCCGATATGCAGGAGTTTATCTGCGGAAACTCCGGCTTTTTTCAGTACAGCGTCATAATAGCTCTCACTGGTGCAGTTAGGTATATCCGATACCATAACAAGTTCATCATAAGAGCCATACCCGCAGTTTTCAAGGATATTCTTAACTGTTTCATATGGATATATCGTCTCGGCAGTAACGATAACGCGCTTCTTGCAGTTTTTGGCTTTGCGGAAAAGCAGCTTCGAGCATTCACGCGGAACTGCGTATTTTTCCACAAGCTCGCACTCTCGCGCCATAAGACGATCGGCATCCTCTTTGCTTATACTGTTCATTTTTGCAAGAATACTGTATATCTTAGCAAGAGTAACTCTCGCAGGAGTTGCATATTTTTTCAATGCAGCTTCTGCCGCACGGCACCGCATATCAGTAAAGGATGTTTTTTCGTCATGCGGTATATCCGCAATATCCTTTTCCATAATGGTGAAGATGTCATTTTCACCGGAAAAAGGCATAACTGTGAGAGTTCCCATCAGCTTGAAGCTTACTGCACGATACTTATCGCTTGAAACTTCGGCAAGCATTTTGTCTCTGAGTTCGATCTGTGCCTGCGAAAGAGGTCTGCGTATTTTTATATCTGCAAATGGCATAGCGAATTCCTTTCTGTAACGTCATTCATCCGAGGACTCCTCTGTCTCAGCAGTTGTTTCCTCAGCAGAGGTCTCTTCGGTGACATCAGCGGCTGACGCAGCTTGTCCGCCGTTCATCTTTGAAAGGCGCATCTCCTTGAATTCATCAAGCGTAAGAGCGCCGGTTGAATTATAAAGTCTTATAAGAGACTGCCTGCTCGTATATTTATCGGAGTATTCTCCCTTTGTATTCTCGATGTATTCCCCTGACCACAGTACAAAAAACGACCATACCGAATTATCACGGAACGAGGTATCCACATCAGGAACACTTCCGCATTCGCTTATGGCTATGAACTTATCCTTTCCGACCGTATTCTGCAAACCGCCGAAGTGCTCATAGAAACGGTCACCGTAGTCTCTTGCACCGCTTACATAAAGGTCAACAGCAGCAATGTCGTAGGTTGAACTATCCACAAGAGTGCTTTCGCTCTGACCGTTCCATATCCATATAAGGTTATCAAGTTCAAAGTAATCGGTCATACGTTTATACATCAGATTCCAAAGCCATTTATAGGCTTCCGGACCGCTTGCGCCCCACCAGTACCAGTCGCCGCTGCCCTCAGGGAGAGGTCTCCACAGAACAGCGATACCCTTGTTTTTCAGAGAGGTCAGTTGTCCAGCCATACTGTCAATATCGAGGATAAGACTGTAAGTCTGTTCGGAAATATTTCCCTCACCATAGAGACCTCGTATCTCTTCCTGAGAGAGCATTGCAATATCAGTATCCGTAACAGCCTTCGAGAGGTCAAAATCGCTCTCATCAGCCTTTATCGAGCTCACATTTGAGGGTGAAGCCCAGTACCATGAAACACCGGATATTCCGCCGTTTCTGCACCAGTCCGCACAGGCTTCGATACGCGCAAAGCTTTCATCGAACGAGCCCTTGTCAACTGAAAAATTGGTAAAACGTATCACCGGATATTTTCCCGTGATACTATAAATAAGGTCAAGTTCGGAATTATCGTTATCGGCAGCATACTGACCTGTCATCATGTATTTGCCGTAGTTTTCAGTGAGAAGATCCATAAGCAGCTTAGCGGATTCGCCAGCCTGCTTATTGGATAATTCAATGTTTGCATCATAGCTTATCTCGCCGAGACGGTCACTGTCGATGAGTTTGAGATAATCGAGACAGATATTTCCGTCCTCGGGGATCACTTCTATCTGCGATTTTCCTTTTGTTAGGAAAACTCCGTAAAGCGTTATCTCGGTAAACTGACCATCGGAAGATGTCTTGAACGAGGTAACGGTATTGCCATTTAGTTCAATGCGGCACTTAACCGGCTTATCTGCGGCGATATTGAACGAAACATCATAATGTTGATTGCTTGGTGATTCAACATTGAAAGTAACGGAAGAACTGCCGTCTTCATCAAATCCGGTGACATATCCTTCACCGCTGTAATTCATCTTATCGTGCTCTACCGAAAGAGGTCCTCTTTTATCGGCTTTTTCAGCTTCATACAATATACCTATATCGGTCTTCTCTATGTCCGGATAATTAACAGGAAAATCCGGATAAGTCTCGGACGGTACCGGATGAGTAGTCGGCTGACCGGAAGTTTCCTCGACCTCTTTTATGCTTACTCCGCCCGAACCCTTTCCGCTGCACGAAGCCAGCGGCATTGCTGCAATAACTGCTGCTGCGGCAAGAGAAATATATCTTGATATTTTCATGATACCTCCCGTATCAGGTCTTAACGATGTACTTTTCACCGGCTTCGGTGTTAAATATCACAGCGCCGTCCTCTATCCTTGAGCCGACATTAACGCCATCGCAGATAATGCTGACAACACAGTTCGTTCTCAGACGGCACTCTCTTCCGTGATCTGATGTTATAACAGCTGAACTCAGTTTGCCGTTTTCCCATTCAAGATCAATGCCGAAACCGCCTTTTGCGCGGAGACCGTAGATATGACCGTTGCTCCATTCTTCAGGAAGCGCCGGAAGGAGTATGATCTCTCCGCGTGTACACTGGAGCAGAGCCTCAGTGATCGCAGCAGTTCCGCCGAAATTTCCGTCTATCTGGAAAGGCGGATGATTATCGAGCATATTCGGACTTGTGGAATGTGTGAGAAGCTTCTTGATATATTCATAGACCATTCTGCCATCGTAAAGACGTGCCCACATATTACTGATCCATGCACAGCTCCAGCCTGTATGACCGCCGCCGTGGATAAGTCTGCGGATGAGAGTTGCCCTTGCAGCGTCAGCAAGCTTAGGGGTTTTGTTCGGAGTTATGAGATCAGCCGGATGAAGTGCGAAAAGCTGAGAAACGTGTCGGTGACCTACTTCAACCTCATCATGATCGACAGCCCATTCCTTGATCTGACCGTATTTTCCGATCTCAGGCTGAGGAAGCTTTTCAAGCATCTTTTTCAGCTTTCCGGCAAAAGCCTCATCCTTTCCGAGAATAGCCGAAGCCTTTATAACATCGTTGAACAGGACTGTTATTATCTGCGAATCCATAGAAGGTCCGATACAAAGACAGCCCTTGACTCCGTTTTCAGTGATATAGGTATTTTCAGGTGATACAGACGGACTTGTTACAAGTCTGCCTTCGCTGTCCTCAATGAGGAATTCAGTGAAGAATTCAGCAGCTTCCCTGAGAATATGGTACTTTTCAGCAAGAAATTCCTTATCGAGAGTGTATTCATAATGTTCAAAAATGTGCAGAGCCATCCATGCGCCGCCGGTAGGCCAGAGAGTTGCCGGCACCCACATATCCTGCGGCGCAGTATCGCCCCAGATGTCGGTACTGTGATGGCATACGAAGCCCTTGTCTATGCCATACATTTCTTTAGCAGTAGTCTTTCCGTTTTCGCATACACGCTCAAGAAGATCGAACAGCGGAAGGTGACATTCCGAAAGATTGCAGCTTTCAGCCGGCCAGTAATTCATTTCAACATTTATATTGGTAGCGAATTTGCTTCCAAGATAAGGAAGCATATCCTCGTTCCATATTCCCTGAAGGTTCATCGGCTGAGTACCGGCACGGCTTGCGGAGATCATGAGATAGCGTCCGAAGTTGAAATAGAGTTCGATAAGCTTGTTATCGTGGATAAGACGGGTACACTCCTTGTTATCAAGTTCGTCACCGCGCAGACGTTCGATACGCTCATCGGTCGTAAGTGAAGAAAGATCGGCGGAGCTGTTATCCTCGAGCGAGAATTCAACTCTGTCGAAAAGCTCCTTGTAATCGCTTACGTGACGGTAATACAGCTCTTCCCATTCGCAGCGGAGAGCCATTTCGGCATCAACGATCGCTGATTCCTCATAGTTTTCACCGTAGAAACTCGTTCTTGCCGAAAGCACGAGCATTACCTCATCAGCATTCTTTACCCTTATTTTTCCGCCAATGGTACGGAGTTCCCCTCCGATAGCCTTTGCACCGAGGCAGGCTGCGAAGAATATACCATTACGGCTACCTGTTCCGCCTGTGTAGAGGAGCATATTCTTCTCGCACGGACGGTTATCATCATAATAATCATCTCTGCCGTCGATATAGCAGGAAAGATTGATACTCGCAGCCGAATCCGCTGAAATGCGTATGACCATTACTTCGTCCGGTGCTGATACGAACACCTCGCGGACAAATCTCACGCCGTTCACTGTGAAGGTAGTCTGCGAAACCGCTGAGGATATGTCGAGACTGAGATCATAATCCTTTGCTTTTCCTTCCAGAACAGTGTCGATATGGAGATCGCCGAGCGGCATATAGTGGCGCATATTAGGCGTTACACCCTGCATCTTCTCAAATGCGACCTTTTCGGCTTCAGGAATATTTCCCTCTTCGAGAAGCTTGCGGACTTCAACAAGACCTTCCTGCGAATCAGGGTTGACTCTGTGGCGCAGTCCGCCTGACCATACCGAATCCTCATTGAGTTTGATGATCTCTTCGGCAGTTCCGCCGTAGATCATACCGCCTATCCTGCCGTTTCCGACAGGCAGCGCCTCAGTGAATTTTTCAGCAGGACGTGAATATTCCATAAAAGTTTCAGTATTCATATATCTACTCCTTAAAGGGATCGTTATTTTACTATCATATTATTTTATTATATCACATTATCGTTAAAATAGCAACACACGCAGCAAAATATTATGCTCCTGAATAATATATTTGTCGAAACAAAGCCATTCACTCAATCATCAATCACCTTATACCAAAACAAGGACGGCTTCAAACCGTCCTTGTGGTTACTATTTTCAAATTTCAGACTTTTTACGCGGTCTGCCGCGCTTTGCACCGGTTTTTTCAGCTGCTCCAGAAGTCTTTTTAGCTGTGCTGCGCTTGGATGCAGTCTTGACCTTATCGGCAGCATTTTTAGAGCTGCGCTTAGCAGCCGGCTTCTTCTCAGAAGCCTTTTCCCGGTTCTGACGAAGAGTTTCCTGTTTTTTCTTTTTATCCTCAAGTCTCTGATAAGCATCATCGTAGAATATCTCCTGTGAATTAACAGGCTGATCGTTCTCGCGTCTGCGTACTATCTTTACGTAGGTACCGTCGTTATGCATGATACGAGCCTTAACGTTATCCGTCATAAGCACATGGAACATATCCCTTATACGCTTTTTAAGCTTTTCATCTTCAACAGGTGCTGCGACCTCTACACGGCGTATCGTATTACGCGACATATAGTCAGCTGAACCGATATATATCTTCTGATCCTTTCCGTCAGTACCGAATATGAAAATACGGCTGTGTTCAAGGAAACGTCCGACGATACTTCTTATAGCGATATTGTCTGTATACCCCTCAACACCTGCGATAAGGCAGCAAAGACCTCTTACAACAAGTTCGATCTTAACTCCAGCCTGTGAAGCCTCAACAAGCTTAGCCATTATGACCTTATCACATAGCGAATTGACTTTTGCGGCAATATAGCCTTTTCCGCCGTTTTTAGCTATCTCTATCTGCTCATCCATCATTGCCAGCACCTGCGGACGAAGTGCAAGCGGAGAAACAAGAAGCTTATTGGTCTTTTCGACAAAAGTTCCATTAATGAGCGAACTGAATATATTTTCAGCGTCCTCAGCGATAGCTCTGTCGGCAGTAAGAAGCATCAGATCGGTATACAGCGCAGATGTTTTCTCGTTATAATTACCCGTACCTATCTGGGTAACGTATTCATATCCTCCGCCCTGAGCATTTCTGGTAATTAGCAGCAGCTTTGAATGTGCCTTGTAGTCCTTAGGGCCGTATATGACCTTAACTCCGGCTTTCTGGAGGTGCTTGGACCATTCAATATTATTAGCCTCATCAAAACGGGCACGAAGCTCTATCATTACGAGCACTTCCTTACCCTGTTCAGCGGCAGTACAAAGAGCATCAATGACCTTGCTGTTTCGTGCAAGACGATAGAGTGTTATCTTTATTGAAGTAACCTTTGGATCGTTTGCAGATTCCTGAAGAAGTCTTATAAACGAAAGGTTCATTGACTCAAATGGATAGCTGAGAAGGATGTCCTTAGCCTTGACCTGTGCGAATACAGGCTTTGTATCGGATAATGATGCCGGTTTTCTCGGTGAGCGCTGCTGGAAATGCAGTATTTCATTATCATCAAGATCCTGAAGCGAATAGAGATAAGAAAGATCGAGAGGGATCATTGAAGTGAATACCCTTGCATTTTTCAGTTTAAGCTTCTTGCAAAGATAATCGAGAGCATCGCTTGAGAATACGTCTGATATTTCAAGCCTTACCGGTTCAAGCTTGCTTCTCTTGACAACAAGCTCCTCCATACGTTCACGGAAATCATTTTCCTTGCCTGATACCATAATATCGGCATTTCTGGTTACTCTTACAAGAACGCGGTCGAGCACCTTATAGGATTTGAACATAAGGTGTGCAAAATGCAGAACGACTTCCTCCTGGAGAATGAAGCGCTTTCCGCCGTTTCCAAGAGGGATAACGCGTTCACAGTGGTCATGGCTGACCGGAATGATACCGATAGAAGCCTTTTTCTTTGAACCCAGCTGAACAACAGCGTAGATCTCCTTGTTTTTAAGGAACGGAAAAGGCATGGCATCATTCACGACTATTCCCGAAATAAACGGCTTTATCTCGTATTTAAAATAGAGCTCAAGGAGATTTTTCTCCTCCGGCGTTATTTTATCAAAGCTTACGTGTTCGTATCCGTAAGCGGCAAGCTCGCTCATAGTATTGAAATAAGCTGATTCGACAGCCGGCTGAAGTCTCCTTACGGCAGTAAATATCGCATCGAGCTGCTGAGCGGCAGTCATGTTGCTGTTAGAGTCTACTTTCTTCGGTGAAGACTTAGCCTTATCGGTAAGAGAACCGACTCTGACCATAAAGAATTCATCAAGATTGCTTTGATATATAGCTGAGAACGAGAGCCTTTCCAGCAGAGGATTTTCCGGTGCAGTAGCTTCTTCGAGAACTCTTTTGTTGAATTTGAGCCATGATAATTCACGGTTTTCGAGGTATTCCATATGATTCTCCGATCTGCCCTAAGGCATTGATAAGATAAATGAAGTGTATCAGTGAGCGTATTCGCTGTTTCCTATGAATTCGCAGATAAGCGAATCCGGAGTTATGAATTTATGATCTATCGGAACTATTTTTTCAAGCACCTTTATAGCCTCTGCAAGTTCCGGAACATCGCTCATTTCACGCAGCTGATCTATAAGAGTATCGCGGTATGCGCTGATCTCATAAGCCATAAAGGTATCAATATCGTAATCAGAACGATGCTTATAAGGCATTATGTATTTGTTTTCGCCGGATTCAACGCTTGCGAACATATTCATAGTTTCGCGCAGTGAACGGTCGCGGAACATTTTGTCCCTTATCATGCGGCGCATAAGACGCACTCTTGAAGGGTGCAGACATACATCTCCGCTGGTGACCCTCGTTCTGACGCTGACATATATCTTTGAAAGATAGTTCTCCTCAACCGTTATAACATCGGGATTAAGTGCATGGATGCCCTCAAAGATAACAAGCTCGCCGGGATTTCGCTTGAGTATTCTTTCATAGCCATCGCGCGTTGAACTCTTGAAATTATACTTTGGTATCTTAACCTCTTCGCAGTTGCTGATAGCCTCTATCTGCTGATTGAGAAGCTCCTTGTCAACACGGACAGGTGATTCAAGGTCAACCTTACCGAGCGCTGACAGTTTTTTTTCTTCCTGAGTAAGCGGACAGAAATAATTATCCATTGAAATGGTATGTGTTTCATGTCCCATATTATCAAGTATCCTTTCAAGCATCAGTGCAGTAGTGGTCTTGCCCGAGCCGGAAGGACCTGAAAGAAGTATAACCGGTCTTTCCTTACTGGTTTTAGCAATGTTTTCGGCTATATTTCTCAATTTATACATATAATCCGCATTTGTATCCTTTACAAACGTCATCGGATCTGCGTTTATCGCATTATTGATTCTTGCAACTTCTATGTTCATGTCCTGCTCCTTTAATGTGTTGCTGCCGCATCAGCGGAACTATCCTATTTATACATTATAACACATTTTTTGCCATATTTCAACCATCATTTCTGTTGAAATAGTTGCCGTTTTTTTATGCAATTTACCACTTTACATCAGAATTGCAGCCGGAAGAAGTACAGCAAGGAACGCTAAGCTTGTCAGTGTGAATGCTGCAAGGTATCTCAAAGGCTGAGCGCCCTCGGACTTACGATATATCTGAAATGAGATCAGACTTGCAAGTGATGCGACAAGTGTACCGAGCCCGCCTATATTAACACCTATAAGAAGCTCTTTTCCGTTATCCGTAAAGCTGGCAAGCATCACAGCTGCCGGAACATTACTTATTATCTGCGAAAGCGCAGCTGCTACCACTATTTCGCGTCCGGAAAGGATATTACAGAAGAAATCGCTGACAGCGCCGATACGTGCAAGATTTCCTACGAATACAAAAAAGCATACAAACGTCGCAAGAAGGGCGTAATCTATCTTTCCGAGCAGTTTCACATCACATATAAGCGCAGCTGCAACCGCTGCTATCAGACATACATAGTCAGGTACAAGCCTTAGGACCGAACAAAGACACAGCGTAAATAAAGCACCGTATACTGCTGCTTTCATTTTTGATACACTGACTGTTTCACTTTCAGGTGCTGCACACTCAGTTTTCGGCAGTATGAAAGAAGCCGCCATGAGCAGTACAAGACTTATCCCGCCTATCGGAAGCATAGTCCGGACGAATCCCGCAGCTGTCATGTGAAATTCATCATAGAGAAACAGATTCTGTGGATTGCCTATCGGAGTCATCATACTTCCGAGATTTGCGGCAGCTGTTTCAAGAACGATCGTCATGATGCGGCTCTTTTCATCATCTATCCTTGCGTATATGAGCACAGTCAGCGGAACGAACGTCAGCAGTGCAACATCGTTCGTAACAAGCATCGAAGTGAAAAAGCATATGAGTATCATTATTCTGCCAAGCGACCTTAGACTGCCTGTCTTTTGCAGTATATAGCGTGTAGCGCAGTCAAATACACCAATGCTCCTGAAACCAGAAACAGCAAGCATGAGTGCAAAAAGCTGTATCAGTACAGTGCGGCTGCAATATCCCTTATAACCGCTGTCCGGAGGTATAATGAATACTGTTGCAAGAGCTGCAAAAAAAGCTATAACGAGTACCGGCTGTAAACGAAAAAATGCAGCCGCAGATCTTAATATCCTGTTTTTCAAAAGTATTTCCTTTCAGACCGCCGCAATGTTTCTTCGATTCAGCGGTCACATCTAACATTATACTATCATAACTCTCAAAAATCAAGCAGATTCGATTTATAGCTAAACATGAACCTTTTCACTCTATCAGCTTTGTACAAACAACCAAATTTCAACACCGTCTATTGACAGAATTGCACAACAGGCTTAGAATTAGATTATGGCACTGTAATATAATTATGAAAATGTCCTCACCCTCATGAGGACTATATTTCAAGGAGGAAATCAAAACATGAAAAAACTCTTGGCCGTTATTACATCTATGGCAACTGTTGCTGCCCTCACTTCATGCGGTTCAACAAAAAAAGAAGAGAAAAAAACTATCGGTATTGCTATGCCCGCTTCAGAACTTGAACGCTGGAACAGCGATGGTGAATACCTCAAATCTGAATTTGAAGCAGCCGGATACGATGTTGAACTCGTTTATTCAAATAACGATGCCGCAAAACAGAACAACGACCTTATCAAGCTCATCTCCGATAAAGTCGATCTTCTTCTCGTTGCTGCTGTTGACGGAACTAAGATTTCAGATACTCTCGACAGCGCTAAAACTGCTGATATACCGATCGTGGCTTACGACCGCCTTATCATGAAAACAAGCGCTGTAAACTACTATATTTCTTTTGATAACTATGCTGTCGGCAAGCTTCAGGCTGAATTTGTAAAAGATAAGCTTGATCTCAAGAATTCTTCTTCAACATACAATATTGAATTCATCGGAGGTGATCCGATAGATAACAATGCCAGATATTTCTTCGACGGCGCTTATGAAACTCTCCAGCCTTACATAGAATCCGGCAAGCTTAATATCCCTTCCGGCAAGAATACTCTCGAACAGGTCGCTACAAAAGACTGGACCACTGCAAACGCTGAAAGCAATATGAAGAGCACTCTTTCCAGCTACTACACCACAAAAACTCTCGATGTTGCTCTCTGCTCCAATGATTCAACTGCACTCGGAGTAACAAAGGCTATCGAATCCGACTATAAAGGAAGCAACGCTCCGATCATAACCGGTCAGGACGGCGACGCAGAGAATCTCCGAAATATCGTTGACGGAAAACAGTCAATGACTGTTTATAAAAACCTTCATGATGAAGCAAAGGTAGCATTTGAGGTATGCAAGACTATCCTTTCAGATGAAACTCCTGCTGCCAGTCTTGTTGATAAACTCGATGTTCAGACCAAGTTTGACACTGATTCCTATAACAACGGCACTAAATACATTCAGTCATATCTGCTCGAACCAACAGTCATCACTGCGGATAATCTCCAGCTTCTTGTAAATACCGGTCTTTACAAATGGGATTCCAGCAACAAGTACCTCGAGCTCGTAAATGCAACTGAAGTTCCTACTACATAATATCATGCTCATATAAGGACTTCCTGACGGGAAGTCCTTTTTTTCAGCCGATGTATTATTGATATTTGTTTCATAATGTGTTATAATACTAAAAACAGATCCGCACAAGAGGTGATATTATGAACCAGCATACCCGTTTCAATCTTCCGATATGCCTTGCAGTCGAAGAAGACGCTTTCTTTCACTCGGATGAGATCGTAAAGCGATATATCCCGGATATAATCGGTCAGAAAGCCATTGTTATCTCAGAAGAGTTGCTCATAAACATATACAAGGACAAGATCACCGACATCAGCCATGATTTCGGCGATGCAGAGATCCTCGCTATGAACAGTGCAAGCTTTGATGAAGCTGTTTCGATAGCAAAAAAGGTCTGCGTTGAGGACATTAAGATCATTATCGGCATCGGCGGCGGCAGAGTTCTTGATACTGCTAAATACGCTGCTCATATCAGCAAAGCTGTATATATCTGTATGCCGACTTCCCTCAGTAATGATTCGCTCGCCTCGCCTTTCTCGGTTCTTGAGACCTACGGCAAAGCGCGTAAGACTTTTGCCTGCAAGATACCTACTGCGATAATAGTTGATACCAACATGATAATAAACGCGCCGGAAGGTCAGACTCTATCAGGAATCGGTGATACTATCGCAAAACATACTGCCCTCTTTGACTGGAAGCTTTCAGCCTCCAAGACCTCTTCACAGATAGACGATTTCGCTTATGCCCTCAGCAGGATGAGCTTCGATTCTGTCTACCACTGCGACCAGAAGGACACGAAAAGCCGCGTATTCATAAGGATACTTTCAAGATCCCTCGTTATGGGCGGACTTGCTATGGAAATTGCCGGTTCATCACGTCCGTGCAGCGGCAGCGAACACCTCTTCGCCCACGCTATTGAGGAATACTATCCGGATATAAAAATATCTCATGGTCTTGCAGTAGCGCTTGGCACTATCCCTGCCTGTATCTTTCAGGGACAGGATCCCAGCGGAATATTGAGCTATTTCAAGACACATAAGCTTGATATTTCACCGGCTTCCTACGGCATAACCGAGGATATGTTCGCGGATATGTGGGAAAAAGCACGAACCGTAAGAACCGGCAGGATAACGATACTCGATGAAGTTAAGCACGACAGATCGCAGCTTAACGAAATTTACAGCAGAATGACAGGTGAAGCATGAAAAAAGGTCTGATATTTGATATGGATGGCACACTCTGGGATTCCTCAGAAAACGTTGCCGCCTCATGGAACGAAAAACTCAAAGCGCTCGGATATACTGACATCAGCATCACCAAAAGTGATATTATGAGCGTCATGGGACTCACTATGGATAAGATCGCAGATATTATCTTCAAAGGATTTTCACGGGAAAAGCGCATGGAGCTTCTTGAAGAATGCTGCGAAAACGAAAACCACTATCTGCGCGAACACGGCGGTATTCTCTACTCTGATCTCGAAAATACTTTCATCCGCCTTAAAGAAGAATACTCCCTTTATATCGTAAGCAACTGTCAGAAAGGCTATATCGAAGCATTTCTTGAGCATTACGGCTTCGGGAAGTATTTCGATGACATCGAGTGCTACGGAAATAATCTGAAAAGCAAAGGCGATAATATCGCTCTTATAGCAAAGCGCAACTCGCTCGATAAAGCCTTCTATATCGGTGATATTCAGGGAGATTACGATGCAACTATGCAAGCTGGTCTTGACTTTATTCACGCCGCCTATGGCTTTGGCAGTATTGCTCAGACCGTGCCGGAACTGCCGGAATTCAGACAGCTTCCGGAATTGCTCAAAACTTTATAACAGAAAAGACTGCTGTAAATTACAGCAGTCTCTTCATATATGGGGGATGAAAGAAGCTATCATTACTCAGCGTATGCAGAACTCCATGATAAGATACGGAACTCCGCCCACAGCAGCTGTGACCATTCCGGCAACAGCCGTCATACACGCGAATTTTAAACACACAGGACATCCTCTCCTGCGGTATACAGTCATGTCGTTTGTCTTTTTGAACATTATCATTGTTGTGTCCTCACTTTCTCAGTATTGATTCAGTATATGTATTCTTTGTTTCATTCTACAATATATACATTCGCCTTCAAAAACTATTTTCAGACACAGTAAAAGATAAATTCTTATTTTAACAAAAATGCTGCATCGTTTCAGTTACGATGCAGCATTTTATTATTTGTAAATAAATCGTGCTTTGATTATTGAATAGCCATAAGGAGGAACAGTAATGTTTCCATCGCTGAATTCTCCATAGAAAGGAGCAAAATCCTTGAAGAGATCGAGGGTTTCGTCAATGTGAGGAAGTGTAACTGTCTCACCTGTTCTGTTAATGAAGAAAAGATAGTCTTCCTTCTGTCCCTGACGAGTGAATATTGCAAGTCGCTCATCAAGCGAATGACCGTCAACAAGGGCAAAATAAGCCTTTCCATCCTTCAGGTTTGGGATAGACTTTCTTACACGGCTGAGTTCCTTTACGTAAGCGATGAGCTCATGATCCTCATTGCCCCAAGGATAACAGCGGCGATTGAACGGATCCTTATACCCCTGAAGTCCGGCTTCATCGCCATAGTAAATGCTTGGAACTCCCGGCAGGAAAAACTGAAGTGCCATTGCAGCCTTGAGAAGATCCTTTCCGTGCTGATACTGCTCCTGAGTAAGCCAGCGTTCAGCCATCCAGTCCTTGGATTTATCATCACAATACTCTCCGCCGAGACGGTTGATAGCACGTTCTATATCGTGAGTCGAGACGAAATTCATAAGAACGTCGATAGTAGGCTTAGGATAGTTTTCAAGGATATTCATTACTGAATATATGAATTCGCGCGATGTTCCGCCTTTAACATAATTTATGATAGCCTCGCGGAACGGATAGTTCATAACCGAATCGAGCTGATCGCCAAGGAGATAACGGCGCTTTACACCATAGCTTTCCTTGTTTGTAGCGTCCTCCCAGACCTCGCCGATAATGATCTTGTCCTTATCGAATTTCTTAACGCTTCTGCGAAGATTATTGAGAAACTGATCCGGGAGCTCATCAGCAACATCAAGACGGAAACCGGCTGCTCCCTGTGAGAGCCAGTAGTGAAGTACACCCTCGTCACCGCAGATGAATTCGGTGTAATCCTCATTATTTTCCCATACATTCGGGAGAGTGTCGATACCCCACCACGCTTCGTAGGTATCAGGATAGTTTATAAAGCTATACCACTCATAATACTTACTGTCCTTAGACTGATATGCTCCGAGTTCGGGATAGCGTCCGAACTTGTTGAAGTACACACTGTCCGCGCCGGTATGTGAGAAAACGCCGTCAAGGATGATCGAGATCTCGTATTTTTCAGCTTCGGCGCAGAGTTCGGCAAACTCCTCATTAGTACCAAGCAGCGGATCTGCTTTCATGTAATCAGCGGTATTGTATCTGTGATTCTCATGCGATTCAAATATAGGATTGAGGTATATGCAGGTAACTCCGAGATCGCTGAGATAGCCAAGCTTCGATTTTATTCCTTCAAAATCGCCGCCAAAATAGTCGTTGTTCCATACATGACCGTTCTGATCCGGCTTATAGTAGGGAGTACCATTCCAGTCATCGCGGATTATCCTGTCAGAAGGCACATTTTCGTGCTGCTTTCCGCTCCGGCAGAAGCGGTCCGGAAATATCTGATACATAATTCCGCCCTTAAGGAAATCCGGAGTCTGATACTCACTGCTATAAACTGTAAGCTGGAAGAGATCACCTGTATCGACTGTACCGTAATGGCAGTCGGTCTTTTTGATGTAATGGCGCAGACCGCCCTGAGTATAAGAGAAATAGTAATAATGCACATCGGTATATCTTGCATTATACTCAGCGGAGTAAACGAAGCAGTCTTCTTCTTCGCCGGTGCAGTGCATTGTGAGGAATCTCTCTTTGAATCCGGTACGGAAGAGTACCATAACAGGCAGAAAATCAGGATGTATGTCCTTTGAAAGACGTATTGAGAAACGAACTGTCTCAAACTGTCTCACCGCACCGAAAATTGATTTATAAGACAGATCCCAAGTGTCATATATAGGTTTCATAGTTGTCTCCGTTTTCAATAGTGATTTTGTTTAAACACGCCAATAGGGGACGGCAAAAACGTCCCCTAAAATACGTGGTTTGATTATTGTGAAATGCAGCCGAGTCCCATATGTCAGCGTAAGTGCCAGATGTTATCAGCGTACTCGGTAACAGCACGGTCAGCAGAGAAGATACCTGCACCGGCAATGTTGTTGAGCGACATCTTAGCCCACTTCATCTTATCGTTATAGCACTCAGTTGCATACTGCTGAGCCTTGCGGTAGCTGTCGAAATCAGCAAGCACCATGTAAGGATCGCTTTCCTTGAGTGAATTAGCAACATCATTGAAAGTACATCCGTTGATACCGTGATACATACGCTCGATAGCTTCGTGTATACGATTATCGCTGTTGTAGTAGTTGATCGGGTTATAGCCGTTAGCCTTGAGAGCATTCACCTCAGGAGTTGTCATACCGAAGATAATTATATTATCTTCTCCGCAAGCCTCTCTTATTTCGATGTTAGCGCCGTCGAGAGTACCGAGAGTGATAGCACCATTGAGCATGAGTTTCATGCATCCTGTACCCGAAGCCTCTGTACCTGCAAGTGAGATCTGTTCTGAGATGTCGGCAGCCGGCATGAGGTGCTCAGAAAGCGTTACGCAGTAGTTCTCAAGGAATACGACCTGAAGTTTCTGATTGATATGCGGATTTTTCCTTATCTCTTCCGAGATAGCCCAGATCATCTTGATTATCTGCTTAGCAAGATAGTAGCCCGGAGCAGCCTTAGCAGCAAAGATATAAGTCTTAGGAGTGAAAGGAGCGTCAGGATTATTGAGCAGATAAGCGTAATCCGTGAGTATATTCATAACGTTGAGGTGCTGTCTCTTGTATTCGTGGAGACGCTTTACCTGAACATCGAAAATGCTGTCAGTATTGAGGGCTGTGCCGGTTTCCTTCATGACATATTTAGCAAAGCTTTCCTTGCTTGCCTTCTTAACTTCAAGGAGCTTGCCGAGAACTTCCTCATCGTTCTGGAATGCTCTGAACTTTTCAAGTTCATCAGAATCCTTGATAAACTTCTTGCCGATAGTATCTGAAAGAAGCTTTGTAAGCGCAGGATTGGACTGTGTGAGCCATCTTCTGTAAGCGATACCGTTGGTAACGTTCTTGAATTTTTCAGGAGTATTCTCATATTCATCGTGGAATACCGACTGCTTGATGATCTCTGAATGAAGCTTTGATACGCCGTTTACGCTGTGTGAAGCCGCAACACAGAGAGTAGCCATATGGATAGTATTATCCTTGATGATCGACATTCTTGTAGTCTTAGCACTATCGTAGCCGTTTTTCTCCATAAGTGACTGGCAGTAGCGGTTGTTGATCTCAACAATGATCGAGAATATACGCGGAATAACAGCCTTAACAAGGTTGACATCCCATTTTTCGAGTGCTTCAGCCATAACAGTATGGTTGGTGTAAGCGAAAGTACGTGTAACGATGTCCCATGCCTTTTCCCATGTATAGCCGCAGTCATCAAGAAGGATACGCATAAGTTCAGGGATAGCAAGAGTCGGGTGGGTATCGTTGATGTGTATAGCGACCTTATCAGCGAGGTTTTCAAGAGTGCCGTAAACATTCATGTGTGTGTTTACGATGTCGCCGATAGAAGCTGCACAGAGGAAATACTGCTGACGCAGGCGGAGACTCTTACCCTCAAGATGGTTATCATTAGGATAGAGTATCTTCGAGATAGCGTTTGCAATAGAGTTCTGAGCAAGCGCCTTTTCGTAATTGCCCTTGTTGAACATCTCCATATTGAAGTTAGGAGCTTTAGCAGACCAGAGACGAAGTACAGACACACCTTCTCCGCCGTAGCCGGATACATACATATCATATGGAGTTGCAACAACAGTATTGTAATTCACATGGGAGATATAGTGATACTGATTATCCCAGTATTCCTGAAGATCACCCTCGAAATGGATGTCGATAGCGAGCTCCGGCTTAGGAACGAGCCATACTGAACCCCCGGGAAGCCAGTTATCAGGGAGCTCTGTCTGCCAGCCGTCTTCGAGCTTCTGCTGGAAGATACCATATTCATAGCAGATAGAGTAGCCCATTGCTGGGAAACCTGTCGTAGCAAGACCGTCAAGATAGCAGGCAGCAAGACGTCCGAGACCGCCGTTTCCAAGACCTGCATCCGGCTCATATTCATATATCTTATCGAGATTTATATCATATTCCTTGAGCATGGATGTAATATCATCAGCAAGTTCAAGGTTATAAATGCTTGTTTTGAGTGAACGTCCCATAAGGAATTCCATAGAAAGATAGTAGACCTGTTTTCCGCCTATGGAATGGGTATGGTTGATGAAGCTCTGTCTCTTTGCGCCGAGGATCTCAACGATGATAGAGGAGAGCACCTGATAGACCTGCTTGTCGGAAGCATCCTCCGGAGAAACGCTGTAAAGAAGCTGCAATTTCTTCGGGAACTCACTCCTGATAACATTCATAAGAGGATTAACTTTTTTGTTAGCCATTATAAAAACTCCATTCTGTTACAGAATACGCGGCGTTAATACAAAACGTATAATGCGTATCAGCCTCCGCGCACGTACCGCCGTCACCCCTGACACATATATTTACAAACGGTATATTTCAATTATACTATTTTTGCATAGTTTTTGCAACTGTATATTTCAACAAATATTTATCCACGAAATATACATATTGCGAAAAACGAACAAAGAAAAGGCGTTTCAGGCGAGAAATAAGCAGGCATTGATTGTGCACGATGACGAATCGTAAATAATTAACAGTCAATTTTAGTGAATTCTGACGAACAAAAGATACTTTTTCAGATAAGCATATATTTTTAAAAAATAAAACCATAAAAAGGTTTGAAATCTGTCGCAATATGTGTTATAATATTTTTATCCGCTTTTTGATTTGATTATCTAAGGCGGCAAATAACACTTCATAGTAATATTTATTATTAATGTGTAGCGATAGAAAAAGATTAAAAAGAAAAGGATGATCGTAAATGGAAAAGAATAAAGGATTCTCAATACTTAAAGGCTTCCTGGTTATCGTTTGCATACTGCTGATAATCGTTGCCGCAGGTGTTAACGTTGCATTCTCAAACGGTAAGATCCCTCATATCCTCGGAAGGTATATCTATGTTGTAGATAAAAAAGACAACATGGGCAATTACGTTTCGGAAGGCTCTGCACTTCTTGCTAAAGACGCTAAAAACCAGTCTATCACAAACGGTCAGGTAGTTCTCTGCTATCCGGCTGATAAGCCTGATGAGCTCCGTGTCCGCGAAATAATCAATGCCGACAGCGTAAACGATAAATATGGCACAAAGGACGCTACTCACATTGACAAAGCCGGTCCGGACGGCGACGGTACTATCTCCAAGGACAAGATCGTTGCAGTATGTTCAGGCTATCCCGAAAGCAAGGATCTCGGCGCTTTCATAAGATTCACAACATCTATCAAGGGTATACTCGCTCTTCTTATACTTCCCTGCGTTATCCTTGTTATACTCCTCATCGTCAAGATCGCTTCTTCCGGCAGTGATTCCGATGAAGATGATAATTTCGACTTCTATGAATACGACGAAGAAGCTAAGAAAATTCCTCAGAGACACTCTCATGTCAAGAACGGAACTCCTCTCTTCGAGGCTTCACAGGAAATACAGCCAAGCGATGAACTCGAACGCAAGAAAATGTCTATCGCTGAAAATTTCAGCCAGAAGCAGGTGAACCACGATTCGCCTTACCAGAAGGAAAAAGAACGCACTATGCAGTTCAGAAGCCAGCGCTCCGCTGAATCCGCATTTGCAGCAAGAAATGTAGGCGGTTCTTCATCTACCGCTCCTACCGCAGATGCTCTCCGCGAGGAAATGCTCAGAAAAACTGCCGAAGCCGAGCGCACAGGTACTTTCAGCATCAAAAACGCCAGCACAGATACTTCAGCTGCATCAAGTGTTCCGGACAACACAGGCGTACTTTCAAAGGCTCAGCTTGCTGAAATGTCCAGAAACGATGTTCCGAGAACAACGCCTCTGAGGAGTCAGTCTGCAAACGCTTACGCTCCGAAAAAGAGCGATTCGCCTGATATTACAGACATCCTCAGAAAAACTGATTCCGAATCCACTAAGAAAAAGCCTGTTTCCGATATGTCAGTTGACGATCTTCTCAAGATCATCGAAAACGAAAAGAAAAAGCTCTGATAGCTCAACGGACTGCTTCATGCAGTCCGTTTTTTTAGGTCAATAACGTTGTTTATTGTATAAGAATGACCGATAAGGTCAAAATAGATATTGACAAAGCTGTTATCTTGTTATATAATTATTTTATGTATCATACAGAGAGGTTGTTTTGATGACAAAAAAGAATAATTTCCCTAAAATGCTCATTCTGATGACGCTTACTATGGGAGCATTTTCACTTGCACTCATGCTGTTCGCAACAACACGCGATCAGAATAACAATAAACCAATAAGTATTGATCTCTCTACATTCAGGCTCGTTCAGCTTGAAGACCCCAAGGTCGGTGACCAGATAGCAATAGTTGATACAACGATCGGTGAAGTGCGTTTCAGGCTCTATCCCGAATACGCTCCCGAAGCCGTAAATAACTTCGTAAAACTTGCAGAAAGCGGTGCTTACAACGATACCTATGTTTTCGATGCTCAGAACGGAGCTTACTCCGCTATGGGAGCACCTAACCGCAACGGCTCGATCAACGGAAGCTATTCTCAGGACAGCGAACACGTCGAGCGCGAACTGCACCAGAATCTCTGGCCTTTCAGAGGTGCTGTATGTATGCTGAATACATCCTACGACCAGACGCTTAAAGAAAAGATCTTCGGCGGCGGTACTTATTACTGCGGAAGCAGATTCATTATACTTAATTCAGTCAAATTTACCGAGGAATTCAGTCAGGATGTCAGAGACTCGTCTTTCTCTCCTGAACTCGCAGAAGCGTTCATAAAACAGGGCGGTATCCCTAATTTCTCTCAGCAAATGACTATCATCGGTCAGACTTATAAGGGATACGACATCGTTGATAAGCTTGCTTCACTTGAAAACCAGGAAAACGGCGATTACCTTATGCCTAAAGAAGAGATAAAAGTTATATCAGTGAAAATAGACAAATTCGCCGACGGAGACGAAATAGAAAAAAGATAGCATATTATAGCAAATGTGTTCCGTTTCGTCAGGCGATTTGCCTGATTGTTACAAAAACAGATGCAAACTCTTTACAAAGCACCGTATTTGGTGTATAATAAATAAGTTGAATTGATTTTTTTGTGAATTACTTGATCTCACAAATTATTTCAAGGAGTGAATATTATGTTCAAAAAAGCTGCAGTTGCTATAATGTGCAGTGCTATGCTCACTGCATCTCTTGCTTCATGCGGTCAGAAGAATATCAGTATCTCAGACAGCAGCAGCAACGCTGCACAGTCTACTACCAGCGCAACAAAATCTAATGCAAATGAACCTTTCGGTAATGAAGTCTGTAACTACACAGCACCTGAAGAAGGCGAAACTGTCATTATTATGACTATCAAGGATTACGGCGATGTTAAGATCAAGCTTTTCCCTGAATACGCCGAAAAAGGTGTCGAGAACTTCAGAACACTCGCTGAACAGGGATATTACGATAATCTTACATTCCACAGAATAATTAATAATTTCATGATACAGGGCGGAGATCCTCTGGGTACAGGCCGCGGCGGAGAGTCCATATGGGGCGCAAAATTCGATGGCGGCACTGATTCACATCTCATCCATACAGCAGGTGCAGTCGCTTACGCTAACAGCGGCTCAACCGCTACAAACGGCAGCCAGTTCTATATCGTTACAGGTAAGAAATATCCGGAGAACCAGTTCGCTGCAAATTATCCGGAAGCTGCTAAAAAAGCCTATATGAAGGCTGGCGGTACTCCTTTCCTTGACGGTAAATATACCGTTTTCGGACAGGTTTACGACGGACTTGATATTGTATTCAAACTCCAGCAGGTAGAAACAGACTCCAATGATAAGCCTGTAACTCCTGTTGTTATCGAATCAATGAAGGTTGCAAAATATGACGGCGGCGCTCTGAGATGGTACATCGAAGACTATTCAGATACTGCTGCATCTTCAGAAGCTTCAACACAGGCTAAGACAGAAGCTTCCACTCAGCCGGAAACCGAAACTGTTTCCGAATAAGATAGACAAAAGAAAGAAGTTCAGGAAAAGATATATATATCCTGAAAATTAAGGAGAGAAATCAATTGGATAAATTTGTTATAAAGGGCGGCAGACGTCTTACCGGAGAGGTCACTATAAGCGGCGCAAAAAACGCTGCTGTTGCAATACTCCCGGCTGTAATTCTTGCAGATGAACCCTGTGTTATCGAAAACGTTCCTTCGATCAGCGATGTCAATATAAGCCTTCGCATACTCAAGGAAATGGGCGCAGTTGTCGAAAACATCGGCAAAGATACTTACAGAATTGATCCTACCGGTATAGATAAATGCTGCGTTCCGTATGAAACTGCAAGAAAAATGCGCGCTTCATACTATTTTCTCGGCGCTCTTCTCGGCAAATTCAATAAGGCAAGAGTTTCTATGCCAGGCGGATGTCCGCTCGGCGATCGTCCGATAGACCAGCACCTCAAAGCATTTTCGGCTCTCGGCGCTGAATATTCCCTCAGTCAGGGAATGATCGACCTCAAAGCAGATAAGCTCAGAGGCAGCCAGATATTCTTCGATGTTGTAACAGTCGGTGCAACCATGAACGCTATGCTCGCTGCTGTCAAGGCAGAAGGTCTTACAGTTATCGAGAACGCTGCTAAAGAGCCGCATATCGTTGATCTTGCTAACTGTCTCAACTCTATGGGCGCTAACATCATGGGCGCCGGTACTGATGTTATCAAGATCAGAGGCGTTGAACACCTCCATGGTACTACTTATGCCGTTATACCGGATCAGATCGAAGCCGGTACATTCATGATCGCTGCTGCCGCTACAAGAGGCGATGTTCTTATCAAGAACGTCATCCCGAAGCATCTCGAGTCTATAACCAAGAAGCTTGAGAAGATCGGCGTAAGCATCGAGCAGTACGACGACAGCATAAGAGTCTGGGTAGAAGGCGCTCTCGTAAAGGCTAATGTAAAAACTACTCCGCATCCCGGATTCCCTACTGATATGCAGCCTCAGATAGCTACTCTCCTTACTCTCGCAGAAGGCACAAGCATTGTCACCGAGGGCGTTTGGGAACAGCGTTTCCGCTATGTTGACGAACTCAGACGCATGGGTGCTGATATTACCGTAAACGGCAAAGTCGCTCTTATCGAAGGTACAGGCAAGCTTATGGGTGCTCCTGTAAAAGCCTGTGACCTCAGAGCAGGTGCTGCACTTATTATTGCAGGTCTCGCTGCTCAGGGCATCACTGAGATCGAGGATATTTTCCACATCGAACGCGGCTATGACTGCATGGAAGGTAAACTCCGTAAGCTCGGTGCTGATATTGAAAAGGTAAGCATTCCAGATAAGGCTGTTGGTAAAAACAACAAAAAAGAAGCAGTCTGATAATTGAAGCTCAGGACGACCTCTGGTCGTCCTTTTTATATGCCGCATCAAAAATGACGTTCCAGAGGAACGTCATTTTTTGTTATAGTATATCCACTATTTTCAGCGTGTATTTCTGTATCGTAAGAGCATCATTAAGCGAAAGTCCTTTACTTCCGTCAACATCGCCGTTTGATTCGCCAAGAACTGTGATTTTATCCGCACTTGTGCCATTAAGACCGTATTTCGTCGGATTCAGATTCGACTGCATTACGATGACCACATCAGACATATTTACATCACTATCGCAATTAGCATCGCCGCGTATTGCATCAGACGGACCTACCGTTATATAACTCATCATAAGATTATTGCCGCATATGGCATATACCGTAGCCTTTCCAGTACCAACAGCAGTTACAAGTCCATTATCAACGGTAACAACACCAAGATTATCGCTTGTCCACATAACGTCCTCGCCGGGAGGTGCGTTCATGAGCAGAAGCTGACTCGTACTGCCGACGGTCATTTTAACACCATCCGGTATTATCCTCGGCTGAGTATCCTCTGTCGGAGGCTGATAATCAGGAGATTCAAGCTTGATATAGCCATTTTCGATACCTTTTGTAAATATCCAGCCCTGCATCAGTCTGCCGGCATAATTATTAGTAACATTAGTGAACATATCGCTTGTATATTCATCAGCCTCAAATTCTATACCTATCGGATAAACATCGCCTTCTTTAGCATCATCCGGAATAATGAACTCAGCGGTATACATAACGCCGTCCTTGCCGTAGTTATCGTCCCCTACGGTATAAGCCCACAATTCGCCCTTGATGTTGTCACTCTCATAGCGGTAATTCAACTGACTCTTATAATCAATTTTATCGCTGGATATTGCATTTCCTCTTTCAAGAGGCTTATAAGGGTTTGCAACAATAAGCCTGTTATCAAACAGAATATGTATACTTGTCGCAACATAGGCTTTTTCCGCACCGCTTATACTTATCTCGACCTTCTGCGTAGAGCCCGGAACACTGTCATTATACTTGATTATCTTCTGCTCTACCGATATAGTCGGTTTTATTGCTGATTCTGAAAAATCCGGAGCATTTCCATTAGGATACATACTTTCCAAATAGTATGCGCCATTATAGTCCACAGGCTCGTTATCACCTGAATACGAAGCACTGACCGCTTTACCCGAACCCAATGCAATTCCGCAGCACGCCACAGCTGCTATAATCTTTGAAAGCAATTTGTTCATATACGCCACCCTTTATTGTTTATATTTAACAATAAAAATAGAATTTCAACGAATACATTATACCACATTACAAATAATTTTGCAAGTAAAATTTTCAATTTTCAGCATTTGATCCAAATAAAAAACAATTCATAAAAAAGCGCGCTAAATCCGTTATATTACTTGCAAAATACGAAATAATGTAGTATAATTAAATTTAGTATTTAAAATCGGGGATTATGGCTTGTTTTAGCATTGTGCCTGTATTCTGGACTTTTTATATCCAGATATGCAGTAATGACAGATCCCCAGACGATAACAAAGGAGGAACAAAATTGGCTAAGTCTAATGCTTCGGCCGCGGTGAAAAGCAAACGCTCAAACAATCCCGGCGGTAATAAGAAGTCCAATAACTTCAAGCCTCGCAGCTCCGGCAGCTCCATGCCTGCCATGACTGCTTCCGACAGTATCTCATCTTTCAGAGGTCAGAAATTCAATCCGTGGATGTGCGTTCTTGCATTTGCAATACCTTTCCTGCTAACACTGATCGCATATATCGGATATGATGTTTATCCGTTCGGAAAACGCTCTGTTCTCACTCTCGACCTCAACGGTCAGTACATCTACTACTTCGAGGGTATAAGAGACGCTTTCTGGGGCGATGGAAGTCTTTTCTACAACTGGAGCCGCAACCTTTCCGGAGGCTTCATGGGTATCATAGGCTACTATCTGGCGAGTCCATTCACACTGATACCGATACTCATGCCGAGAGAACATATTCTCGAAGCGATAATGCTCATGCAGATGTGCAAGGTAGGCTCATGCGGCTTCACATTCTGTATATACGCTCAGAAATCCAAGAAATTAGCTCCCGGACCTTCATTGATATGTTCAATAATGTATGCAATGATGGCATTTGTGGTAATTCAGCTCATAGACCCTATGTGGATAGACGGTCCTATACTTCTTCCGCTTATCATACTCGGTATCGAACACCTTGTTGACGATGGCAGAAAGCTTGGCTACATTATCCCGACTGCTCTTATGTTCATCGCAAACTTCTATATCGGCTTCATGATAGCCATTTTCATCGCTATCTACTACCTCTACTACCTGATGTTCGGAACACAGCGCAAGTTCAAAGGCTTTAAGGACTATGCCGTAACGACCGGTATTATGGCGCTTTCGACGATAGTAGTCCTGATGTGCAGCGCGATAATGATACTGCCGGTCTACCACGCTCTCCAGCTTGGTAAATTCGATTTCTCTGAACCAAGATACGATTGGAGCAGACGCCTCTTCAAGCTGCCTGAACTCATCCCTACTCTCCTGCCAAATCAATATTACTCTGTAAACGTTGATCAAGGCACAAGATTCTACGGCAGACCTGAGATATACTGCGGTGTTCTCACTTTTGTCCTTGCACCGCTCTACTTCTTCAATAAGAATATCAAGTGGAACAGAAAAGTCGGTCATGGACTTCTCCTCACTATAATGGTGACAAGTATGTATGTAAAGCCGCTGAATATGTACTGGCACGGCGGTCAGGATCCTAACTGGCTCCCATACAGATTCTCCTTCATCATATCATTTATACTTGTTTCAATGGCGGCTGAGGTCTTTGCAAATCTCGACGGTCTGCGTCTCAGCAAGGACAGCATATTAAGCGAATTCGGCAAGTATTCAAGCCCGATAGTTTACGGAACAGGTATTTTCAGTTTCATTGGTATACTCATACTATGCAGCGCTACTGTTTCATCAAAGTATAACTATAATGAATCAAAATTCCAGTATCCGGCAAAGGGACTCTTCTACAAAAACGATATGAACTTCGGTAAAGACTACTGGACTGAGATCTGGCTCGGAACTCTCGGATTTGGCGCTCTCCTCGCTGCTGTATATATCATTCTCATCTTCATTTTCAGCAGCACAAAAAGTAAAAATCTCCGCAGCTTCCTGTTGGTCGCAACAGCCTGCGTCGTCTGCTTTGAAGGCGGTTATAACTGCTATGACTCGTTCAGAAAGATCTATAAGGAAGTCGGCAACAGCTGCTATAATTCCTATGCCGAGATCACAAGCGCTCCTGATGACATAACAGCTACTCTTGAAGATTACGACGGAAGCTTCTACCGAGCTGAAAAGACCTATAACCGTATGGTAAACGACAATATGGCATACGGGCTCAAAGGTATCTCGCATTCAAGCTCAGTCATGAATTCAAAGGCAATTCAGGCTCTTGAACACCTCGGATATTTCACACAAAGCTTTGAATCAAAATATGAAGGCAATAATCCTGTATCAGATTCTCTTCTCGGTGTAAAATACGTCCTCGACGATCCTTCAAGAAGAAGTGTTACCAAAAAGCTTCTTGATTCATCCTATCAAAAAGTTCTTGAAAACATCGAGTATAAGCGCTATGATGAGCCTAACCTCAGAGTTACAACAAGTACGGTCGATGTTTACGAGATGTTTACGAGAACCCGAACGCACTCTCTATCGGCTGGATGTCAGATAAGTCTATCCTTGATGTGCCTTATCTCGATCAGACCAACCCTTTCCGCGCTATCAATCAGTTCCTCGGAACTATGGTCGGCAACAAGGATGCTCAGTATTATAAGGACATCCCCACGGAAGTCGTTTACGATGACAAAAATGTAAAATTCCATGACTATCCCGACGAAACCGGCTGTGTTCACGCTTGCTATGAATCCTACCCGACTACGGCTTATGGTAATGCATATGTAAATGTCCGCTTTACAGCTCCTGTTGACGGAATTGTTTATATGCATCTTTCTACTTATTCAAAGCTCAGAAAAACCTGCAACGTATGGGTAGGCGTTAAGGACACAGACGGCGAATATAAAGGCTCAAAGAACAGCAACTACGATAGCTATGGAACTTACTTTGAGAACAATTCAGATCCTATTGTACGCCTCGGTCCATTCAAAAAGGGACAGGAAGTCGAAACAAGATTCACTATCAAGGGTAACGGCGAAGAAGAAAAATATACCGGCAAAAACGAATACCTCATGGTAAGAAAGGACGACGGCTTCCACTTCAGCTACCTCGACAGCGAGGCGTTCCAGAAGGACATAGACATCCTAAAAAAGAATCAGTGGCATATCGACATGGATAAAACCAACGACCGACACCTCGAAGGTACGATCGTAACCAATAAGGATCAGGTGTTTATTACTTCTATCCCCTATGAACCGGGCTGGACTATCGAGGTTGACGGTAAAAAATACGATGACCTCGTAAAATACGAAGGAGAAGGCAAGGAACAGCGCCTTGTGAATAAATCCGGAGATGAAGGTCAGGTCGCACTTGCAGATGCTTTCATAGGTATCAGATTCGATGACCTCGAACCCGGTGAGCATACCATCTCTATGACCTATACTCCGCCCGGATTCAATACCGGTGTTGTGGCACTTGTATTTGGTATAATCGCACTGTTCATCATCTACTTCTACGACAAAACTCATAATCCGGTAGTTCTCGCAAATCTTGAAGAGAAAAAGCGCAGAAAGCTTGGCATCAAGGAAACTCCGGATACTGAAACTGCTCCGAAAAAAAAGAATGTGCAGATAATCAAGTCTAAAGGCGAAGTTTCTGAGGCGGGTACTGAAATAAAACTCGAAACTGCTGAAAAAGTCAGCGATAATTCAGAGCCTGTCCAAGCTAAAGAGCAGCCGGAATCATCCGCCGCTCCCGAAACCAAAGAAGCTGAACAGAAAAAGCCTGAGGTCAAAGCAAAAACTGAAAAAAATACTTCCGGAAATGGAAGTAAAAAGAAAAAGAAGAAAAGATAACAAATAGGACGACTATATGTGCGCTCCCCATATAAAAGTTTATCAGTAATTTATTAAGGGCAAACCTTTCTGAGGAAAGCTTTGCCCCGGTAAGCTGCTGATAAAGCTGCTATATGAGTACAACACATAGGTCGTCCTATTTTTATTACTAACGATCAAGCTTGTACTTATAATCAGGAATATCAAGACGCGCTTCAAAATCATGCAACGATAGCGGCTTATCAAAATAATATCCCTGTGCAAAGAAACATGAATTATCCTGAAGGATCTTGACCTGATTCTGTGTTTCAACACCCTCCGCAATACACTCAAGACCAAGTTCCTTTGCCATTGAAACAACGTATTTGAACATTACACTTCTCGTACTCTTATCATCATCCTCATCGACCGGCAGAAAGCTTTTGTCTACCTTCAGAACGTTCCACGGTATCTCACGGATAAGATTAAGTGAGGAATACCCCATTCCGAAATCGTCCACCGAGGTATATATACCGGCTTGCTGAAGTCCGCTTACAACACGCTTAAGATCACGGAATTCAACGTCGGTAGTAGTCTCAGTAAGCTCTATTTCAATGTATTTATGAGGAACGCTGTACTTATCAACAATATTCAGGATATGATCAAGCAGATCAACATCCATCATATGCTTACGCGAAAGATTAACTGATATGCGGACTATCTTTCTGCCCTCTTTTATCCATCGGCTTATGTCCTGACATACATGATCGAGCATATAGAAATCGAGAGTGCATATATCCATACTCTGTTCAAGAAGCGGTATAAATTCCATAGGCGGAACTATCCTGTCATCGTGAAACCAGCGGCACAGAGCCTCTGCCCCAACGAGTTCGCCTGTATTCACGTTTATCTTAGGCTGATAGAACACCTTGAACTCTTTGTTTATTATAGCTATCGGGAAAAGCTGCTGCAAACGCATTTTCTTTTCCTTTTCCTTGTTCTTGTCCATCTGTTCACTGTAAAATACGATACTGTCCTTGCCGCCAGTCCTTGCACTCTGCATTGCAGCAAGAACATGGTCCATAACATCGCCGGCAATATCGACATCATAGCCATCAGGCATTGAGAATACACCTGCACTTGCAGACACCATTATACGTTTTCCGCTTGCAGGATCATATATTACAGGAACACCACGAAGCAATTCAACTATCTCATCAACTATTGAAGTTTCAAATATCGCAACAAAATTGTCTCCGCCGACACGGCATATCAATCCCTTATTGCCGATAGCCTTTTCAAGCATTGAATAATAATTGCGGATGACCATATCTCCGGAATATCTGCCTATCTGCTGATTTATGAGTGTAAAATGGCGCAGATTGAATCGAACAGCAGTATGTCCGCCTATATCGTTATTTTCCTTCAGCCGTTCAAGATATCGCATGAATGATCTTACGTTCGGATAGCCGTTATCATCATAAAACGCGAACCTTTCAACAATTCCGAGGAGTCTGTTGCGGGTAAGAAAGCTCATAATGATCCTCAGAACAGCGTCTGCTTTTTCGCGTTCTTCATCATCAAGAGGCTTCTCGCCCTTTGCCATATAAAGCGTTCCCTTCAGAACAGCCATCGAAGATGTAACAAACCTATGCTCAATGACAGCATCCGATTCTTCGCCTGTATCATAATCCGTATAGATCTCCCCCTGATTATTCTTCTCATGGGTAGGTGTCCGGTAAAACTCGGTAGTTCCTTTTGAAAGCCGGAAAAGCTTACAGAACTCCGTAGTTGTGCGTTTTAATTCCTCACGTTTGAAATTATCAAAGGAAGTCAGATTATTGATCATACTAATGAGTAAATCATAATATTTAATTCTGTTTTCATCGGTCATAAAGATCTCTCCGTTCAAATCATGCTAACTGTTTTGTTATATTAATGTCAGCTCAGGAAATATTTCGCATCAAGTGCCGATACTATTCTTTTGATTTTTCGCTCTCCTGATCTTTTGCAGCTGATTCAGCGTAAAGCTCGTCGATGTCAATAACTTTGTCATCAATGAGTTTGAGGAAAATATCAAGAAGCTCGGGATCGAACTGAGTTCCCCTTCCCTTGTGGAGCTCACCCATTACATAATCAAAATCCTGACGCTTGCGGTAGACACGATTTGCAGTCATAGCATCGAAAGCGTCCGCAATTGATATTATTCTTCCATAGAGAGGTATCTGTTCACCGGCAAGCTTATCCGGATACCCCTTGCCGTCATAGCGTTCATGGTGGTATCTTGCACCCTCGGCAACGTGGTCGATGATCGTGAAATCCTTTAGTATCTCAGCGCCACGGGTAACATGAGTTTTCATGATAGCATACTCCTCATCGGTAAGTCTGCCCGGCTTGTTGAGTACAGAATCAGGTATACCTATCTTGCCAATATCGTGGAGAAGCGCAGCATTGCGGATATTATCCTGTTCCGCCTCTGTGAAGCCGTATTCTCTGGCGATGAGTGCTGAATAATCTGAAACTCGCTGGGAGTGTTTACTTGTACGAACATCCTTTGCATCAACAGTCTTGGCAATAGCAACGATAGTCTGGTTGCCAAGCTTGACCTGCTGGAGTGCAAGGGAGAGCTTTGCCTGCTGGAGTTCAAACGTATGCTGCATACGCTTCCTTGCCACATACCATGTAAGGCAGCCTATAAACAGCACCGCAACGCCAAGCATATAGAATCTGAACCAGTAATTATCATACATTGCCTTTTCCTTGCTGATCTTATAAGCACGTTCTGAAAGGATATTTCCTTCTTCATCACGTACAGTCAGACGAAATGTATAATCACCGGGCTTTAAATTTGTATACTTAGCCGAGAAGAACTCGCCTTCTGAAACTGTCACCCAATTGCTGTCAAAGCCTTCAAGCTTATAGGAAATGATCGGTTCATCGCGGGTGAAATTGACGATCTCGGGAATAAACTCAATCTTTGTAACGTCACGGTCGATATTGATAACTGAATCGAGGTCAGCATACTGAGCTTTATCATCAAGCTTTATTCCCTTAACTTTAAGACGGTACTCCTTCTGCCTGAGGAGATACTTATCAAGATTGAAGCAGAAAACGCCTCTGTCTGCTGAAAGATAGACATTCTTTTCGGAATCCACGTAATTCCACGCATTCGCCGTAAGCGAGCAAACAAGGCCGGATTTTGAATTTATGAGAATACTCTCGGAAGGATCTCCGCTCAGAAGTGCCTCTTTATTCATGACGTAAACTCCGGCACTGCCTGTTACAAGTATCTCGCCGTCGTTATCAATGATAACGTCATAGTTATTGGAATAAGGAAAAGCATTCAGCTGTTGTATCTTGCCGTCTTCCATGTGGCAGATACTGTTCGAGGTAACGATATATATACTTCCATCAGCCGGATCTGTTATCATTCTCAGTATTACCTCTGAAGTAAGACCGTCATCACGGGTAAGCTTTTTACGGAAATCCCCGTCCTTGATAACTGCTATGCCGTTGCCGTCAGTACCGGCATAGAGAGTGCCGTCTGAAGACTGAAGGAAGCAGAGTGCCTGTGCATGACCAAATTCGTCACCGTAAGGAATACTTTCTTTGATAATGCCGTCTTTTATGAAGAATATACCGTTAGAGGTGCTTACTGCAAGTGTTCCGTCGGATAGTTCATAACAAACTCTTACACGTTTTCCAAGCTCCGGAATACTGTCGGTGAGCGATACGACCTCACCGCTGTTTTTCTGCATCGTCAGACCTGCTCCGTAGCTGCAAATAAGGATATTGCTATTATTATCCGCGGTTATACATCTTATGCGGCTTCCATCGAGTGCCGCTGTAAGCTCGTTCTCAACGACCTGATTCTTAGCAAGATCTATTATGATAAGTCCATCATCTGCTCCGACATAGAGCAGACCTTCCGAAATAAATGTTGAATTCACAACACTTGGCTTTATTCCTGCATCAGCAAAAACGTCAGTGACCGATGAACGTGAAAGCTGAAGAAGTCCGAGACGCGATGAAGCAAACCAGAGATTTCCCTGATAATCGACTATCATATTCTCAATAGAGTAGTTGAAATCACCGGTCTCCTGCTTTGTGAACTTGCTGTTCGGATCTATGTAGCCTATTCCGTTATCAGCGCAAATCCATGTATCACCGTAAACATCAGGATAAATGTTGTTGATCTTGGAGAGCCCGCTGCATTTTGTATAATTGATATTCCTGAGAGAGCCGTCCTCTATCTTATATTCGTATATTGAGCCCTCATTAGTACCTAAACAGAGTACATCTTCCGGAGTAAAATTGCAGCATGAGATTTTCTTGCCTTTTTCATCAAGAGTAAGCGTTGTAATGATCTCGCGCTTATTGATGATATACAGCGTTCCTTCGGAGTTTACTGCTGAAACGTTGCCGTTTTTATCAGAAGATAATGAACTTACATATCCTATCTCCGGGAAGGCTGCAATCACACTGTAATCATTCTCCGCAGAAATAATAGCAATACCAGAAGCTGTGCCGATATAGTAATCACCGTCTGAAGAAGCAACTATCGAACGCACCGTATTTGAAGGCAGACCGTCCTTCTGCTCCGATGATCCCAGTACCTTTTCGCCGCTGACTATTACAACTCCGTTATCATTTGTACCTATCCAGAGTCTCTCATCATCGTCATCATAAAGGCAGTTAACATTTCTTACCTCGTTAAAATAATCTATGTGTACAAAATCGCTTCCGTTATACCTGTAAAGTCCTGCATAAGTACCTATCCAGAGAACGCCGTCGCTGCTCTGAGTTATGGCATTGGCATGACCGCAGAGAAGTCCGTTTGAACCGTTGTATACATTCTGTATGTATGAAACTTGCTGGACCTCTTCAGCTGCATCTGCGGTAACAGGTGTTATCGGAAAGCACATCAGCATTATCAGTATGCTTGCCGAAACAGCTGATGTTTTCCGGGCAATGTCCTTTACTGCACTCTTATCCTTAGCTGATGTAAGCTTGACTATCAGGTATATAACGATAGCTGTCAGAAGCTTATCCGGGAACTCAATATAAAGGTCTCCGATTACCTCAGCTGCGTGGCGGTATACTCCATTTTCACACAAAAACTCAATAACGCCGTCTCCCCAGATATTACCCGTGCTGCCATCAAAGAGGATAATATTTATCGGAACTGATATAGCCATTGCACCGCAGGCAACTGCAAGTGCAACTGTCACTGTACTGAATATAGCAGAAAAAGCTCCTTTTTTCGCCATGTTACCGACATATACACCTATGAATATACCCACAAGGCCATATGCAACAGAACTGATATTTGCAAGCGAGAATATTGCATTGCATATAAATCCTGCCGCTGCACCGTATAAAGGTCCAAGAGCATATGCTGCAAAGAATGTGCCATAGGCATCAAAGAAACCGGGAAGAGAAAATGTTTCAGCAAGCTTTCTTCCGCCGCAGTTCACTGCTATACATATCAGAAATAATACTATCTTATAAATTATCCGCTTGCTTCCGGTCATATTTTTCAAATCAACTCCCCCTTTAAGTATTCTATCAGATCTCAGAAGCGCCATATCCTAAAGAGTATAGAATGCCATGATTACATTATATCAAATATTTAAAATAATGTCAACCTCATTGTGTATTTTTGTCAACAATAAACAATAAGCAGCTGGCTTATATATTCAAATAGCTGACTTATGACAAAAAAAGAAAAAGCTGCGTTGAACGCAGCCTTTTCTTTTGGGGGATATTAGTTCCAAATGAACTGTTTTATAGAGAAGTATATCGGAAATAACTTTTATCATATGCACTCCGGCTGATCTGGTATCAGTGACTGGGTACATATTCATTTTAACATAATACTCACGTATAATCAAGGGATTTTGCGAAGTCCTATGTTTAATACAAATATAGCACCGCGCAGATTAACAGAATGTATAATTTACACAAAAAATTGCTGTCTGAATAATTGCCTGTTTTGCTCCGCCCGTTATTTCCAGAACATATACACTCTCATAATACAGCCTGTTTCCCGATCAATAGAAGGTCGCAACTTCCTTTTCCGGCGGTGCTGCCTTGGACATTTCCATGACTCTCAGCACCGGACCTTTCCCACGATAGAACTTATGCTTCTGCACCTTTATCCCAGCCTTTACCATTATCCAGCCGCGATCCTGTATTTCAGAGTCGTCAGCGGATTCGGTCACAAACCAGCAGTACTGTATGTCCTCAACGCAGCAAGTCATGATTTTTCTGCCGACCGCGAAAGTACCTGCCGGGAACTTGCTGTTCTTGGCTGTCATTCCCTTGAACGTGATTATTTTGCCGTCATACTTCATCGGATCTTCCATAATATCGCGATAGAAGAGGGCATAATCGTCATCGTTGATCGTTATTTCATCTGCTTCAACGTCAAACGGCAGCGGATCCTCGATGTCATCATAAGCAACTGTTCCGTCAGTATATTCATAAGCGATCTCGGCACGGCGGCTAATTCCTCGCACTATCTTATGGAACTCGTTAGGATCCATGCTTCTCTCATAGCGGTTGAACACCACAAGCTCGCAGAGATTCAGCTTATCAACAACAAGACTTCTCATGTTGCTGTTATAATTGAGGAACGTTGAAGCGTCTGCAAAGAACATCACCTGATATACAGCCCAGCCCTCAGGCATAGCCTTGAAAAGGTCGTTCACAAGCCACATACCGTTATACTCAATAACTACTCTCTCCGCACGGCTTTCCTTTACAAGCTTATCAAGATTTTCGGTCGTGAGTTCTTCCTTATCCTCTATATTACGGATAACAACGTTCTTTGAGGGGTATTTCGCATCGCTGTATTCCTCAACGCCTTCCTCACATACCAGTACAAGAGTTCTCTCGCCTGAATTAAAACGCTTATCCTCAAGAGTTTCCTGTATGAATTTAGTCTTGCCTGATTCGAGAAATCCCAGAAACAGATAGACCGGAACTTCATTATTATTCTGCGGCATATTCACTCCCCCTGTTATTCTGCGCGGAATAGCTCTGCGATAGCTGCTTCGTTTATCTTTGATCCGATAACACAAAGTCTGCCGATAGTACCAGCGCTTCCTGTACGTACATCCGGAACACCCGGAACGTAGTCGAAGTGTATCCACTTGCCGTCCTGACCAGCTACGATACCCTTTGCGCGGAGAATAATACCGTATTTCTCTTCGTTACCAAGTTCACCGAGGATAGTGCTGATCTCTTCCTGAGTGTAAGCATTAGGAGTTTCCTTACCCCAGCTTATAAATACTTCGTCAGCATGGTGATGGTGGTGTTCGTGGTCGTGATCGTGGCATCCGCAGGTGCAGTCCGGACCGTGGTCGTGGTGATGATGCTCATCGTGATCGTGGTGGTGATGCTCATGCTCATCGTGATCGTGGTGGTGATGCTCGTGCTCATCGTGGTCATGATGATGATGCTTTGCCTCTTCAAGAAGCTCCTTCAATTCGTCATCGAGGGTGTTCTTCTGAGTCATAGCGTCAGTAAGCTGTTCGCCTGTAAGCTGATCCCATTCGGTCGTTACGACAGGTGCAACAGGATTGAGTTCCTTTACTATATTTACAGCCTCGCCGATCTTCTCCTCTGAAAGACCTGTTGTATGGCTGAGGATAACACAGCTTGCATAGGTTATCTGGTTATTGAAGAATTCGCCGAAATTCTTGTGGTACATTTTGCACTTCTTAGCGTCAACAACGGTAGTAAAGCCGTCGAGAACGACATCATGTGCATTGATATTCTGTACTGCACGGATAACATCGCTGAGTTTTCCAACGCCGGAAGGCTCAATTAGTATGCGGTCGGGAGCGTAATCAGCGAGTACCTTCTCAAGCGCCTTTCCGAAATCTCCTACCAGTGAACAGCATATACAGCCGGAATTCATCTCGGTTATCTCAACGCCTGCGTCCTGAAGAAAACCTCCGTCTATACCTATCTGACCGAATTCGTTCTCGATGAGAACAAGTTTTTCTCCCTTGTAACCCTCGGCTATCAGTTTTTTGATAAGAGTAGTCTTACCGGCACCGAGAAAGCCTGAGAAAATTGTTATCTTTGTCATATTCAGCACTTCTTTCTTTTTTGTAATTGTTCAATTTAAGTGTATTTGCACATCAAATTATATTATACCACTTCTGACATGGCTTTGTCAATTTTTTCGCCGCCGCACAAGACCTCAGCAGAAACTTATAACACAACTTTGAGCATTGCCTCTTGATTTTTGTAAAAAAGCATGATATAATATATTTATAATTTTTACGGAAAGAAGGTCTCACTATGGACATCAAAAAAGCTGCTAACTCCCTTATCAACGACAAGAATCCTATCAAAGCCGTTGAGGACGCTACCGGAATAGATCTTCCGGACGAGAAAGTGAATAAGGTAGTTAAGGAAGTTGCTTCAAAGGTATCGGTTGACGATGTCAAGGACAAAGTCGGCGATGTTATCGACAAGTTCAAGAAGTGATACATTAAAAGGGGATGCGATACTTTGCCGCATCCCTTTTGCCTTTACGGATATTATACGCGGAAAGCCAAAAAACTCTTGACATCCGCTCAGATATAGTGTATAATACAGTTACAATAGTTAAATGCTATGAAGGGAAACAAAGCCTGTCGATGTTTTCACAGAGAGCTGCCGTATGGTGAAAGGCAGCAGGCTTAAACAGGTCATAACTCATCCCTGAGCAGTCGGCTTAAAGCAGATCCACTGCAAGTAGGCTTGAACGGGCTCTCCCGTTACAGAGATATGCGTTGGCAGGACGCAGATGAGTGGGCGTTTGATACGTCAAGAAGAGTGGTACCACGGAGTATATCGCAGCTTCGTCTCTTCCATGCAGGACATGGAGGGGACTTTTTTTATTCCCCCATGCATTCGAGAAACGGACTCTACAAAACAGAACGGAGGATAACTATGAAAAACACAAGCAAGTATACACGTCAATTCATTGAAGCACCGAAAACTTCAATGAAATGGACTGAAAAGTCCTATATCGACAAGGCTCCGATATGGTGCAGCGTTGATCTGAGAGACGGAAATCAGGCTCTTATAACACCTATGAGCCTCGTTGAAAAACTTGAATATTTTGCGGAGCTTGTACGTCTCGGCTTCAAGGAGATAGAAATAGGCTTCCCGGCTGCTTCTGAGACTGAATATGACTTCTGCCGAACATTGATCGAAAAAGGTCTCATTCCGGACGATGTTACGATACAAGTCCTCACACAGTCACGGGAGCACATCATCGAAAAGACCTTCGAGGCACTCAGAGGCTGTAAAAACGCGATAGTACACCTCTATAATTCAACATCCGCTGCACAGCGTGAACAGGTATTCCACAAGACAAAGGAAGAAATAACAGATATAGCCGTTTCAGGTGCAGAGCTTTGTAAGAAATACCGAGAAAAATACAGCGGCAATTACAGATTTGAATACTCTCCGGAAAGCTTCACTGGAACTGAACCGGAATTTGCTCTTGAAATATGCAATGCAGTCCTTGATGTCTGGAAGCCCGCTCCTGATGATAAGGTCATAATCAATCTTCCGGTCACAGTCCAGCTTTCGATGCCGCATATCTACGCTAATCAGGTGGAATATATGTGCGAGAACCTGAAATACCGCGAAAATGTCATAGTATCGCTTCATCCGCATAACGACCGCGGATGTGCTGTCGCTGATACTGAATTCGGACTCCTCGCCGGTGCTGACCGCGTTGAAGGAACTTTATTCGGAAATGGTGAACGTACCGGAAATGTTGACATTATCACACTTGCGATGAATATGTATTCGCAGGGTGTTGATCCGGAGCTTGATCTCAGCAATATACCCGGTATCGTAGAATTCTACACCCGCGTTACCGGCATGAATATCAACGAACGCCAGCCGTATTCCGGAACGCTTGTATTCGCTGCATTCAGCGGCTCTCATCAGGACGCTATCGCAAAGGGCTTGAAGTGGCGCGAGGAAAACAGCGATACTCACTGGAATGTCCCATATCTGCCGCTTGATCCGAACGATATCGGAAGAGAATACGAATCGGATGTCATACGTATCAACAGCCAGTCCGGAAAGGGCGGTATCGGATATATACTCGAAACCCGCTTTGGCTATGATCTTCCGAAGAAAATGCGCGAGGCTGTCGGTTATCTTGTCAAGAGCATTTCCGATCACAAGCACAAGGAGCTCATGCCGGACGAGGTATACAACATTTTCAGGACCAACTATGTTGATATAATAACCCCGCTCAACATTATTTCCGCCCATTACAAGCAGAACGGCTGTATCACCGCAGAAGTTGAGATCATGCTCGAAGGCGCTAAAAACTGCGTATCTGCAAAGGGCAACGGTCGTCTGGACGCTGTCAGCAATGCCATCCGTGAATGTACCGGCATTGATTACAGCATCAACGCATATACCGAACACGCTCTCGAAGTCGGTTCCGCATCAAAGGCTGTATCCTACGTTGAGGTTCTCAGCGTAACCGGTAAGAGCTTCTGGGGCGCAGGAGTTGATGACGATATCGTCACTTCTTCAAGGAAGGCGCTTGTAAGTGCAATAAATAACATGATAAATGCCCAGCAGAATGAAGCTCATTCTCAAAATTAATATTATGCACAATTGCAACTGTTGAAATTATTCATATTACCCAAATTATTTTAAAAAACTTCGCTGCTTATTGATTTTGTTGCAATAAAGTGGTAGAATATATAATGTATTCTTATTCTGTATATATTTTCAGAAACAATTCGATATTAATAGGTAAGGAGCGACGTTATAATGAACTCAATGTATTTTTCTTCCGATGATGTCATTATAGCAGACGAGGTCGTGAACGTTTCTGGCTGCCGTCTTTTTTCATTCTGCCCGAATGGCGCTCTTGCTTGATATTACTATGTCACTTTAGGCAATGAAGCTTTTTCATCCGGCAGAGTGCCGGATTTTTTTGTATATGCTGTATTCCACACAAATAAACAACTTAGAGGATTTGTTATTATGATGATCTCAGGCGCTAAAATCGTTGTTGAAACTTTGATCGAACAAGGCTGCGATACCGTTTTCGGCTATCCGGGCGGTCAGGTCATCGACCTTTTTGACGAATTATACGATGCGCGTGACCGCGTTCACCATATTCTTACCGCACATGAACAGGGGGCAGCCCATGCTGCCGACGGCTATGCAAGATCAACCGGCAAGGTCGGCGTTGTTATCGCTACATCCGGTCCGGGCGCTACAAATCTCGTTACAGGTATCGCTACTGCTTTCCTCGATTCTGTACCTATGGTCGCTGTTACAGGAAACGTATCATGCAGCCAGATAGGCAGGGACAGCTTTCAGGAGGTAGATATTGTCGGTGTGACTATGCCTATAACTAAGCATAATTTCATCGTTAAAAATATCGAAGAACTTGCCGATATTATACGTATGGCGTTCAAAATAGCTAAATCCGGCAGACCGGGACCTGTCCTCGTGGATATTCCAAAAGATATCCAGACTGCAAAATGCGAGTTTGAAGCAAAGGCACAGCCCGTTATCCCTTATCCTATAATCTACGCACCAGAAGATAAACTCCGCAAAGCTGTGGAACTCATTGATTCATGCAGCAAGCCTTATATCTACTTCGGCGGCGGCATTATAACAGGAAAGGCTTCCGAGGCTCTTATCTCATTCTCTGAGAAACTCAACGCACCAATGGGATGCTCCCTCATGGGACTTTCCGCTGTTTCATGCGAACATCCGAATTTTCTCGGTATGCAGGGGATGCACGGCCATTTTGCTTCCTCTGTTGCTGAGGACGAAGCAGACCTCATCATCGCTCTTGGAGTCAGATTCTCCGACAGAGCAACAGGCAACACCAAACGCTTCGGTAAAAATTCAAAAATAATCCATATTGATATAGACGGCGCTGAATTACAGAAGAATATCACAGCCTATCTCCCTATAAGAGGCGACATCCTCGATGCTCTTGAAAGACTTACCGCTATGGTAAAAGATCACAATAACCCTGAGTGGGCTGCACGTATCGACGCTCTTCGCATCGAAGAACTCAAACGTACTGAAAGCGCCCTCAAGATCCGTCATTCCAAGGATTGCGAAAACTGTTATGTAAAATGCAGCCACAGCGATGCTCCGGAGGACGAATATCTCGCTCCTTACGACATTATTGATACATTAAGCGCTGCTGCTCCCGAAAACATAATAGTCGTTACCGATGTCGGTCAGCACCAGATGTGGACTGCCCAGAGATACCCTCTTAAAAAGCCGCGTACTTTCCTTACAAGCGGAGGGCTCGGTACTATGGGATATGGCATAGGCGCTTCGATCGGCGCTTCGATCGCTACCGGCAAGCATATACTTCTCTTTACCGGAGACGGCAGCTTCGGAATGAATCTGAACGAACTTGCAACGGCTGTAACCAACCAGATACCTGTTGTTATCGTAATTATGAACAACGGCGTTCTCGGAATGGTCCACCAGATCCAGTCGCTTTTCTACAACAAACGCTATTCAAATACGGTCCTCAGCCGCAAAACCGACTTCGTAAAGCTTGCGGAAGCTTTCGGTGCAAAAGGCATACACTGCTCAAATACTCAGGAACTCAAAGCTGCTGCCGAGGAAGCTTTCTCATACAACGGACCTTTTGTCATCGACTGTGCTGTTGACTGTAACCAGCTCGTTCTGCCCACGCTTCCGCCCGGCGGATCTATTGACAACATCATTACCGAAATTAAGTGAGGTGGGATAATGGAAAATAAATATGTCATAGCAGTTCTCGTTTCCAATATCTCAGGCGTACTTTCCCGCGTTTCGGGAATGTTCACACGCCGCGGCTTCAATATCGACAGCCTCACCGTTGGCGAGACCGAATCAAGCGGTTTCTCACGAATCACTATCTCATTTCACGGCGATGACGACATCAAGGAACGTATTCTCCAGCAGCTCCAGAAGCTCCACGACGTAAGAGAAGTCGAGGTGCTGAACGCAAACGACACTGTTATCCGCGAGCTTCTGCTCATAAAAGTAAGAAACAAATCGGAATCAAGACAGGATATTATGACTGCCGTTGAAATATTCCGTTCAAAAATAGTCGATTATTCGCCGACTGCTCTTATCTGTGAGCTTACCGGCGAGACATCAAAAATAGACGCTTTTATAGAACTCCTCAAACCATGCGGCATAATGGAGATGTGCAGAACGGGTATAGTTGCGGTCGAGCGCGGAGATAACTGCCTGAAAACCGTAAAATAAACAGATCATATCCCGATAATGTATGCCATTTCTTATGTTTGCGAAAGGAATAGTTATATGTCTGAAAACTGCATAAGAAAATTCAGTCCCAACAAAAAGCATATCATTTCAGCTGTATTGCTTGCCACTGCTCTTGTACTTTTCGTTATAGGCGCTTTCAGAGCGGCAAAAGTCTCTGATCCGCGCAGCATAAAGCAGGGCGACAGCGTCAGCACAGGAGAATGTATCACGATAAGTAATCCTGAGATCCTTTACGGCAGTATGACAGGTGCAAACAGAAGCAGACCGATAGAATGGGCTGAACAGAACGGTAAGCACTGTTATATCATCCCGATCGGCGGCGAACTATGTCCGCTTATAGTTGATGATAAAGAATTTCAGCGCTGGATCGATACCGATCGTGCCGATTCCGCTTGTGAAGGCTTTGAAATGACAGCTATCGTGACCGACAAATACAGTGACGGCTTTCTTGACTATATGAAGAACATCGACAGATATTACAGCAAATTCTATCACAATGCCAATGTTGATGTTGCTTATGATAACTGTACCGTTATCGGACTGAAAGCTGTTTCTCCCGCACGGGAACGACAAAGCTTCCTCTTGGGACTTCCTTTCTTTATCGCCGGGAACCTGATACTTGCCTTTGCCGGAAAACCCTTTGTATACATTCCTTACAGCGAAAACATCTGATGCTGCCTAAGGCGCTATGCCCGGCAGGTATCAAGCGCAGATAAGGCGCAATAATCAACAGGCGCAGCTGATAAACAGTTTCGCTTCAACGAAAGAAGCTGATATAAATGAGTATGTCCATGACGCAGAAAATACTTGCTGCTCATGCCGGTCTGGAAAGCGTACAGGCAGGACAGCTTATCCTCGCAGATCTCGATCTCGTTCTCGGTAACGATATCACGTCTCCGGTAGCTATCAAAGAGTTCGCAAAGCTTGGCAAAAGCAGCGTATTTGACAGAAACAAAGTCACTATGATAATGGATCACTTCGCACCAAACAAGGACATCAAGGCTGCGGAGCAATGCAGACTTTGCCGCGATTTCTGCATGGATACTAATATAACTCACTTCTATGATGTTGGTGAAATGGGCATAGAACACGCCCTTATCCCTGAAAAGGGACTTGCATCTGCCGGTGATCTCATCATCGGTGCTGATTCACACACCTGTACCTACGGCGCTCTCGGTGCATTCTCGACAGGTGTCGGCTCGACTGATATGGCTTGCGGAATGGCTGTCGGCAAGGCATGGTTCAAAGTGCCATCCGCGATAAAGGTCGAACTCACAGGCTCACTCAGGAAATACGTCACCGGAAAGGATGTCATCCTTCACCTCATCGGCATGATCGGCGTTGACGGCGCTCTTTACAAGTCGCTCGAATTCACAGGAAGCGGTCTTGCTTCGCTGCAAAGAACGGTATTTTCGATGTGGATGACATTACTCTTGATTACATCCGAACTCACGGCGGCGCTGAACCTCGTGTGTTCCAAGCTGATGCCGACGCGCATTATGACAGCACCATTACTATCGACCTCTCTCAGATCGAGCCTACGGTCGCATTTCCTCATCTGCCCGAAAACACACGTACTTTCAGACAAATTGACGATATAAAAATAGATCAGGTCGTTATCGGCTCATGTACCAACGGAAGACTCGAAGACCTTAAGATCGCAGCTGAGATCATGAAAGGCAGAAAGGCTGCCAAAAACGTCCGCGTTATAGTCATTCCGGCTACGCAGAGAGTTTACCTCGAAGCTATGGAGCTTGGTCTGCTGAAGACATTCATCGAATTCGGGGCAGTTGTATCAACTCCGACGTGCGGACCTTGTCTCGGCGGACATATGGGAATACTCGCCGCTGGTGAAAGGGCAGTCGCAACTACCAACCGAAATTTCGTCGGACGTATGGGACACCCCGGATCCGAAGTATATCTTGCAAGTCCGGCTACTGCTGCCGCAAGTGCAGTAACAGGCAGGATAACAAGCCCATGGGAGGTGCCGGAAAAATGAAATTCACCGGAAATATCATAAAATACGGCGACAACGTTGATACTGATGTTATCATCCCTGCTCGTTATCTCAATACCAGCGACCACAAAGAACTCGCTGCCCACTGCATGGAAGATCTCGATAAGACCTTCATAAGCAGAGTAAGACAGGGAGACATTATCGCTGCCGGACAGAATTTCGGCTGCGGTTCTTCACGCGAACACGCTCCCATAGCCATAAAGGCGAGCGGTATATCGCTTGTTATAGCAAAAAGCTTTGCGCGTATCTTCTACCGCAACGCCATAAATATCGGTCTCGCTATCGTTGAGTGTCCCGAAGCTGTGGACGCTGTCTCCGAGGGAGACGAGATCGAAGCCGACCTCGATAACGGCATTATAAGGAACATCACTACTAATCAGGAGTTCCGCACTCAGCCGTTCCCCGAGTTCATACAGAAGATAATCGAAAACGGCGGACTGATACAGTCGATCGCCAACGGCGTTATTACTTAACAAACAGTGTTCTGATACCTTTTATATCATTACACCGCTTATATGAGGTGCTTTATGGAATACAACATCGCTTTGCTGCGAGGCGACGGCATAGGTCCTGAAATAGTTGACAGCGCCGTGAAGGTCCTCGAAAAAGCTGCCGCTAAGTTCGGACATAAATTCAACTTCAAGCCTTATCTCATCGGCGGATGTGCCATTGATAAAACCGGTGTGCCGCTGCCGCAGGAAACTGTTGACGGCTGCCTTGCTTCCGACAGCGTACTGTTAGGTGCGGTAGGCGGTCCTCAATGGGATGACCAGCCCGGAAATAACCGTCCTGAAAAGGCACTCCTCGGCATACGTTCAGCACTTGGACTTTACATGAATCTGCGTCCGGCAAAGCTCTATCCCGCACTGCGCAGCGCCTCGCCGCTCAAAGATGAAATAGTCGCAAACGGATTTGATATACTCATAGTACGCGAACTGATCGGAGGTATTTACTTCGGCGAAAGAGGTATCCGTCAGGGACGCTACGGCGAAGAAGCCTTCGATACCGAATCTTACAGCCCTATGGAGATCGAACGTATCGGACGCGCAGCCTTTGAAGCCGCTATGAAACGACGCAAACGGCTTTGCAGCATTGATAAGGCAAATGTGCTCGAAACATCGCGTTTATGGCGCAGGATCATGCACGGACTTTCAGAAGAATATCCCGAAGTTGAATACAGCGATATGTTCGTTGATAACGCTGCAATGCAGCTCATACGCGATCCAGATCAGTTTGATGTCATAGTAACATCGAATATGTTCGGAGACATCCTCTCCGATGAAGCTTCACAAATAACCGGTTCGATAGGTATGCTGCCTTCGGCTTCGCTCGGCGCTTCAACGCGCGGACTGTTTGAGCCTATACACGGCAGTGCGCCTGATATAGCCGGTCAGAATAAAGCAGACCCCTTAGCAACTATCCTATCCGGCGCAATGATGCTTCGCTATTCCTTCGGACTTTCCAGCGAAGCCGACTGTATCGAAAATGCAGTCAACGCGGTTCTCGATGCAGGTCACCGAACTGCGGATATATTGGGAACTTCCAGCAATACTCCACTCTCATGCACAGAAATTACAAATAAAGTAATCGAGGTAATCTAACATGAATGAAAAATTGATCAAACTATGCCGCAGCCGTGACCTTGTAGCTATTTTCAGAGGACTTGCTCAGGACGAGGTATTCAACAAGCTTATGATACTCATAGGTTCTGACAGCCGCCATCTCTCCTGCTATCTCGGAGATTATTCAGACTTCGTTTCTGAACTCTACAACCAGAACACAATAGATCTAAGCCAGTATCTGCTGAAGATCACCCTTGAAGATGATAATATCTTTATTCAGGAAGCTGCTAAAGGCAACGTTCCGCCGAGAGAGATGCAGGAATGCCTCCTCAATGAACTCAAATTTCTTCAGGAAGTTTCACAGCTCACTCCGGATGACTTCATATCCGTTGCCCACCACGACGGCAATTTCCCACGCTGGATCAATTCCAAGGTAGACTTTATCGAAAGCTATCTCCAGCGTATCCGTGAGATCGACAATTACGGATACGGCAAATGGGCTAAGAGCCATATGTTCATTTACCGCAATGAAGAGATAACACCTCTCAAATACCCTGATCCTCAGCGCCTGAGCGAATTCATAAGCTATGAGAACCAGAGACAGCAGGTAGTTGACAACACTCTTGCTCTCATCAATGGCAAATATGCTCAGAATGTCCTCCTTTACGGAGATGCCGGAACAGGCAAATCATCTACCGTCAAGGCTATCGTCAATGAATATGCAGCAAACGGTCTTCGTCTCATAGAGATCACCAAAGATCAGATCAGCCATATTCCTGATATTGTCGAGGAAATATGCTGCAATCCGCTTAAATTCATAATTCTTATCGATGATCTTACATTCAGCACTGATGAGGACTCCTCCGGCGCTCTCAAGGCTACCCTTGAAGGCTCTGCGGCAAGATCAAATAATATGCTCATCTATGCCACAACCAACCGCTCTAATCTCGTTAAGGAAAGCTTATCTGACCGCGACAGCGATGACATCCATGTGAATGACTCTGCACAGGGAGCTCTCTCACTTCCCTCACGCTTTGGTCTGCGCGTTAATTTCAGTGCACCGGATAAGAAGGGCTACCTTGAGATAGCTGCTGCTATCGCTAAATCCAAGGGAGTAAAGATGGAAGATAACTTCAACCTCAAGGCTTTACAGTTCGCACTTACATCCGGCAGCGGACGTTCACCGCGTACAGCAAAACAGTTCGTTAATCAGCTCATGAACAGCAACTGATGTCCAAAATGAATATATTACGGAGGCAATGTCTATGATAAAAATACATACAGAAAAAGCTCCGGCTGCTGTCGGACCTTATTCTCAGGCTATCGTCTCGAACGGTATGGTGTACACAAGCGGTCAGATAGCTATCAACCCGCTGACCAACTCTGTTGAGGCTGACGATATAGCCGGTCAGACAGAGCAGATAATGCAAAACCTCGGCGAAATACTCAAAACAGCCGGCTCTTCTTTCAGCAAGGCTGTTAAAACTACCTGTTACCTCGCTGATATGAACGATTTCGCAGCCTTCAATGAGATCTACGGCAAGTATTTCACCAGTCTGCCGGCAAGAAGCTGCGTAGCCGTTAAAACTCTGCCAAAGAACGTTCTCGCAGAGGTAGAGGTTATCGCTGAGAGCAGCCTCTGAAATTTGAAAAGGAGCAACCTATGACAGTACGTGAATTACAGGATGAGATCCTGAAACTCAAAAAAGAAACCAATACCGCTATCCTCGCACACTGCTATCAGGCACGGGAGATAGTTGAGATAGCCGATTTTACCGGCGACAGCTATAAGCTCAGCGTTGATGCAAAAGGTATAAGCGCTGAGAACATCCTGTTCTGCGGAGTTCATTTCATGGCTGAAACTGCGAAGATGCTCTCTCCGCAGAAGCACGTATATCTTGCTAACAAAAATGCCGGATGTCCAATGGCTGAACAAATGGATGCCGAAATGATAAGCGCTGTTAAAGCTGCTGATCCGGAAAGAACTGTCGTTGCATATATCAATACTACCGCTTCACTGAAAACAGTATGCGATGTATGTGTAACATCATCAAGCGCACTAAAAATAGTCAAGGCACTTGATAACGATAAAATACTCTTTATCCCGGACTGCAACCTCGGAGACTACGTTAAAAAGAAATGTCCCGAAAAGGACATAAAGCTGCTTAACGGCGGCTGCCCTACTCATGCAAAGGTAACTGAAAAGGAAGTCCTTGATGCAAAAGCAGAGCATCCGGAAGCACTGTTCCTTGTACATCCGGAATGTCAGCCGAAGGTGACCGCTCTTGCTGATTATGTCGGCTCAACTACCGGCATTATGGATTTTGCCAAAAAATCTGACGCAAAGGAGTTCATAATCGGAACTGAAACCTCAATTGCTGAGCATTTGCAGTATGAATGTCCTGATAAGAAATTCTATCCGGTAACCAAGGACATCGTATGCCACAACATGAAAATAACAACTCTGCCGGATATTTACAATTCTCTCCTCGCTATCGCCGGAAAAGGCGGCGAGGCTTTCGAGATGATTATGGATGACGAGCTCATCACAAAGGCTCGCCGCTGTATAGACGAAATGATAAGACTGGGCGGCTAAAATGACTGATATTGTAGAAAAACTTTACCGCACAGGCGATCTTACCAATGAGGAACTCTCCGCACTCATAAAAACTGATGATACCTCAGCTGCGGAACTGCTGAAAAAATATGCGGACGAAACACGCCGGAAGTATTACGGCAAAAAGGTGTTTCTCCGCGGACTTATCGAAATATCGTCCTATTGCAGGAATGACTGTCTATACTGCGGCATACGCAGAAGCAACAAATCCGCTGAACGCTACCGTCTCAGCAGGGAGGACATACTTTCCTGCTGCAAAAACGGCTACGAACTCGGTTTCCGCACCTTTGTAATGCAGGGCGGTGAGGACTCCTTCTTCACTGACGAGGTAATGGCGGACATCATCTCAGAAATACGTCGTTCTTATCCGGACTGCGCTATAACTCTGTCACTCGGCGAGCGCTCCCGCGAGAGCTACAAGCTTTTCAAAGAAGCCGGCGCTGACCGCTATCTGCTGCGTCACGAAGCTGCTTCACCTGAACTGTACTCCAAACTGCATCCGGCTGAACTAAGCCTTGAAAAGCGCAAAGAATGCCTGTTTGCACTGCGTGAGCTCGGCTATCAGGTAGGTGCAGGATTCATGGTCGGAGCTCCGTTCCAGACCGTTGACCATATTATCTGCGATCTGCGCTTTTTACAGGAACTCCAGCCGCAGATGATAGGAATAGGTCCGTTTATACCTCATCATAATACGCCTTTTGCAGAAGAGAAAGGCGGAACGCTTGAGCTCACCCTGCGTCTGCTCGGCATACTCCGTCTGATGTTTCCGCGTGTGCTTCTGCCGGCAACTACGGCGCTCGGAACTATCGCTCCGAACGGCAGAGAACTCGGTCTCATGACGGGCTGCAATGTTGTTATGCCTAATCTTTCACCGGTAATGGTACGAAAAAAATACGACCTCTACGATAACAAAATATGTACCGGAGAGGAAGCCGCAGAATGCCGGGGATGTCTGCAAAGGCGCATAGAATCCGCCGGATACGAAATAGCTTCCGAGCGCGGAGACTGCGTTTCCTTCCATAATGCATGACCTCAGAATAATAAATACAGGAGAAACTTAATGAAAGCACGTTTTCATCTGCCCGATTTTTCGGGAAATTTTAAACTAAATCTGCTTTTTGCAGATATGCTGAAAAACCGTCCGGATTTCTTCCGCGAGGGCGTTGAGATAGCATCGTTCTACGGCGTTTTTCCGCCTTGTCTCTGGAACGGCGGCAGAACTCAGGGCGGTATGACTGATAAAAACTTTATCAAGGGCGTTATAAAGACCTTCAACGACAGAGGTATCCCTCTCCGCTATACCTTCACAAATATGGTTCTGGAAAAGAAGCACCTCTCTGATGACCGCTGCAACATGATACTCAATCTCTCAAACAATGGTCTCAATGAAGCTATCGTTGCTTCCCCTGTCCTTGAAGAGTACCTTCGCAGGAATTATCCTAAATTCAAGCTTACAAGCTCTACCTGCAAGCGTCTGAATACTGAGGAGGCTCTTCTCGCTGAACTTGAAAAAGACTATCACATCGTAGTTCTTGATTACGATTTCAACAATAAATTCGATGTACTTGAAAAGCTTCCGCGCAAGAACGACATCGAACTGCTTGTAAATGCCTGCTGCGAGCCGGAATGTCCGCGCAGGATCGAGCATTATAAGGCTATCGGCGCACAGCAGATCGCCTACTGTGAGCATATCAGAAAATACCCGAATCTCCCATTTGATATTGAAAAGCACGATCCACAGAATTTCCGTGCCTGTCCGTATTCGCAGAGAGGTATTTTCGACATCCGTAAACTGAAAACCCACATAACACCTGATGACATCTGGGATAAGTATATCCCTATGGGCTTTGAACAGTTCAAGATCGAAGGCAGAACAGCAAGTCCGATAAATGTCATCGAGACCTATATGTACTATATGGCTAAGCCTGAATGCCGTGATGAAGCACGCTTCTTCCTGCTGAAACTTCTTGAAAATACAGGCGTTATGAAATTCAACTAAGGAGAATGTCAACATGAAAGCAAGATTTCACCTTCCAGGATTTTCAAAACACTATGAATTCAACATCATATTCGCTCAGATGCTGCATGATTGTCCGCAGTATTTCCGCGAAGGCGTTGAGATAGCTTCGGTCTACGGTACTTTCCCGCCGGCAATATGGAACGGCGGACGCTTCCAGTACGGAAAGAGCGACAAAGACTTCATTAAAACCGTTATAAAGAATTTCAACGACCGCGGCATCCCGCTTCGCTTCACCTTCACGAACCCTATGCTCGAAAAGAAGCACCTCAGCGATAAATTCTGCAATGCGATAATGCACTATGCTGATAACGGTATGAATGAGGTCATCGTGGCTTCGCCGCTGCTTGAGGAGTATATCCGCAAGAACTACCCCAGCTACAAGATAACCAGCTCGACCTGTAAGCGTATCACCGATCCTGATAAGCTTTATGATGAGATCTCAAAGGATTACCACATCGTCGTTATCGACTATGATCTCAATAACAAATTCGATGTTCTTGAAAAGATACAGGATAAGAAAAAGTGCGAGCTTCTCGTAAATGCCTGCTGTAATCCGGGATGCAAGAGACGTTCTGACCATTACAAGGCTATCGGTATCGAACAGCTTATCTACGCTGAATACCTCAAAAGCGGCTCAAAGGAAGACTTTGATTTCACCGCCGATCCTAAATTTGATAAGTATGTGGATCAGTCACTTATCGAATGTCCCTGCATGAGCCGTACTGTATTCCAGATAAAAGACCTCAGTACACACATCAGTCCTGAGGCTATATGGGAAAAATACATACCTATGGGCTTTGAACAGTTCAAGATAGAGGGACGCAGCATCGAACTGCTGAACCTTGTCGAGCACTATATGTACTACATGGCAAAGCCGGAACTGCGTGATGAAGCACGTTTGCTGTTCCTTGTCCAGCTTGTAAGACAGGGCATCATTAATAGCAAGTTCTGATCACGGAAGGAGCGGCACTCTATGAAAACAGCAGCAGTTTTCAGTGATAATATGGTTCTCCAGCGAGGAGTTCCGATACGTATTTTCGGCGCAACATTGCCGTCGGCGAGGTATGGCTTGCCGGCGGACAGTCCAACATGGAGTTTGAGCTCCACAATGATCTCCACGGAAAAGAAGAACTGAAAAATTGCAGCCGCGAGAACGTCCGCTTTTATTATACGCCTAAGTGCAGCATGACAGACGATGAATTGCTGCGTTCCGAGGCTGAAAGCCACTGGTCGGAAGCATCCGAAAAGAACTCCGGAGCATGGTCGGCTGCGGGCTATTATTTCGCAAAGGAACTCAGCCGCAAGCTTGGCGTTACAGTCGGCATTATCGGCTGTAACTGGGGAGGAACTTCCGCTTCTGCATGGCTTGAACGCGAATACCTTGTCCGCGATGAACGCCTCAGACCTTACATCGAAGATTACGAAGAAGCTATCGCCGGAAAGTCCGCTGAAGAGATGATCGCCGAATACAATGATTACCGTCAGAAACAGGCTGAATGGGACGCAAATGCTGAAAAATGCTATGCGGAAGATCCCGGTATGAGCTGGGAAGAGATCCTGAAACGCTGCGGTGAGAATCCTTATTCCGGACCGCCGGGAATAAAGAATCCGATGCGGCCGTGCGGTCTGTACGAGACTATGGTAAAACGTGTATGTCCGTATACTATCGCCGGAGTTCTGTGGTATCAGGGCGAATCCGACGATCACCGCCCTGCTGTTTACAGTGCTCTTCTTACCGCTCTCATCGACAACTGGCGCACAATATGGCACAATGATAAGCTGCCGTTCATTATAGTGCAGCTGCCTATGTTCAGGTATTCACACGAAGAGGACACTCGCAGATGGGCAATGATCCGCGATGAACAGATGAAAGTTTTCAACACTGTTAAAAATACCGGTATCGCAGTCGCTTCCGACTGCGGCGAACTGGATAACATACACCCGAAGGACAAGTCTCAGATAGGTCACAGACTTTATCTTCAGGCGCTTTCGGAGGTATACTCAATTGCAGACAGGTCGGAAACGCTGCCGCCTTTGTTCAGGGACTTCTATGCCGTTAAGGGCGGTATAATGCTTAGGTTCGATAACTGCTCCGGATTTGAGGTCAGGGGCGAACTAAGCGGCTTTGAAATCGCCGCCGATGACGGTATCTTTGTTCCGGCAAACGTTGAGATACACGGCAATGAGATATTCGTCCGCACCTGTATCAGGGTAAGGAATATCCGCTATAAATGGCTGAACTACGCCGATATTGAACTCTTTGGCACAAATGGACTTCCCGTTCCGCCGTTCATGGCATAATATGTAATTTAAGGGGCTGCTCGATTTTGAGCAAGCCCCTTTTTCGATTACAGAGTTTATTGTTTGCTGATATTACAGCCGGAATAATAATGCTCCAGTATCTCCTTCCAGTTTTTTCCTTCGGCAGCCATTGAATTAGCCCCGTACTGACTCATTCCGACTCCGTGACCATAGCCGCGTGTAGTAAATATCGCTTCATCGTCCTCATACGTAACATCAAAGCAGGCAGAGCGCAGTACAAGGGCGGTGCGAATATCGTTTCCGGTAACAGTCATATCGCCTGCCTGTGCAGTCAGTACCGTTCCCGAATCTGAAATCTCTATCACCTTTACCCATTCGGACATATCTTCGCCAAGTTCTATATCCGGAAACGCCGCTTTTAGCATGAATTCAAGTGATTCACGTTCAAAATGCTGCTGTTCAAGGTACTTCGGAGCTGAAGTATCACAGCTGCTGTCCACGGGAACGAGATAGTCTACCGAAGCTCCCCACGCATTCTCCGCACTCTCTGTCTTTCCGGACGACATAGAATGGAAGGCTGAAATTATCGGCTCGTCCTCATATGTAAGGATATAGGGCAGGACCTCGTCAACTGCTGCACTGATCTTCCCATAATTCGCCTCAAAATTCTCACCGTAGAACTTCTCAGTCTGCTCCTTTGTAAAAAATCCCTGATACTTTGAAGTATCATTGGAAAAATCAGCACCGCCGAGTTCCTCATGTGGTGCTGAACGCTCCTTTTTTCGCTGACGTTCTGCATAGGTATGAGCCGCAACAGCCTGCGCTTTGAGAGCCTCTTCCCCGAAGCTTGCAGGCATTTCCGCACACACCGCACCTATAACATAGTCCCTCTCCGAAACTTCAAGCACTTCTCCGGAAGCAGTGTCAAGAACTCTGTACGGAGTACCGGTATATGACGTTTCAGCGGCTTCATCAACGATCACTGACGTTTCTTCGGTGACCTCTTCTGTATTTTCATCGGTCAGAGGCTCAGTGCTCTCCTGAGAAGGTATTTTTCCCTCAGCTGCGACTACCTGTTTTCCCGAACCTGCAATATAAACCGGAACCGCAGGTGCTGCCGCGATCGAAGCCGCAAGAAACAAAGCTGCTGCAAAATAATTTTTCATAGCTATCTCTCCTTTTCCGTTTCCTTCCGCGCTGAAACAAAAAAACACAATTATTGGCGCGGATAATAATAAATAATATTTGACACAGCACGAAATATAGTGTATAATTAATTGTGAATATTCTCAAAGGAGTGTGATTATGATGCCGTCTTTCATTTCAGGTGCCAATATTACAGATTTATGCAGAGATCTTACTGAAAATGCTAAAATAGATCCAAAGCTTTACGAAAAATATCACGTTAAAAGAGGTCTCCGAAACAGCGACGGTACAGGTGTTGTTGCCGGTATTACGAATATCTGCAATGTTCACGGTTATATACTTAACGAGGGTGAGGTAGAACCTATCCCCGGTCAGCTTATATACAGAGGTTACAGTATCAACGATCTCGTTGAAAATGTTGAAGCCGAGGACCGCTACGGCTATGAGGAAACAACTTTCCTGCTGCTTTTCGGTCATCTTCCCACTCAGAAGGAACTCAATACCTTCAACACATATATATCGCTGAAAAGAGATCTTCCGAACGGCTTCGTTGAGGACATGATCCTCAAAGCACCTTCCAAAAATATCATGAACAAGCTTGCACGTTCTGTACTCGCTCTCTATTCCTACGATGACGAATGCGAGAACAAAGAGCTTGAAAACGAAATGCGTACCGCTATAAGCCTTATCGCCAAGCTCCCTGTCATAATGGCTAATGCTTATCAGGTCAAGCGCAGAGTATTCGATAATTCCAGCATGATAATGCACCCGATCAACTATGAGGAGAACACCGCCCAGTGCATACTCTCTCTTTTGCGTCCTGACAGACTGTACACAAAGGACGAGGCTCAGATGCTTGACCGCCTGCTCATGCTTCAGGCTGAACACGGCGGCGGTAACAATTCAACCTTCACCTGCCGCGTACTCACTTCATCGGGAACTGATCCATATTCCGCATATTCATCAGCTATATGCTCGCTCAAAGGTCCGCGTCACGGCGGCGCTAACCTTCAGGTAATAAATATGCTCGATAACTTCAAGGCTAACATCAAGAACTGGGAGGACGAGGGCGAAGTTGCCGATTATATGCGCCGTGTCATCCGCAAAGAGGCTAACGACGGCTCAGGTCTTATCTACGGCATGGGACACGCTATCTATACTGTATCAGATCCACGTGCGCTCATCCTCAAGAAAAAAGCCTTTGAACTCGCTAAGGGCAAGGAGATCGAAGCTGAATTCCGTCTCCTTGATACCATAGAGCACCTTACTCCTGAGATATTCCTTCAGGAAAAAGGCAGCACAAAAACAATGTGCGCTAACGTTGATATGTATTCCGGTCTTGTTTACCGAATGCTCGGCATTCCGGACGAACTCTTCACACCGCTCTTTGCTGTCGCAAGAATGGCAGGCTGGGCTGCTCACCGTATGGAGGAGATACTCACCGGCGGAAGAATAATCCGTCCCGCATACAAGACTATCGCCAAAGAACGCGAATACGTTAAACTTGAAGAAAGATGATCCCATATCTTCCGGCATATCATGAAAAAACACAGAATAACAGCACTTTTGCTGGCAGCTATACCTTCAGCACTGCTGCTCACAGGCTGCGCTTTTGGTTCGAGCATTGATAATCTCATGACTCCGCCGAAGCTGAGCGTTGAACAGGAACAGATATACAGCGCTCTCACCGATGCAACAGGTCCTTCGATAAGCCTTAAATACCCAAAATCAGGTAAGTATCTGTCGGCGTTCATAGTCGAGGACATCGACAACGACGGAGGAAACGAAGCTATCGTTTTCTATGAGAGAACAGGTCTGACAATGGAAGAAAATACTCTCCGCATGAATGTTCTCGATCAGGATGAGGGTAAATGGCGCTCGGTAAGTGATGATCCTGTCGAAGGCGCTGAGATCGAAAAAGTTATGATCTCACAGCTCGGAAGCAACAACAGAGTAAATATCATAATCGGAAGCAGCCTTATCAACCGCTCCGAAAAAAATGTTACTATCTATAACTACGTTCCTGAGGAAGGCAGATTATCCCCTAACTTCTCATCTTCATGCTCATTCATCGACGTTACTGATCTCGACAGAGACGGTCAGAATGAATTCCTGCTTCTTGCCGGCTCAGCAATGGGAGCTCCGGCAACTGCTGAGGTCTATAAGCTCAACGAGGATGGGCTTTACCATAAATACAGCAAGCGTCTGAGCGGAAACTTCACAGAATTCGACAGTCTTCGCTACGGCGACATCGGCGGCGGCAGAAGAGGTCTCTATATCGACGCGCTATCCGGAACAGGCACCATTCAGACCGATGTCATCTATATGGACAGCAGCGGTTTGAATAAGGTCTTTGAAACTCCCGAGGATTCGCTCGTTACAGTGCGTCCGGCTGGCTGCTCTTCGTCCGACATAGACGGCGACGGAATGCTTGAGATACCGGTTCAGATAAACGCTGCCGGCTATGAGGATGTCTCCGAAAGCGAACAGATGAAGCTTACCAACTGGATGTATATAAGCAAGGATAACCGCCTTGAAAGAAAGTATACTTCATATTACAGTGTTAATGAGGGATATATTTTCATTTTTCCTAAGAACTGGCGCAACAGAGTAACTGTAAAGCGAGATGCTATAAACGGCGGAGAATTGGTGTTCTGCACTTATTCTGACGGACAGATGGGAAGAGAACTCCTGCGTATATACTGTGCCGAGGACACTGCCTCACGCGAGGACAGACTCTCAAACGGTTATATGCTCCTGAAAACAAAGGGCGAAACTTCATATCTCGCCTATATTCCGCCATATTCCGAATTATACGATGATGATCTCTCGGCTGCCGCAGGAGATATTGCGGTAGGATTCACTTTTGCAAACTGATACATGAAAAGGAGCTGATATATTTGAAACGCATTCTTATCTGTGAGGACGAGGATACTATCCGCGAATTCGTGGTAATTAACCTGAAACGCGCCGGCTATGACGTTGTTGACGTCAACTGCGGTGAAGCTGCCCTCAAGACCTTTGAAACAGAACACGGCAATTTCGATATTGTTCTGCTCGATATTATGATGCCCGGCATTGATGGATTCACCGTCTGCAAGAAGATACGCGAGAAGAGTTCGACTATCGGTATCATTATGCTTACAGCAAGAACACAGGAAATGGATAAGGTTAGCGGTCTTATGATAGGCGCGGACGACTATATCACAAAGCCGTTCTCTCCCTCAGAGCTTACCGCGCGTGTGGACGCTATTTACAGAAGAGTCTGCATGAGCTTCATAAAGAATGAGAAGCAGTCTCTTATCGAATCAGGTCCTTTCGTCCTGAATCTGAAAAGCCGTACCGTCACCAAAGACGGCTCTCCGATAGAGCTGACACAGGTCGAATACCAGATACTTGAATTCTTCATGAACAATAAAAATACCGCTCTTGACCGCGCAAGTATCCTTAACCACATATGGGGTGAAAGCTACTACGGCGATGACAAGATCGTGGACGTTAATATCAGACGTATACGCATGAAGATCGAAGAAGAGCCTTCTAACCCGAAATATATCATTACGATATGGGGCTATGGCTATAAATGGAATGATTCGCAGTAATGGCTAAAAAGAGTATCACAAAGCGCTGGGCAGTCAACAACCTCGGCGTTATCGTACTTGCGCTGCTCGTTATCGAAATGGCGATAATCTACGCCCTGCAAAGTTATTATTACAACTCTGCAAAGCAGTACCTTTTTTCAAAGATCAACGCCGTAACGAGCGTCCTCAGCATACATTCACAGGACAGCGCCGCGAATTTCTCGGCAGAAATGCGTAATATGCTCGAAACCTTCAACGAAAAGGACAAAATCGAACTCATGGCAATAAACTCAAAGGGAAGAGTCGTCCTCACTTCATCGGGATTCTCGCCCGATGCGGACGCTCCTATGCCCGACTATGAGGACGCTATGGTCAACGGCGAAGGCTACTATATCGGCAAGCTCAACGGCGGCGAAAAAATACTTGCCGTCTCTGTACCGATAACCTCAATGAACGGCGAATATACGTCCGTTCGTATGGTTACCTCACTTACCGATATTGATAACACTATCAAGACATATATCGTCATAATCACGATAGTTTCGCTTCTGATACTCCTTATCATCATCACAACAGGTCTGTTCTTCGCCGGATCTATCGTCAAACCGATAAGACAGATAAGCGGTATCGCAAGCAAATTCGCAATGGGCGATTTCTCAGTCCGTATCGACAACAGCAGCAACGATGAGATAGGCGATCTCTGCACCGCTATCAACCACATGGCGGATGAGCTTTCAACCGCTGAGGCAATGAAAAATGAATTCATATCATCGGTATCACACGAACTGCGAACGCCTCTGACAGCTATCAAAGGCTGGGCGGAAACCCTCATGGTGGACGGCGGCGAAGATCCCGAGACCATGAAAAAGGGTGTCGGCGTAATAGTCAATGAAACCGAACGTCTTTCGCAGATGGTTGAGGAACTGCTTGATTTCTCCCGTATGCAGAACGGCCACTTCACACTGAAAAGCGCAAATATGGACATCCTCGCGGAACTCGGAGACGCTGTTCTCATATACAGCGACAAAGCCCGCCGTGAACAGATAAACATTATCTATAATGATCCCGAAATGCTTCCTTTCGTATTTGGTGATAAAAACCGTATACGTCAGGTATTCATTAATATCATAGACAATGCCGTTAAGTATTCTTCAGCCGGCGATACCGTTACCATAAACGCCTCTGAAAACGGCGGAGAAGTTATCGTTTCTGTCAGCGATACAGGCTGCGGCATCAAAAAATCCGACCTTTCCAAGGTCAAGACAAAATTCTACAAGGCTAACCATACAAGACGCGGATCAGGTATCGGTCTTGCGGTTGCCGATGAGATAGTAAGTATGCACGGCGGCTCTATGAACATTACAAGTGCCGGTGAAGGCAAGGGCACTACTGTTACTATAAAGCTTCCGGCTATACAAAGCTAAGAACGGAGATATTTTAATGAGCAAAAACACCCAGCAGCCATCGGCTGAAAAATTCAAGTCCAAGATAGGCGGACAGGCTCTCATCGAGGGTATCATGATGCTTGGTCCGAATACCGGCGCTATGGCATGCCGGCTTCCGGACGGTACTATCGACCTCGAAACATGGAACGAACGCAACGGAAAGAATGCTCCGTGGTACAGAAAGGTCCCGCTTATACGCGGCTGCACAAGCTTTGTGACCTCGCTCTCAAAGGGATATAAATACATGATGAAGTCCGCTGAGAAACAGCTTACCGAGGAAGAAAAAGCCGAAGAGGAAAATGCCTCGGCAATATTCAGTGCCATGATGTATGCCGGAATGATTCTCGGAATAGTTATGGCGATAGGTCTTTTTGTATTCCTTCCCAAATGGATAGTCGGTTTTTTCCCGGCTGTAAAAGAAAAGAGAATACTTCGCTCGCTTATCGAGGGTATAGTCAAAATAGCAATATTCGTGGGATATATGGTCATCATCAGTCTTATGAAAGACATCCGCAGACAGTATATGTATCATGGCGCTGAGCATAAGACCATTGCCTGCCACGAAGCCGAGCTCCCTCTCACTGTTGAGAATGTACGCAAGCAGACACGCTTCCACAAGCGATGCGGCACAAGCTTCATATTCATCGTACTCATAGTGGGAATACTTGTCATGTGCTTTATACCGTTCACTGTAACATGGCAGAGAATAGTTGCAAGCCTTGTGCTTCTCCCGCTGGTAGTCGGCATTTCCTATGAATGCATAAGACTTGCCGGAAACCATGATAACCTCTTTACAAGGATACTTTCCGCACCCGGTCTCGCAATGCAGAGGATTACCACCCGCGAACCGGATGACAGCATGATAGAGATAGCTATTGCAGCTCTTACTCCCTGCATCCCTCAGGATAAGGAGGAAGACAAGTGGTAAACCGCCGCGAACTCTTTGATGAATGTCTGAATCTCCTCAACGCCGCAGGAAAGGAATCCGCTGAATTCGATACACTGTGTATCTTCCAGGATATTCTCGGCGACAAAAATCCGCTGTTTTCACCAATGAAAGCAGTCGAAGAGAATGACGCAGCTAAAATACGCGATATTACTGCCAAACGCGCTAAGGGACAGCCTCTCCAGTATCTGCTGGGAAAGTGGGAATTCTACGGCTATCCGTTTTATGTCGGCGAAGGCGTTCTGATACCGCGCCCGGAAACGGAACTGCTCGTTGAGAATATAATTGGCATTTGCAGGAAAAACGGCTTAACTGTACCGGTCATAGCTGATCTTTGCTCCGGCAGCGGATGCATTGCAATAACTCTGAAAAAGGAATTGCCTTCCGCGAAAGTGAGCGCATATGAGCTCTCAGATAAGGCGTTTGATTACCTTGAAAGGAACAAGGCACTGAATAACGCAGACATCAGCCTGATAAAGTGTGATGTCACTGATGAAAGCTCCGTCGGGAACGCCGGATGCTTCGATATTATCGTTAGTAATCCGCCTTACCTTACAAAAGAAGAAATGGATCAGCTCCAGACTGAGGTCACCTACGAACCGGAACTCGCCCTCGACGGCGGCAGCGACGGTCTTGATCTCATCAGAAGCATAACTGAAATATGGAAAAATCACCTGAACAAGGGCGGCTGGCTCTGCTATGAGTTCGGCGACGCTCAGCATGAACAGGTTGGAGATATACTCGCCGCAAACGGCTTTACAAACATTACTTTCAGCCGCGATTTTTCGGGAATAGTCCGGACAGTCGCCGCTCAGATACCGGAGGTATGAACATGGCAAAAAAAGAACTTGCAAAAAAAGCATCAGTGGTGAAAGCTGAAAACAAAGACGATAAAAAAACTGCCCTTGAAGGCGCTCTAAAGCAAATCGAAAAGAAATACGGCGCAGGCTCGATAATGCGCCTCGGTGAGACGAAAAAACTCAACGTTGCTGCGATCCCGACAGGCTCTATGACTCTTGATATGGCACTTGGTATCGGCGGCGTTCCGCGCGGAAGAATTGTCGAGATATACGGTCCTGAAAGCTCCGGTAAAACTACCGTTGCACTTTCGATAATCGCTCAGGCTCAGAAGCTTGGCGGCGAAGTTGCCTTCATCGACGTTGAACACGCTCTCGATCCGGTTTACGCAAACGCACTCGGAGTCAATATCAATGATCTCCTCGTTTCACAGCCGGACAGCGGTGAACAGGCTCTTGAAATAGCCGAGGCTCTTATCCGTTCCGGCGCTATCGACGTTATCGTACTCGATTCGATCGCAGCTATGACAACCCGTGCCGAGATCGACGGCGAAATGGGCGATCTCCATGTCGGACAGCTTGCAAGACTTATGTCTCAGGCTATGAGAAAGCTCACCGCAGCTATATCAAAATCCAACTGCGTTGCAATATTCATCAACCAGATACGTGAGAAGATCGGCGTTATGTACGGCAACCCAGAAACTACTCCCGGCGGACGCGCTCTGAAATTCTATTCATCCGTTCGTATCGAGGTAAGAAAGGGCGAGACTATCAAGTCCGGAAACCAGATAATCGGTGCTTCAACCAAGTGCAAGGTAGTCAAAAACAAGGTAGCACCTCCGTTCAAGGAGTGTATGTTTGACCTCATGTACGGCACCGGCATATCACGTACAGGCGAAGTCCTTGACCTCGCTGTTCAGCTTGACATCATAAAGAAAGGCGGCTCATGGTTCAGCTATAACGACCAGAAACTCGGTCAGGGACGCGATAATGTCAAGGAGATACTCAAGAACGATGAGGCTCTCATGAAGGAGATAGAAGATCAGATCCTCGCAAGAAAATCAGAGCTTGAAGACTCTGTTGCTCCTGCAAAGGAAAAAGCTCCGGCTGTAACAGCTGCTTCATCCGGCAGTGCTCAGAACGCCGATGATCCTGACGATATTCTTGCCGACATCGAAGAGGATTTTGAGGAATTCACCCCTGCTGACTGATAATGAAAGTTCTTGCTGTTAAGCTTAATGATAAAAATTCTTACAGAGTAACGTTCAGCAACGGACGCACTGTCGTACTCAGTGCTGAGATAGTATGGGATCACGGTATCAGTGAAGGCGCTGAATTTGATCTTCCGCAGATAAGGGATATAATGCGCGCGGCAGTGTTCCTCCGCCTTTACAACACCGCTCTGAATAAACTCTCTTACAGAGACTATTCCGCTTCGGAAATGCTGAAAAAGCTCTCCGAGGACTGCAAGAATCCTGATCTCTGCGAAGCTGCTGTTCAGAAGCTTATAAGCGAAAATCTTATAAATGATGAACGCTATGCAGAAAAGCTTGCATATAAATATGTAGAAGTCAGAAAATTCGGGAAGAGACGTGCAATGCGCGAGATGGTCTCGCGCGGTATCAGCAGATTCACTGCTGAGGACGCTCTGCGGCAGTATGACGATGTTTTCGAGGAAAATATCATGCGGCTGCTCAGCGAAAAGTATTCCCGCTATCTGACAGATATAAACGACAAACGAGCCATAGACAAGGTAAAGAATTCGCTGATACGCAGCGGCTATGATTTTTCACAGATAAACTGCACTATCAAGGATTATTTTGATAATATGAATGAAACACTGGAGGAACAATAATGCCTATCAAGGTCGGAATGGTATCGCTCGGATGCTCAAAAAATCTTGTGGATTCCGAACGTATGCTGTATAAACTGAAAAGTCACGGCTATCAGCTCGTGACAGAGCCGGGAATGGCAGACATTGCAGTCGTAAACACCTGCGGCTTTATCAAATCAGCCAAGGAGGAAGCCATCGAGACTATTCTCGAACTCGGTCAACTTAAAGCAGAAGGCAGCCTGAAAAAGATAGTCATAACCGGCTGCCTTACAGAAAGATACAAAGAAGAAGCCGCTGAGCTATTCCCGGAGGCAGACGCTGTTATAGGTATCGGCAATAACAAGGACATCATCGACGTTCTTGATCATGTCCTCGCAAATGAAAGATATATCAACTTCGCTCCGAAGCTTGATGCCGAAATAACAGGAAAACGTATAATTTCCACACTGCCTTTCTTTACTTACCTGAAAGTTGCTGAGGGCTGCTCAAACTGCTGCACATACTGCTCAATACCTCAGATCAGAGGAAAATTCCGCAGCATACCAATTGAAAAGGCGCTCGAAGAAGCAAGCTTTATGGCTGAAAACGGCGTTACAGAACTTGTAGTCATCGCGCAGGATACTTCACGCTATGGTGAAGATCTTTACGGTGAATCAAAGCTTCCGCAGCTTCTGAGGGAGCTCTGCCGCATAGACGGTCTTAAACGCATCAGAACACTTTACTGCTATCCTGAGCGTATCACAGATGAACTCCTTGAAACGATCGCTTCTGAGGAAAAGCTTGTCAAGTATCTCGAAATCCCTATCCAGCACTGCGATAAAGACATCCTTAGCCGCATGAACCGCTGGGGCGATCCTGAAAAGCTTGAAGCTCTATTCACACATATAAGAGAAAAGATACCGGGTGTTATACTCCGTACAACTCTTATCACAGGCTTCCCCGGAGAGACAGAGGAACAGTTCAATGAACTGGCTGAATTCGTAAAGAAGATACGCTTCGACCGACTCGGATGCTTCCCTTATTCACGCGAAGAAGGCACAAAGTCCTATAATTTCCCGGATCAGATAGACGAAGAGGTCTCTTCACACCGTGCTGATATTATTATGGAACAGCAGATGCTCATAAGTGCCGAAAACAATGAAAAGCTTCTTGGCAGCGAATTCATTGCTGTTGTTGAGGGCTTCGACAGATTCGGCGAATGCTGGTTCGGACGCACCGAAAACGATGCTCCGGATATTGACGGAAAGGTTTTCTTTACTTCTTCACGCCGTCTCAGCATCGGTGAATATGTAAGAATAAAGATCACAGATACTCTTGATTATGATCTTATCGGTGAGGTGATAGACTAATGAATTTACCAAATAAGCTTACTCTGTTGAGAGTGCTTCTCATACCATTTTTCCTTCTGTTCATGTATCTGGAATTCAAGTTCAGTTTTCTTATCGCACTTGTCATATTCTCAGCAGCTTCGATAACCGATGCTCTCGATGGCAAGATAGCACGTAAACGCGGACTTGTTACCAATTTCGGAAAATTCCTCGATCCTCTTGCGGATAAGGTACTCGTTATCGCCGCTCTGACGGTTTTCGTAGAAATGAAAGAAGTAAACGTAGGCGCGATACCGATCATCATCATAATCGCAAGAGAATTCATGGTTTCAGGTCTTCGTCTGCTCGCAGCAGACAGCGGTATAGTTGTGGCAGCCGGAATATGGGGCAAACTCAAAACAGCTTTCACTATGGTAACTATCATAGCGATAATCTTCTGGCTCAGCCTTTGCTATGATTTCAGCTTTGGCTTCCCATGCGCCTTCAAAGACGCTGTAAATGACATCGTTATACCGATACTCATCTGGATCTCTACTGCACTCACAATTATATCTGGTGCTGTTTACCTTAAAGGCTACTGGCATCTGATTGACTCAGACAAATAAGGAGAATATATATGAAACATTGTGCTGGTCAGATCAAGTACCTGATCGCAATAAAAGAATTACTGGATATAGATGAATATGTCCGCTGTGTCAATATTTCACGCCACCTCGGAGTATCACGTCCAAGTGTAAGCAAAATGCTGCGCTGCCTTGCAAACTGCGGGCTCGTATATGAAGACTTCGGCAACAGTGTTGTTCTCACACCTCAGGGAAAAGACGCTGTTAAAGAGATATTTTCAACGTTCAATGAGATATATGCGTTCTTCCACAATTTCTTAAAGCTTCCAAGCGATGAGGCTCACGATCAGGCAATAAAGTTTATTACTGATTTTCCGCAGGATACCTGTGAAAGGCTTAAAGTCATCGTAAGACGTACAATTAACAAAAACAAATAGTATATTACTTCCCTGCATACCTAAGCGTGTTCCAATTATAGAAATATCAGACTTCTATATGTATATTACTCTCAGGCATACAGGGAAGTTTTTATAATATTTTGAAAGGAGTTTATATATGGGCAGATTTTCTTTCATTAAGGCAGCCGCTGGAATTATTGCCGGCGCAATAATTTTTACCTCGGCACATTTTCCGATGAAGCCAGTATCTACTGCTGATGCCGCAAACAAGTCGCGGGTTTCCGTTCATGATCCCTCTATCATCAAGAACGGCGATACATACTATGTTTTCGGTTCACACATTGAAGCGGCAAAGACCAAAGACCTCCAGAATTGGTCACGCTTCACAAACGGCTATACAACACCTGATAACGTTGAGTTCGGCAACCTCTCACAGAATCTTAAAAAGGCTTTTGCATGGGCAGGTGAAGACCTTGAAGACTGTGAAAACGGATTTGCAGTCTGGGCTCCTGATGTGATCTGGAATCCTGATTACATAAATCCCGACGGAACTAAGGGCGCTTATCTTATGTATTTCTGTGCATCCTCAACTTATATGCGTTCTGTCATCGCATATGCTGCTGCAAAAAACATTGAAGGACCGTATACCTTTGTGGATACCCTCATCTACTCCGGATTCACCAATAACGACAGCTATGCCACCAGTAAAACAAAAAACGTGAACCGGAAATATACCTCGACCAATGTCGATGAACTCATTGCTTCCGGCGAAGTCACCTTCAACAACAGCTGGTTCAACAAGAATAATTACAACAATCAGTTATTCCCTAACGCCATTGACCCCACCATTTATTACGGCACTGACGGAAAAATGTATATGTGCTACGGTTCATGGTCGGGCGGTATATTCACCCTTGAAATAGACAAAACTACCGGCAAGTGCATCCACCCGAAGACCGGTACAACCTCCGACGGAAGAATGGTAGACAGCTATTTTGGTACAAAAATATCCGGCGGCTACGGAAAATCCGGTGAAGGACCGTTTATCGAGTACAATGCTGATACCGGCTATTACTATCTGTGGGTGACCTATGGCGCACTCACCTCGACAGGCGGCTATAATATGCGCGTTTTCCGTTCAAAGAGCCCGACAGGTCCGTTTACTGATCCTGCCGGAAGACAGGCTGTTCTCCCCTCTAACCCCAATCTCGACAGCGTTGGTCTTAAAGTTATGGGAAACTACAAATTCAGCAGTCTCAACACAGCTTATATGGCTTGCGGACACAACTCCGTACTCCGCGATGATGACGGTAAATGGTTCTTATTCTACCACACCCGCTTCGACGACGGCGCTGAATTCCACGAAGTAAGAGTTCATCAGATGTTCTTCAACGAGGAAGGCTGGCCGGTCACGGCACCTTTTGAATACAGCGGAGATACTATCTCTCCGGGCGGCTATAATGAATCAGATATTGTCGGTGATTATGAATATATCAATCACGGAAATTCTACCGACGGCAAGATCATTGGCTATCAGAACATCAAGCTCAATGCCGATCATACCATTTCCGGCGCAGTAAGCGGTCGCTGGGAACAGGATGCAGGAAGCGCAAATGCTTATCACTATCGGCGGACAGCGTTATTCCGGAGTTTTTACAGCTGCTGAAAACGAAAGCGGCAAAAAGGTAATGTCATTTACCGCTGTCGGAAACAATAACCAGACGATCTGGGGCGCTAAAAATACAGCATTCGCAGGAAGTGAACGTTCCTCAACAGCTGATTATACCGATAAAAATGCGGAACTCGTCATGAATAAGGATAGCGTGGGAGAGCCGAGCGCATCACTTAAACTCAGCGGAACCGATCTTCTCAGCGGAGTTCCCTATTACATCACCAACGTCAACAGCGGACTTGCTATCGACCTTCCGAACGGCAAACTTGCAAACGGTACTAATATCCAGCAGTGGGAAGTCAACAAGCTCTGGGCACAGCAGTGGAAACTCATCTCAGTGGACGATGAATGGTGCAGGATAGTATCAGCAGGTGATGAGGCAAAGTGCATCGCAGTTGCAGAGGATTCCGCAGCCGACGCTGTAAATGTCGAATTACAGACCTACACAGGCGCTGCAAATCAGCTGTTTAAGATAATTAAGAGTGGAACTTCCTATGGAATTGTTTCAAAATGCTCCGATGGTAAGGGCGCACTCGATGTCTTTGAGTGGTCAAAGGAAAACGGCGGAAACATCAATCAGTACGCATACCACGAATATGAGTGCCAGCTTTGGAACATAACACCGGTACATCCGGCAATTCCACACGGAGAGTATACTATCCGGAATGTCAACAGCGGACTTTACATAGGCATGAATGAATATGGCGGTCTCATACAGACCGCAAAGCCGCAGAAGTGGATAGTTTGCGGCAATGCAGAATCTGACAGATGGATAGGAATTGATACTCACGGCATTACTCCGTTTATTCCAGTAAATGTTGCTGTTGTGGATAATAGTTCTGAAAACGGTGCTGATATAGCCTATATGACCATTGATAAAGAAGGTTCTGATCTGTTTAAGATCATCTGCAATAAAGACGGCTCTTATTCTATACTAACAAATGCATCAGACTATAAGTCCTGCTTTGACGTATATGAAATGAGCAAAGAACCCGGCGCAAATATATGCCAATGGGAATTCTGGGGCGGAGACGGACAGAAGTTTGTCATTGAACCAGTTAACTCCGATTCAGACCTCGGAGATGTCAACGCAGATGGTGAAGTTAATATTGCAGATATAGTTGAACTCCAGAACTATCTCCTCGGAAAAACAAACTATCTCATTGACTGGAAGCTTGCCGACATGAACAAAGACGGCAAACTCAACGGTTATGACGACATCCTTCTCAGAAGGCTTATATTTAATAAATAAGAAAAGCCTCACATTCAATGAATGTGAGGCTTCTTTTATTCACACTGCTTTGTGCTGAGCGATCATAGTACGGATAGTTGCGAAAAGATACGGCTTAAGATTTTCAAGGGAACATGGTTCATTATAAAGGATCGTGGAATAGCAGGTAGAAGAAACGAGTTCTATTATCATAAACAGCATTATTTCCGGATCTTTAAGGTCATACGGAGCTTCTTTGATCATATTGTAATAAACCTCAGAGAAGTCCACATCATCATTTGAAGACGGAGAGGTAAGAGCGGATTTGAAAATTCCCCAGCTGAGATTCTTGGAAATGAACGTCAGAAGCGACTTATTACTGTTCAGCTGATTCACGATACAATCGACTAATTTTACCATTTTATCTTCAAAGCTGAGTTCATTCACATTTTCTCCGAGCATCTCGATGGCATTTTTAAAAAGAAGACTTGACTGATGTGAAACAAGTTTGTTTCGGATGTCGTATTTATCTTTAAAATAGAGGTAAAAAGTTCCTTTGGCAACTCCGGCTTTTCCGACTATGTCAGAAATAGAGGTCTTACTGAAACCTTTGGTAGTGAAAAATTCATATGCTGTTTTTAGCAGGGAGTTTTCTTTCTGCTGTTTATTTGTATCAACTTTTCCCATTCATTGCACCGCCTTGACTTTTCTAAATCTATTATAAACGATAGAACACATAGTTGTCAAGGGAAAAACTGACCGCAAGTCATAAATTTCGCCCCTCAGTTTTGTGCAGGTATACAAAAATTTGACTGAAAGTCATTTTTTCTTTCAAAAATGGTTGACTATCGGTCATTTTTAGCGTATACTATTATTATAGATCAACAGAACTATTCCAGAAAGGACTGATAATATGCTTAAATTCGGAGAATGGGTAGCAAAACACAGATCCCTGATACTTATATTTGGTGTTCTTATGATGATACCTTCCGCTATCGGCTATATCAACACAAGAGTAAACTACGATATTCTCTCCTACCTTCCAAAAGATATAGACACTATGGTCGGTCAGGATATTCTCCAGGACGAATTCGGTCAGGGAGGCTTCTCCCTTGTAATGACCGAGGGCATGAGCGATAAGGATGTCGCGAAAACCGCCCGGCGTTTTGAAGAGATAGACCACGTTTCAAGCGTTGTTTGCTACCAGTCGCTAACAGACTGTCAGATCCCTAAAGAGATACTCCCAAGCAATATCGAGGAATTCTTCACTAAGGACGATACCACGATGATGGCAGTATTCTTCGATGAAGGTACTTCCGCCGACGGAACTCTCGCAGCTGTCGAAGAAATGAGAAAAATCACCGATGAACAGTGCTTCATCAGCGGTATGTCTGCAATAACACTTGATATGAAGAACCTTTCCAAGAGTGAATCCGTTATCTACGCTGTAATAGCCGTTCTCCTCACAAGTCTTGTACTTATACTTACAATGGATTCATTCCTGATACCGCTCTTCTTCATGCTCAGCATAGGCTTTGCAGTTGTATGGAATCTTGGAACGAATTTCGTTCTCGGTGAAATATCCTTCCTCACACAGGCGCTCGCACTTGTACTCCAACTCGGCGTTACAATGGACTATTCAATATTCCTCTGGCACAGCTACAAGGAACAGCTTCTTATATACCCCGATGATAAGCAGGAAGCTATGGCTCATGCGATAGCAAACACAGTAGTGTCAGTAGTCAGCAGTTCATTCACAACAGTTGCAGGATTTCTTGCAATGTGCTTCATGAGCTTCACACTTGGTCTTGACCTCGGCATAGTAATGGCAAAGGGCGTTGTATGCGGCGTTATAGCGTGTGTAACAATTCTCCCGGCGATGATACTCATATTCGATAAAGCGATTGCAAAGACCTCCCACAGAGAATTCCTTCCTAACTTCAAAAAGACTTCATCATTCATAGTTAAGAATTCAGCGGCATTCCTCATGATAGGCATAGCATTGCTGATACCTGCTGTTTACGGCAACGGTCACTATGATGTATACTATAAACTTGACAGCACTCTCCCTTCTTCACTCGAAAGTGTCACAGCCAATGAGAAGCTTTCAAACGACTTCAACATGAACAGCACCCACATCCTTCTTGCAGACACAAATCTCGATGCAAAAACAGAATCCAAAATGCTCAAGGAAATGGACAAAGTTGACGGCGTTCAGTTTACATTAGGCTTCAACTCACTTGCAGGACCTGCTATCCCGGAAGAGGTCATCCCCGAAGATCTCCGCTCAAAGCTTAAAGGTGATGAATATCAGCTTATACTTATCGGTTCTGAGTATGAAGTAGCTTCCGATAAGGTAAACGAACAGGTAGGAGCACTGAACAAGATAGCTGCAAAATACGACGACAAGGCAATGCTCATAGGCGAAGCCCCTGCAACAAAAGACCTCATCAATATCACTGACAAGGACTTCAATGTTGTAAGTCTGCTTTCGATAGCAGTTATTTTCCTGATAATCGCTCTGACATTCAAATCAATATCACTGCCTGTCATACTTGTATCCGTTATCGAACTTGCGATCATGGTAAATCTTGGTCTGGCATACTTCACAAACACAGAACTCCCCTTCATCGCATCAGTGGTAATCGGTACTATACAGCTTGGCGCAACAGTTGATTACGCTATCCTCATGACAACAAGATACCGCAAGGAAAGATACAGCGGTAAAGATAAAAAAGAATCCATAAGCATAGCACTCGAAACATCAATAAAGTCGGTCATCACATCAGCGCTCGGCTTCTTCGCAGCTACAATAGGCGTTGCACTCTATTCCGACATCGGTATGATCTCTTCACTTTGTATGCTTCTTGCAAGAGGCGCAATGATCTCAATGGTGATCGTAATAACAATGCTTCCTTCGATGTTTATGCTGCTCGACGGCGTAATCTGCCGCACGAGTTCAGGTTTTCGACCTGAAAAGGAAAATTACAGCAATTATAATAAGGCACAGTTCAGATCCGCTTGAATACAGAGAAAACAGTAAAGGAGTAATAAGTATGAAAAATTATAAGAAATTCATCGCCGGTGCAGTTGCAATCGCTATATCAGCAGGTACAACAACTACTATCGCTTTTGCAAAGAACAGTGATAACAACGATAATGCTTCAGAAAGTTCAGCTTCTTCGCAGAAGTCTGAAAATACTAACACAAGAGCTCCGAAAGACAGTTCAGCCTATAAGGACGAAACAGTATATGTTCTCTGCGAAAGCAATTCAAAAGTAAAGAATGTCATTGTAAGCGATTGGCTCAAAAACTCGCCTTCACTTGATTCTATCAAGGATATTTCATCCCTTGCCGACATCGTAAACATCAAGGGTGATGAGAAATTCACATCCGACGGCACTCAGCTGAACTGGGATGCAGACGGAAAAGACATCTACTACAAGGGCACTTCTTCAAAGGAGCTTCCTGTTGATGTAAATATCAAATACTACCTCGACGGCAAGGAAATGCAACCGGATTCCCTTATCGGCAAGAGTGGTCACCTCGTCATCCGCTGGGAATACACAAACCACGCCAAAGTAACTAAAAATGTAAACGGAAAAGACAGAGAGCTCTATGTTCCGTTCATGTGTGCCAACGCAATGCTTCTCAACTCGGATAAGTTCATGAATGCCGAAATCTCAAGCGGCAAGATACTTTCTGATGGCAACCGCCTCATTGTTGTAGGTCTTGCCTTCCCGGGACTCAACGAAAGTCTCGGACTCGATGAGATAGAAGACTTCGACATAGAGATACCTGAATATGTCGAACTCACAGCAGATGTCAAGGATTTTGAAATGGGAACTACCGTAACAGCCGTAAGCAACGAGGTTTTCTCAAAGCTTGATCTCGACGGCGAATTCAACTACGGCAAGCTAAAAGACGAACTCAAGGAACTCACAGACGGCGCAGATAAGCTCTTAAACGGTACTGTTTCGCTCTATGACGGTCTTACTACTCTTTCCGACAAGACCGGCTCTCTCGTTGACGGTGTTGATAAGCTCGCTTCCGGCGCTCTCGAACTTAAAAACGGCGGCGAAAAACTCGGCAGCGGCGCTTCCGCACTCTCAAACGGCGCTAAGAAGATAGCAGATTCCACGGCTGCTCTCAGAGACGGCATACAGTCCGCAAAGGACGGCTCAGCTTCACTTGTTGACGGTATCGCTAAACTCGATGACGGCTCGGCTGCACTCGTAAGCGGTGCCGAACAGTTAAGTGCCGGCGCTGAAACTCTCAGCGAAGGTCTCGGCAGCGCAAAGGACGGCTCAGCTGCCCTCGTTGACGGTATTGCACAGCTTGACAACGGCTCAGACGAACTCGTGAGCGGCGCAGCACAGCTTACAGGCGGCGCAGATAAACTCACAGCAGGTAGTTCCGCAGTCAAGGAAGGCTCGGAACAGCTCGCAGACGGAACTCAGCAGCTTGCAGACGGTGCTTCACAGCTCAGCGATTCAGCCAAGCAGCTTTCAGCAGGTATAGCTTCCGCAAAGGACGGTTCAGCTGCACTCGCAGCCGGCGCAAGCAACCTTTCGGCAGGTCTCGACACTGTGGGTACAACTCTCAGCGCTACGATCACAAATAATGAAAATGCGCTCGCCGCTCTCCAGCAGCTTTATGCACAAAACCCTTCGACCGAACTCGCAACCGCTATCCAGACTCTCCAGCAGACAATAGCAGTGCAGAAAGCGCTCGCTGAAAATATGACATCTGACGGCAATATCGCAGCCGGTGCAAACGCACTCAAGCAAAGTGCAGAAGCCCTCAACAGCGGTCTGACTACACTCGATAACGGCGGAAAAGCGCTTTCAGCCGGTGCCGAAAAGCTTTCAACCTCAACAGACCTCATAAACGGCGGTGCTCAAAAGCTTTCAAAGGGTACAGCCGATCTTGATAACGGAATCACAACTCTCACCGCAGGCGGATCAAAGCTCTCAGACGGCATCAACGCTCTTGCAGCCGGTATCGACAGACTTGCAGCCGGTGCCGGTGAACTCGATGGAGGTCTCGGAAAGCTCACAGCCGGCGCTCTTGACCTCAACAAAGGTCTCGCACAGCTGAAAACAGGTGCCGTAACACTTGATGACGGCGTGGACCAGCTGGGCAATGGTGCAAATGCTCTTGACGGAGGTCTTTCACAGCTTCTCAGCGGCAGTTCTCAGCTTGCTGACGGTACATCAACTCTTGCAGCTTCTTCAAATGAACTTGCAGCCGGCGCACTCAAGCTTGCAGAAGGCTCAGTTCAGCTCTGGAACGGCGCAAACGCACTCAAGGACGGCTGCGGTGCTCTCACCAGCGGAATAACCCAGCTCAAGAACGGTTCAGAGGAGCTCAAGAACGGCATGGCAAAATTCAACGATGAAGGCGTATCAAGGATCGCAGCTGCATTTGATAAAAAGCTTCCTGAATTTGTGAACAACTTCAAGGCTGTCAGAGACGTTTCCAGAGAGTACACAAGCTTCTCAGGCATCTCGGACAATATGGACGGCAGTGTAAAGTTCATATACGTATTTGACGGTGCTAAACCGGCAGACAACGACAAATAATGACTTTTGGTCATCACGCTTATAGCGCGATATATAGCTAAAAAGTAGATATATAAGATTTTTATATCGAAATAACATATATATATTTGATTTTTGCAGTAAGAGGTGCTACAATATAGTCAAAGGACAAATGCTGCTTGTCTTTTATAATGATTTTTTCAATTCCATCCTTTAAAAAGAGTGAGTAGTCATATGGCTACTCACTCTTTTTTGTGTTAATATTTTTCGCGTACATAATTTGTTCAAAAACTCCATGAAAAAATGCTCAAAACTGAGATGTAAACCGTCTATCATTTTTGTATTTAATTAACCAATAACCAAAAATAAAGATTGGCATTTTTCAAAAATCACGTAATATCGCGTTTTTTGTGGCATATAAAATACATATATCATTAATTGTGATTATATATTTGCATTTTTGTAGAATTAGTGCTATAATATACTCGAAGGACAAATGCTGCTTGTCTTTTATAATGATTTTTTCAATTCCATCCTTTAAAAAAGAGTGAGTAGTCTTACGGCTACTCACTCTTTTTTTATATCCTCATCAATTCTGTTTGCAAACCAAGTTATAGTTTTGATGCATTCCTGTATGAGCGGATCATTCTCACTGCTCTTTCGGAACACTATAATATCTCTGTTGAGATTCTTTGCATATGAACACTTTCTGACCACAAGCTTTAACGGGGCAAGTACACTTGCCGGCACAGGTGTTACCCACATATACGCACCTATGACAGTCGAAAGCATACTGATCTGAGTTCCACGGTCGTAGATATAGATCTTTCTGCCGCTCGTTTCTATATGAAGCTCCTGGTTGATAGAAGCCCTTCTGAGCATTTCCGGTTCATCGTCGCCGTGAATCACTTCAGGATAGTCTTTAAGGAGCTCAACCGGAACGTCGTCATATTTAGCAAGTGGATGATCTTCCCTCATCATAAGGGCAAGCTGATACTCCATAATTGTTTTGGAGACAAGATTCTTATTTTTGATACGTTCATTGAGCATATCAAGATAACTTACAGGAGTTCTCAGAACACCTATATCGAATTTTCCCGCACATACGTCCTCAAGGGCTTTAGGCGTGTTTGTTTCAAGAAGGTGAACAGTGAGGTTGCTTCCTGCGGCAATTTTGGAATTGTTTATCAGATGACCGATAGAAGCCGCCGAATAAGGCGAACGTGCCATTGCAACTTTAAGGGTAGTATTATTGCCGGCGTGTTCTTTGTAATCATTTTCAAGCGAATGCACTTCATCAACGATGTTTCTTGCCCTTGCAAGAAAAGCCTCTCCCTCAGGAGTGAGTATCATACCGTTAGGCGTTCTGATAAAGATCTGTATGCCTATATTTTCTTCAAGCTCTTTCAGTGCAATGCTTATGTTCGGCTGTGCCTGATAAAGCTTTTTTGCAGCTCTGGTAACGCTGCCTTCCTGAGCGATCGCAATAACATATTCAAGATGCTGTAATTTCATCTTACAATTCCTTCCTTTATGTTGACATAAAATATCAAAAAACTCTTTTCAAAAATCTCCAAAGATGCTATAATATAATATAGCTGCTTATTTACCGTCGCTTCTGTATTTGGCTCGGGTACGCGAGATGCTTTCCTCGCTTCGCTTGATAAGATTGAGGAGCGATGATGAATACTGTGCATAATCTTTCTGCAATGTTGCCGTAGTTACATATAATGTATCGAAGTTATCAACGCAGTCGTTGCCGTCAAGTGCGATACCGCTCGAAGCGGCTTTGATATTTGCCTCGCTCATAGATACGATAGCATTGGCGCTGTCGTTAGCGATGACCTTAGGGATGCGGAAAAGCTTCTGATCGTTATGAGGGTTAGCATTGTAGACTATTCTGAACAGCTTGTATACCGACAGCATAAGGTAAGACGATACTTCTCTTATAAGAGTTATACTGTTAGCTTTCTGAGAGAGACTGAACAGAAGACTGATCGAGTTATTGATGATCCTTCGGTTGAAGTTAATGATCTCAGGCGATGGCATTTTAAGATTATTGTTGCCGTCATCATCCGGTATATCCTCAATAGAGATCGTCTTGCCCTCTGGTTCAGGAGTTCTTCCAAGCAGATAATCGCATGATACATTATAATAGTCAGCGATCTTAACGAGGAAGTTAAGTCCGCATTCTCTGATGCCCTTTTCATAATGAGAGAGGAGAGCCTGAGAGATGCCGAGATCGCTGGCAGCCTGTTTCTGGCTGATATGGCGTTCTTTTCTCTGAAGTGTAATAATTCTTGCAAAATCTGAATTCATATTTTTTCCTCCTGTGACCGGAAATTTATTAGATCCAGCTTGCTGCTGCCACAAGCATGAACGTTTTACAAATATAAGCTACAATACTATTATAATACATATTGTATAATTTGTAAATAAGTAGAAATATGGAAGAATAAGGATTTTTAAGGCGTTTTTTTGTAACAATCACTAACGGCTAAAAATTCTCAACATATTTTTGTATACATTAACTATATAGGAGTGGGTTAATTATGAAGGGCTACCGTATAAGCGTATTGCGTCATGGTCTTACCGAAGCCAATGAAAAAGGCATTTACATAGGAACAACTGATCTTCCGCTCTCTCAGAAAGGGGCAGCTGATCTCGCCGCAAAGCTTGATGAATTCGTCTATCCGTCAGTACATAAGGTATATAGTTCGCCGCTGAAACGCTGCACTGAAACTGCGGAAATACTTTTCCCGTATACGGAAATGTGCGTTGTCGATGACCTCAGGGAGCTGAACTTCGGCGAATTCGAGAACAAAAGCATTGACGAGCTCGCAAAACGCGAAGATTACAACACATGGCTGCGCGGCGGCAAGGAAGCACGTCCGCCTAAGGGCGAAAGCCTCGAAGAGCTTACTGCACGTACCTTCAAAGCCCTCCATGCGGTCATCACCGACATGATGGAACAGGGTATCACACATACAGCTATGATAACCCACAGCGGCATAATCTCAAATATGCTCAGCTGCTACGGTATACCAAAGTATCCGCCATCGCAGATAACTGCCGAAGCCGGCGGCGGATTCGATATAATCGTCACCGCCCAGATGTGGCTTAATTCTCAGGCTTTCGAGATCTTAGGCTACTGTCCTTACGACCGCACAGAAGACGACGATACCGTATAATTTTCAAAAATTTACACATAATATCTCCATGATCAGGATAGCGCATATTGCCGGGACATCTCCTCTTTATACGCAGCAGACTGACCGCGGAGGTACTTATGAAAATTTTGAAGCTATTACATTATTCAAACTCTTTGCTGCGCGGCAAACGGACAATTACAGCGCTTATATGTTTTATGCCGATAGCTGCATGGATATTCTTCAGATCGGCAGAGGCCTGCTTTTATGCGATGTTCCTGTATTTCAGCGAAAAAGCACCCATGAGCCTGTTCGATGGCAGCATCCCGTTACAGATTGCCGTCACCGCCGGATTCACGATAGTCCGCTGGACTGTTACTGCGCCGCTGGTATATATATGCGCCTACCGGCTTTGTGAGATATGCAGCGAAAAAAACTCTCCGCTGACTCCGCTCACTGAAGTCCTTACCGAAAAAGGCAGCGTCCGCAGGAGCATTTCCGCTCTTATATGGACCAAAATTTTCAGCCTCGCAGCACTTATACCGGCAGCATTCTTCGCTGTTGCCGCATACGATATTTTCAACAGCCGGCATTCAACATCGGGGCTTTTTATGACTTTACACGCAGTAACACTCACTGTCGTATCCGTTATTATGTGGCTATCGCTGAAGCTCAGCTTCACCGCAGTCCCCTTTCTGCTGACGAAATATCCCGAACGCAGCCCTCTCAGAAACGTGCTGTACTCACTGAGATTCATGCGCGGCAGGCGGAGCGTTTTCCTGAAACTGTCACTGATATGTCTGCCGGCAATAATGAGCATCGCCGCTGCTCCGTTTGTACTGCCGCTGCTCTGCACTTCATTCGCGCTTAGCGTGGACATATTCATAAAAGAGGAGGAGTACCTTGAGAGAACTGAAACTGAAAGTCTGCACGAAAGAGTCCACAACTCTCCAGAGCTTCCTTCTGGGGCAAAGCGGAGTCTCAAAAAGACTGCTGACACGTCTGAAACGTCAGACCAACGGAATAACCAGAGACGGCATCCAGATAAGAAGCATAGATACCGTCTATCCCGGAGACGAAATAATACTCAGATTTGAAGATCAGAGCTTCCTCGAACCGAATCCCGAGCTTAAAATACCAGTGGTATTCGAGAATGAGCGGCTGGTCGTATTCAACAAGCCGGCAGGAGTTCCGGTGCATCCTTCAATAAAACATCAGGGCGATACGCTTGGCAACTGCTTCGCCGCACTTTATCCGGAACTCACATTTCGTCCGATAAATCGTCTTGATAAGGATACCTCCGGTCTTTGCATAATAGCTAAGGACGCACACGCTTCAAGCTTGCTTCAAGGCAGCTGCCGCAAGATATACTACGCAGCCGCTGAGGGCGATGTTCCGGACTCCGGACGCATAGACGCACCTATCGCCCGCGAAAGAGAATCAATAATCCTCCGCTGCGTCCGCCCGGACGGTCAGCCGTCAGTGACCCTGTATAAGGTACTGAAACGCGCAAACGGACACTCCCTCGCAGAGGTCATCCCTCAGACAGGCAGAACTCACCAGATACGAGTACACTTTGCATATACAGGGCATCCGCTCGCAGGCGATGATATGTACGGCGGCTCGCTTAATTACATAAAACGTCAGGCTCTCCACTGCGGCAGTATTACATTCAAAGAGCCGACTTCCGGAAGCGAAATAACCGTAACAGCGGATATTCCGGAAGATATGGCTGCAATATTCGCAGATACTATATAACCATTCGGCTATTTATACCATTTCGGCAAAAATCAAGCCGAATTTTTGTGCGAATATACAAAATATAGCCCTGATAGGAAATTTCGTCATATTTTTCGTTGTATTTTCACCGACTATTGCTATAATATTACAATGTAACTGTTTTGTAAATACGTTCCTATCCCGGACGAGGTATCACACCCATAACTCTTAGGAAGGAACCGACAGAAAGGAGTTGTTGTCATGCCTCAGGAACGTCCTGAGAATAGCTATAAAAGCGAATATCAGCCTGAGAACGCAGGAATACTCCAGAGCATAGTTCAAAAATCAGCTGAATTGTGCTTACGTGCAGGACTTTCTACTGTAAAGCTGTTCACGGTACTGCTGCTTTGCATAGCCGGAGCACTCAGAACGGTCGCTTACGAGTTAAAGGATATGCTCCGCGGATTTTCAAACGTTTGCGTATGGCTTTTCAGGTATTTTACCGAATCCCTGAGAAAACGCCACAAGAAAAACATAGAACTCCAGAAAGCAGTCCAAAAAGCCAAGAAACAGGACAAGCGTTCATATATGGAAGCGCTGTCAAGATTCATTCTGTCATATCTTTTCGGAGAGGGCGGCGTTTTCTATACAGCTTTCAATTATATAATGCCGATAGTTTCGTTCGCATTCCTGATCGGAGTTATAAAATACGGTGCAGGTCTTGAATACGGAATAAGCGTTGAATTCAACGGAAAGAATATCGGTATTATCTCTGAGGAATCGGAATACGACCGTGCCGAAAAGGATGTTCTCCAGCGAATATCCTACAACAGCGATGGCGGCCCTGATCTTTCCGCTAAATTCTCACTGAAAATAATCAACGAGGAGGATCGCCTTCTCAATACCGAAATGCTCGCAAATAAAATGCTCGAAGCCTCTGATGAAGAACTTACAGAAGCCTACGGCATCTATATAGACGGACAATTCATCGGCGCTGTAACAGATAAGGATCCAATACAGGAAGCCCTCGATGAACGTCTGCTTAATTTTGATGCAGGCGGAAAGGTGAAAGACGTCGATTACCAGAACAAGATAGAGTATACGCAGGGAATCTACCTTTCAAGCAGTATCCTCGATCAGCAGGAAACTATCGACAAGCTTACATCATCTGTCAAGAAAAGAGGAATATATGTCACCCGCGCAGGTGATTCACTCGTTTCCATATGCCAGAAATACAACATGGATCCACAGGAACTGCGCGAACTCAATCCGCTTTTCGCAGATCAGATCAAAGCCGGTCAGATAATTAATATAACCGAAACCGAAAGCTATCTGCCGATAAAGTACGTCGTGGAATCCGAAATGCTTTCACTCCTCGACTATGAAACCATAGAGGTCGAGACCTCTGCTCTGAATGTAGGTATGCGTCAGGTACTTGTAAAAGGCGCAAAGGGCGAAAAGCATACCAATTATGAGATAACTTATATCGACGGTATCGAACGTTCACGCAAGGTCATCAGTTCACAGGTAACAAGAGATCCTATTACTGAACAGATAGGTGTAGGAATATATTCAGCACATCCGGATAGTCCGAACACGCTGCTCACAGGTTCAGGAGAGTTCGGCTGGCCTGTAAACGGAGGATACATCAGCGATCCTTATATGAGCGACAGAAATCATAAAGGACTTGATATTGCCGCTCCCGGAGGCACTGAGATATATGCAGCCGCCGACGGTGTTGTAATATCAGCCGGATGGAATTCAGGCGGATACGGAAATGTCGTACAGATAGCGCACGATAACGGCTATCAGACTGTATATGGTCATATGAGTACAGTCCTCGTAACAGCAGATCAGGAAGTACACCGCGGACAGCTTATAGGTCTTGTCGGTACAACAGGAAACTCGACCGGCAACCACTGCCATTTTGAGGTAAGATACCTCGGTGTATGTAAAAACCCTGCAAACTACCTCAACACCACGGATTTTGCAGCGTCTGACAAAAAGAAAAATGAAGACGATGACTAACTCAAACAGCCATAAAGAAGCATACTCTTCTTTAAGTCAGCTTCACTGAATAGAAAAAGTAAATTACCGAGCCTGAAAGTATGGGCTCGGTAATTTTTTGCCGCGATTCCGCCAGAGTAAGCTCCCCTTTGGNNCTAATGCTTTCACCTTCAATATCGCTGTCGCCAATTTCAAAGCTTATCGAACTTGGATCCATAGTTGTCATGATGAATGTTGAGAATTCTGTAACTCTCTTAAACTTAACGGTAGACTTGCTGCCGTCTTCCTCATATTCCATAACGAATGTTTCACCGTCCAGCTTACCGGTTACTTCTCTGATCTCTCCGCTATCGCTTGAATCATCAGCATCAGGTTCAACTTTAAGTTTTACAGTATTGTCATCCACTTTTTCCCACTTGCCGAATTCATCATCTGAATCTACACCATTCTCTTCACCGCCAACAATACCGGAAGTAATAGAAAATGTTCCGTCATCCTTGAATTCAAGCTGGAAAAGTGCAGAAACAGGTGCACCGATAAAAGGTACTTCGGTAATCGTCATACCGCCTGATGTCATTTCAGTACACTCCCACTTGCCTTTTAAATCCGAACCGCCAGAGGACTTGCTGTCTTTGTCCTTACCGCAGCCCGCAAAGCTTGTAGCCATGAGTGAAGCAGCTGCTAATGTACATAATAATTTTTTCATAATAACCTCTCCTGTTTATATTGGATGTAAATTTCTTTTTTACATTATATCATATATTCTGAGCTTTGTAAAGAAGATTTTTTCGGAGTTTCCAGCACCGATCCATACCGTCATTTTGTCCCTTCACCGCTTCGACTGCATATCTTTTTTGTGCATTACGACTTTTTTCACCTTTCTCTATTGACATCCATCTGCGTTTGTGATATAATATTTTCTGTTGAAACGATATGCGGGTGTAGTTCAATGGTAGAATTCCAGCCTTCCAAGCTGGTTACGTGGGTTCGATTCCCATCACCCGCTCCATACAGCAGCTTAGGCTGCTCATTTTATCTATGCGCCTTTAACTCAGCTGGATAGAGTAACTGCCTTCTAAGCAGTAAGCCGCTGGTTCGAATCCAGCAAGGCGCGCCAATTTTTTCTTATAATACTTATGGTGGGTGTAGCTTAGCTGGTTAAAGCGTCGGATTGTGGTCCCGAAGACCGTGGGTTCGAATCCCATCTCCCACCCCAGAAGAATAGGCACTTTCGAGAAATCGAAGGTGCCTTTTTCGTTGATTTTCTAAGATCTTTTCTAATATGAGAATTTTCTAATATAACTGAGCTGTATTTCACATAACGAAAAAAGAACATAACAGTGCTTTCTGTTGTCGGGAAAAATCTACATTTGCATATGAATATGTCCCTGCGACTTCGGGGACTTTCTGTACGAAGAGAAGGATAAGTAATTATTCCTTTAAAAATTTTTCAAATCCTATTGACTCTGACGTAACGTCATAGTTTATAATAATGATCACAGGAGGTAAGATGCTATGAGATATCAGATAAAGGAATTTGCCAGACTCACTGATGTAAGTGTGCGCACACTTCATTACTATGATGAAACAGGATTGCTGAAGCCGGCTTTTGTTGACGAACAGAACGGTTACAGATATTATGACGAAGACAGTCTTGCGAGAATGCAGGAGATACTGTTTTACCGTGAGCTTGACTTTTCACTGAAGGATATTTTAAAGATCCTGTCATCTCCTGACTATGACAGAAAAAAAGCACTTGAGGCGCAGAAAGATCTTATGATCCTAAAAAAGAACAGGATCGAAAAGCTTATCTCGTCTCTCGATGATGCGGTGAAAGGAGTTAAAATCAATATGAAAGTATTTGATAACAGTGAATTTAAAAATAAGCGTGAGGAATACGCACGCGAAGCAAAAGAAAAATGGGGTAATACTGTTGCTTACAGTGAATTCGAGAAGAAGACAGGATCATTTTCTGCGGATGATCATAAATCTCTGGCAGCCGGTATTGATGGCATTATGGCTGAATTTGCAGAATGCATGAAAAACGGATTCACTCCGAACAGCAATGAAGCGGTGAATCTTGTAAGGAAACTTCAGAGTTATATTACCGAAACAAGTTATACCTGTACAGATGAGATCCTTGCTGGACTTGGTAAAATGTATACCGGTGATGAACGCTTCAGAAAAAACATCGACAGGCATGGAGATGGAACAGCACAGTTTATTTCTGATGCGATAGAAAAGTATTGCGTCTGATCTGATTGATATTTATAGTGAAAGCAAAATTCTTTTTTGCGTTCACTATAGATAGTGTTTCTGATTTTTTTGGAGATTTGATTTCAGATATGTGGAAATAAAGAAAAAGGACTGAGAAATCAGTCCTTTTCTATATATTATGGATCGCAGTTTTGGAAACTTATCAGTTTCTTCAAGATTATTATGAAGGCTCAAATATGTATATTCATTGCGATGGGATAATGATGTTACAGAGAGCAAAACGCAAAAACATATACCATTTGCGCTTTTTACGCTGTTGTATCACCAACAAACGCAAATGTCAACAGATTTGAGTTTAATGAAGCAGGCACTCCCTAATTAGGAACGCCTGCTCTTCGTTTATCCTTCATTGCTGTCGCCGAACAGATTTGTGAAGCAGCTTGTGATATAGTCCATTTCAGTCTTTTTATCCGAATCATCGGTATGGCTGTACACGTTAAAAGTTGTGAGGAAGTCGCTGTGACCTGCGTAATCCTGTACCTGCTTTAGGTGATGGTACGTTCAAATATTGTTCAAAGCTTACATCAATAACGATTCCGGATAGCGTTGAAAGCATAGGCAACTTCGTGTTTCTTGGCTGCAATAAACTGAAATCTATAACGATCCCAGACAGTATTACAAGTATTGGCGAGGGACTGATCCGTGGCTGGGGGCTGTCTCAGGTCGATGTAGATGTGATAGATGCAGCGCAAACTGTCACTCCGCTGACGGCAATACAGAACATCTACTCAATGGTAGAGCGTGACAATGAGAAGAGCATTATCCCTTACTGTATGGAGAATAACATCGGATTTGTGCCGTTTTCTCCTATCGCAAGCGGTCTGCTTTCGGGAAAGATCACGCCCCAAACGCAGTTTGAACGCAATGACGATGTACGAAATTGGGTGCCGCAGTTATCCCGTCGAAATATCGAGGGTAATATGCCGATCGTGGAGATGCTCAGAGAGTTTGCAGACAGGAAAAACGCTACTCCTGCACAGATCTCACTTGCTTGGATGCTCCACAAATATCCGAATGTTGTTCCGATACCAGGTTCAAAGAACAAGGAGCGTATCATTGAGAATCTGACTGCCTCACAGGTTGAGCTGACGGATGATGAATTCACCGCACTTGAAACCGAACTGAACAAGTGCAAGGTTTACGGTCACAGAGGGCTTGGCGGTTTTTAAATCATTATCACAAGACAAAAAAGTCCTCACAGCCGAAACTGTGAAGACTCTGTTGTTTTATTCAGATAGAAATCTTATCTTTCTTCATAAAGACTATTAAGACGAATTCCGATTCTTAAACCTTTTCAGTATATCTACTATTTTCAGATACAGATATCCGACTATCAGCAGTACTACAAAAAGGGAAATTATCCACCACGCACAGCCCATGAACGGCAGCTCGTCGGTGAAGCCGAATGCTCCGGCAGAACTTCCCCAGTTGAGGAAGAAGTACGGATAATTATAACCTTCCGCAAACTGCCAGTTTTCGACATATCCAATGCCAGCGTAGACAGCATACAGAATTGGCGGAACTATCACCCAGAACGTGTTACTCTTCTTGATATTGCTGCTGACTCCGACTACAAAAAAGTCAATTATCGCAGCGACAGGAACGACAACGTGAGTCAGTATGTTTTGCAGATTCCACGCCGCATTCCCAAGTGTTGGAGCCAATACAAAACAGAAGACTGCTCCCGTAAGGGTGATTGAAACTGTTCCTACGAATTTTATTACCCACCACAGGTCACTGACGGATTTGTTCCTGAACAGTCCTTTCAGACCTGCCGCACATATTATGGCGATGGCAATATTGGACTGTATCGTGAAGTACATGAAAACACGGCTGCCGCCCATAAAAGAATGCCGTCCTGCATAAGCACTCAGAAAAGTACCAAGTATCGCTGAAAAGATCACTACAATTTTCAGAACACATGAGACTGCCTTTTGTTTCGGCGTAAACGTATTCATAGTTTCACTTCCTTCAGAGCTTTAAAAGTGACTCGACCTGTGCTTTCTTTTCGTACAGAACACAGCCTCCGTCGTGATCGTCAAGCAGGATATCGCTACTCCTGAGAGCAGTAAACAGCGGAGAATGCAAAGCCTCACGAAGTGATGTATCCTTCACATTGATATCAGAATACGGCGAGAACGGACAGGGCTCAGCTCCGCCATGAGAATTGATGTGAAAGAAACCTCGACCAGCTGCAACACAGCCTCCCGAACTTTTTTCATCTCCCGGGAATGAGATATAAACCATTTCGGGACGTTTCTCACGCAGATGCTGTATCTTGTTCATCAGGTACTCTCTCTGTATGTCGCCGGGAGCAAGCTTGCGGCTTTCATCGGTTACAGGAACATACTCCACAAATATGACCGCTTTGCAGCCTTTTTCAGAAAGACTGGCTAAAAAAGCATCAGAGGTCACTTCTTTATAGTTATGCGTTGTAACAGTAACAGATGCTCCGAAAACAAGTCCGCGTTTTCTGAACTCGTCCATATTGGAGATAAGTTTATCATAAATTCCGGAGCCGCGCCGTGAATCGGTCTGCTCACGGTTGCCTTCAATGCTCATGACAGGGATAAGGTTGCGGCATTTATCGAAAAGCTCTAAATAGCGTTCGTCTATGAAAGTACCGTTAGTAAATATCGGAAAGAGTATATTCTGCTTCTGACCTGCAGCTTCGATGATATCCCGCCGGAGCATAGGTTCACCGCCTGCGAGAAGGATAAAGCTGATGCCCATTTCGTCCGCCTCATCGAATATCCTCAGCCATTCCGCGTCTGTGAGCTGTTTCACAGGCTCGGAATCAACAGTAGCATGATTGCAACGCGAATAACAGCCTGCACAATGAAGATTACACTTACTTGTTATACTTGCAATGAGGAAAGGCGGGATATGCTCGCCGTTATCTTCGGCTTTCCTGCGGCGTTTGGAGGCAACTCGGCTCGCTGCTGCAAATTTCAGCATAAAAGCACTTTCCCTTGGATTTTTCAGCGTTGCCCTGACAGCTTCGCCTACTATCCGCTCAACACCCTTTGTCAGATATTCCTGAAGGTCAAATTTTTCGTTCATAGTCTCACCCAAGAAATTCTTCAACAACCTTACGCACCTCTGCCATATCAGTTGTAGGCTCAAAGCGTGCGATAACCTTACCTGTTCTGTCAACTAGGAATTTTGTAAAGTTCCACTTGATATACGCTTTATCTCCGAACTTCTTATTATTCATATCAGCAAACTTATTTAGCATTGCATTCTTAATCCCCTTGCCAAAGCCAGCAAATGGCTTTTCCGTGGCAAGATAGGCGAAAAGCGGATTCGCGCTGTCGCCGTTAACATCTATCTTTGCGAACTGAGGGAACTCCGTACCGAATTTAAGCTTGCAGAACTGATGTATCTCATCCTCGCTGCCGGGAGCCTGATTTGCGAACTGATTGCAAGGAAAATCGAGTATCTCGAAGCCTTTGTCTCGTAATTCCTTGTACATAGTTTCAAGCGGCTCATAATGCGGAGTAAAGCCGCATCCCGTAGCTGTATTCACTATAAGCAGCACCTTGCCCTCGTACTCGCTGAGACTTACGTCGTTGCCTGCACGGTCTTTCACCATAAAATCGTACACTGTTTTCATACTTCATGCTCCTTTCAGATATCATGTTCTTCCAATAATTCATACAGCAGCGAATAGAGCTGCTTTGCCTTTTCGGGACTGAGTTTTACGCACTTTCCAACCTTCACAGGGATATCCTTTGCCTGTTCCTGCAAGGCTCTGCCCTGTTCGGTCAGATAAATGAGGACTGAACGTTCGTCATCTTTGCTGTGATTTCTTTCGAGATAGCCGAGAGTACTCATCTTTTTAAGAAGGGGCGAAACCGTGCCGTTGTCAAGCATGAGTTTTTTGCATATGTCTCCGACAGTAACGCCGTCCTTCTCCCACAGAACAAGCATCACTATATACTGTGTATAGGTCAGTTTCAACTCTTTAAGATACGGCGTATATAAGCCAGTTACAGTTCTTGCCGCAGCATACAGCGGAAAACAGAGTTGGTTTTCAATCTTCATAGCTTCCTTGTAGTTGTATTCCATTGTTCTGCCTCCTCAATTTATGTTGTTCACAATTATATTGTATCAAATATAAATCCGTTTGTCAAGTACCCTTGCTTTATTTTTGATATTTAACTTCAGACCAAAAAGTCCTCACAGCCGAAACTGTGAGGACTCTGTTGTTTTATTCAGATAAACACATTGACGTGAAAATCACGCCAGCTTAGTATCCTACGCTTTGTGGACTTCGCGTAAAGGTATTCCTTAGCGTCGTCCAGATCCAGCGTAAAATAGCCAATCTGAGTATATTGGGGAATTACTTTCCTTCGTTGATTGCAGCCTGTACTGTAGATAGGGAGCAGTGAAACTCAAATCAAAAAATAGCTATTTTTCGCCACAAACTCGATATAGAAAAAGTCCTCTACTTGCCGCGGTCATAATAGCTTACAACAAAAAGCGTATCGAATACTTTATGTGCTATCTGAAAGATTTCATTTCATGATCAATTCTATTTCACTTGAATAAAATCAAAACCTGATCATACTTTCACTTTTGTCTGAAGTGCCTTTTTCAGTGCTGACACTTTATTTGTTCTCTCCCATGAGAAGTTAGTATCAGGTCTGCCGAAGTGACCGTAAGCGGCTGTCTCGGCAAATACAGGCTTTCTGAGCTCCAGTTCTCTGATTATCCCCCTTGGAGTGAAGTCGAATACCTCTGAAACTGCCGCTTGAATCTCCTCATCGGGAAGTACGCCAGTACCGAATGTATTGACGTATATGGACACAGGAGCAGCTACACCGATAGCATATGCAAGCTGGATCTCGGCACGTTCTGCAAGTCCTGCTGCAACAATATTCTTTGCAGCCCATCTTGCCGCATAGGCAGCGCTTCTGTCAACCTTTGTGGAGTCCTTGCCGCTGAAAGCTCCGCCGCCGTGATGTGCAGCTCCGCCGTAGGTGTCAACGATTATCTTTCTGCCTGTAAGACCGCTGTCGCCAACTGGTCCGCCGATAACAAATCTGCCGGTAGGATTTACAAGAACGCGTACTTCGTCATCGAGCCATTCCTCCGGGATTATTGGCTTTATTACGTTTTCAATAAGATCAACACGAAGCTGTTCCTGTGTTACATTTTCATCATGCTGAGTAGAAATGAGTACAGTATCTATTCCTACAGCCTTGCCGTCCTCATAGATAACGGATACCTGAGTTTTTCCGTCGGGACGGAGATATTTAAGTGTACCGTTCTTGCGGACTTCGGTTAGTCTGTATGCAAGTCTGTGTGCCAGTGAGATAGGCAGCGGCAGCAGCTCCTCAGTCTCATTTACAGCATATCCGAAGATGATACCCTGATCGCCTGCGCCTATCTCGTCGCCGTGCTCATCTCTTACTTCAAGAGCCGAATCAACGCCCTGCGCGATATCGGGAGACTGCCTGTCGAGGAGGTTGATTATCTCGGCGGTATGACCGTCAAAGCCAAGATTGGCGTGGTCGTAGCCTATATTATTGATGACATAGCGGACTACCTTTTCTGTATCTATCTCGGCAGAGGAACTTATCTCACCTGCGAGGATAACGGTATTGTTTTTAAGGACGGTCTCGGCTGCAACTCTTGCATTGGGATCCTTTTCAAGGTATGCGTCGAGGATAGCGTCTGAGATCTTGTCTGCCACCTTATCTGGATGGCCCTCTGTAACTGATTCTGATGTAAAAATATACTTGCTCATAATAAATTCTCCTTAAATTTGATTTTAGACATAAAAAAGGGAAATGCAGAACCTTGCATTTCCCTTGATCTTTATTTCTGCACGCGAAGGCGCAGTCAGATAGCGAAAGTGCTGTTTCTCCGACAAATGATTATTCTATTGCTAAGCGAGAAACAACAGCAACATATCTTTTTCATCGAGAAACAACTCCTTTCCTGTTATGATTATATTATACTGCATATCACTGATATTGTCCAATCTCAATAAACTATTATCAGTTATAATTCAGAATAATATCTAACGAATTCGTCAATACAATCAGCTTTAGAAGCTCACCCTCACATTCAAGGCTGAGGAAATAGCCGTCGCACTGATTCCAGCCGTATAAAAGATAGTTTCTTCCGTTATGAGAAAAGCTCAGTTCATCGTCTGAAATAACAGCTTTTCTAAGCTCATCTATGCTCATAGTCACGCTCCGCAGCCCCTTATTTGCCTCATATATACATTGCGTCCATAGCCGTGATGTATTCTAAAGTCGGTACAAAAGTACCCTTGTGGCGGTCGCCGCGATAGACTTCATGACCGTGCTTGTAGGCGATGACCTGCGCCATCGGAAACGGTATCCACACTCCGTCATCAAGCGGTTTTGTAGAGAATATCATACCATTTTCAAGCCGCTTGAAGCACAGAGTATTTTTCAGATTCTTGTGTACATAGAGCATATCGCCGTCGTATATCATCAGATTCAGCTTGTTCCGCGGAGCGTTTTCCACTATGAATTTATTGACTACCTCAAAGCGTTCATGCTCCTTGGGAACAGCCCGTGAGATATGCTCATTCATATAGTCGAGAAGTGAAAGGAAGAAGCGCTCGGAATCGGTATCTCCCTGCTGTACGGCAGAATAACGGTGGTTATGTCTGCCGTTGAAGATAGTGCCATTATGGACCAGAGTCCATTCTCTGCCCGAAATATCCTTTCCCGTGAAAGGGTGGCAGTTGTTCTCGTTTATAGAACCGACGGTGGCAAATCTTATATGTGCGAGGAGATTTTTCTGCGGAGCAAGACTATCTATCATATCGCCGAGAAAACTGCTCTCACTGGCGCAGACAGGCTCTTTCAGAATGACTCTGCCGCTGTTTTCGTACATCATTCCCCAGCCGTGAGGATTTTTGTCACTGTGGGAAAAGAATGTCCGCAGATAGTCCGATATATCAGTATTTCTTGCTGAAGTGAAGCCGAGAAGCTCGCACATTTATGTCACCGCCTTTTCCGTTCATAATGCATAATTCAGAATCGTTTTACTTAAACAGGCATTGCTGGTTATTTTATTCTTTTCAAACGCAATTACTTCAAGTGCCTTTTCGTTATCAGAAAAATGCTTTTCCATTTCTTCAATAACCTCAAGTCCGCGCTCCAAAAGTTTTGTATCGGGTTCAAGCAGAGCCGCATTTTTATGATCGCGCACTGCCTTTTCCTGCAGCTCCGGAGTGAAGTCAAAATCAGGCTGCGAGAGCAGATAAAGAATAAGCAGATGTGCAAATTCAAGGTCTCTGTCGTCTATACCGAGAGGTGCGGACGGGTTAAGGTCGAACATTCTCAGCTCGATATGGTCAACTCCTTCGCTTGCGGAGTACAGCGAACCCGTCACGATATGCTTCTTGATACTGCCTGTGAATGTCTTTAAGCTCCTGTGGTCGAGTATGGGCAGGAACTTGTTCCAGTAGCCGCGTTTGCTGTTTCGCAGGGACGAATATTCACTCATAATTATACCGCTTTTTCCGTCCTTGTCAAGTGAAGCGTCATAGTAAGGACTTGCTGCGGTCAGCAATACCAGAAGCCAGCTGTGTATCATAAGCTGCTTGTAAAGCCTGAGATAAAGCTCGTCGCGGAATGTGTGAAAGTCCTCATTATTTGTATTGAGCTCGCGTAGAAATTCCTCTGCAAATGAGAAATTGAAATGAATCCCCGAGAAAAGCATAAGCTTTTTTCCGTATTTCTGTTCAAGGACTTCGCGGTAGGCACGCTTTGAGGAGTGGTCACCTGTGAAGTCCGCAATTGGTATATCGTCCTCACTGTCAAAGTGGGGGGGATTGCTGTACAGCCAGATGCTCTCACCGTTTTTAGTCAGCTCCTCACGGGCTCTTTTATCAAGCTCTGCAAGGGCTTCAACTGCTTCGTCAACGCTATGACAGACAGGAGTTACAAGCTCCACCTGATTCTCGCAGAAATCCCTTGTGATATGCTCGTCATTGCCGAAAGGGTGTGGAGTCTGAGCAAGTCTGCCCTGACCGTCCACACGGAGAGTTTCACGCTCAATGCCGAATTTGCCGGAATAAAAGTATTTGCTGTTGGTCATATATTTCACCTCAAATAGCAGCGTACTGCTCAATGTAGTTTATCATGGGGATACCGTTCTTTATGCCATCAAGCATTGTTCTGGCAGGATTTGTATGCCTGCGTACTCTCTCATAAAGCGGAGCAAGTAATGTTTCCTCACCAAGTCCGCGCTGGATCAGCCCTTCTGATGAAAGGTCAAGTATGCAGATGAGCTGCCGTTCGACTGCTCCCTCATCAATATACTCAGGGAGCTTCTGTTTGGAAAGCAGCTTCTGAAGCTCTGTGGCATTAAAGCCATGTGAATAAATGACATCATCATTCTCAACTATCTTTTTAAGCTCGTACAGCTTTTCTTTCAGCCCTGTGTGGAATGCCGCAACTGTCAGAGCCTCCGAAAGAGGCTGACAGCAGGAGCTTCTGTATTCGATAGTACCTCTGAACGTCAGATCCTCGAATTTGAATGTACGCAGGTATTCAAGGTCGGAAATTTCAGGCGTAAAGCTTATCTTCCGATACTTTTCGCCGTCGAAGTATTCGCCCTCAACAGAGTCACGGGAAAAGAACTCATCTAAAGTGAGAGGCGTGAAATCAATGTATCTGCCGTCACGCATGGTGCAGTAAATGGACTGCGTTCCAATATAGTCAATAAGCTCGTCTATGCTCGACACCTTTTTGCCGAACATTCCCACATTATGGGGATTATAGCCCTGCATACTGTGCTCCCACAGCATATTCCTCACACACAGGAATTCGGGATAATCGGAGAGATATGAATTTGCAAACAGCAGAGCCTTGTATGGCTCAAGCAGACCGAAAACATTGATAACGTCTGTAAGCTCATCATATCTCACATCAAGCTGTACCTGTGAGGCACTTGTAAAAGTTCCGAAATCAGGACGTTCATGGAAACGCATCGCCACTTCATTCTTATGCTGCGGATAAGAGTGCAGGTAATGATAAAGCATACGGTAGCGCTCATTCTGGATAGGCTGATTGTGGTTTATATCCGCATTGGGATTAACGCCCATACCTGTAATAGTATAGCCGTGCTTTGCAAATTCAGCATTGAGAAAGCGGCAGTATCGCTCAAATCTGTCCTTTATTCCAAAAAGACCAACTGCCTTACCGAAGGATAATTCAAGATTTGAATAACAGCAGTCAAAGGACAGTATATCACCTGTCTGCTCATGCTTCGCAGAGGTTATATTGCCGGCAGTGTCACTGCCTGAGGCGATGAAACCGAAGTGCCTGATGAAGCTTTCGGCAGTCTTTATGGAAACAGCTTCGTCAACAGGCTGTCCGCTGAGGTTTACGACTGGCATTTCTATTTCCACGCCGATATAGTCAGGACGTTCTTTTTTGGTTGGTGCTATGTATTTGTCATATATTGCTTTTCTGATTGTTTCGTTCATTGCTATCACCTCACAGATCGGTTATTATTACCTGTCTGACATTTTTTATCCTGCGAAGTCTGCGTGAAACAGCTTCATCTTCAGAAGCTGTTTCAAAGTGGATATCGGCAGTAAAATGCGAAACAAAGTTATTCTTTTCATCTGTCACTACATTGGCTGTATGAGTTATAATGTTACCGTTAAGACGTCTGATGACGTTGGAAATCTCGCCTACAAGCCCTATTCTGTCGAGAGAGATCACTTCTATCCTTTTCATATTATCACTCCTGTAAAAAAAATAGTCTGCCTCCGCGGCAGACTGTTGGTTTACAGGCAGAAAAAGCCTAAGATACAGTAAGCGCGGAGCTTGCTATTATACACATATTCATATTTATCTTACACATATATACCTGCATAACAAACACCTCCGTCAATTCATACTGATTTGCTATGTTAATATTATACTATAATACGCATACTTTGTCAATAGGATTTCTGTGAATTGGTTATTGACATTTACTCTAAGCGGCTATATAATCATATTATAACTATAAAAATACTATGGTACAGGTGAGATAAATGCTGAATCAGTTTTCAAGAACACAGCTTCTTTACGGTGAAGAAGCAATAAAAAAGCTCTCGGAGTCGAGAGTTGCGGTATTCGGTATAGGCGGTGTAGGCGGATACGTCTGCGAAGCTCTGGTACGCAGCGGTGTGGGACATTTTGACCTTATCGATGATGACAAGGTGTGTCTTACCAATCTGAACCGCCAGATACTTGCCACAAGAAAAACTGTGGGCAAATACAAGGCGGAGGTCATGGCAGAGCGTATGAAGGAAATTAATCCCGATGTGGACATCCGCATACACAAGTGCTTTTTCCTGCCCGAAAACGCCAATGATTTTCAGTTTGATGAGTATGATTACGTTGTTGACGCAGTTGATACCGTAACTGCAAAGCTTGAACTAATAATGCGTTCAAAAAGTCTGGAAGTACCTATAATCAGCGCAATGGGCGCAGGCAATAAAATCGACGCAGGACGGCTGAAAATAGCAGATATCTATGATACTCAGGTCTGTCCTCTTGCCCGTGTAATGCGCCATGAACTGAGAAAACGCGGCGTAAAAAAGCTTAAAGTCGTTTACTCTGACGAACAGCCCATCAGGCCTATCGAAGATATGTCCATAAGCTGCCGTACCCACTGCATCTGTCCTCCGGGTGCTCAGCACAAATGCACGGAACGCCGCGATATTCCCGGAAGTACAGCTTTTGTGCCTGCAGTCGCAGGTTTGCTTATTGCAGGAGAGGTGATAAATGATATATGCAGAGCGTAATTATCAGACAGGCAGATATCAGCGATATTGATACTGTTACAGAGCTTGAAAAAAGCTGTTTCCCGATATCGGAAGCTGCAGACAGAACAGCGTTTGAGCTCAGGCTTCGTACTTATCCCGAATGCTTCTGGCTTCTTGAAAGGGATAGTCAAGTCATCTCCATGATAAACGGAATGACAACAAATGCTGAAGATCTGTGCGACGAAATGTACAGCGGCACAGATATGTATGCTTCAGACGGAAAATGGCTGATGCTTTTCGGAGTTGCTACAGCTCCTTTGTATCAAAAAAGCGGCTTTGCATCTAAGCTTATGGAACGTGTTATCGAAGATACTAAAAAGCAGAAACGCTGCGGCATAGTTCTCACCTGCAAGGAGAAACTTATCCAATTTTACAGCCGTTTAGGATTCGTAAGTGAGGGCGTATCATCATCTGAACATGGCGGTGCTGAATGGTATCAGATGAGACTATTGCTTGAATAGCATATATAGCTTTCACCTATAATCGGTAATGGATTTTTCGCATTGGACAAGCTGCTTTCTATGTGGTATACTAAAATCACACCAAACGAAAGGAGCGGTGAAAATGAAAAACAGAATATCCTGTATGCTTGGTATGCTCCGCTCTATCGTCAGGGGGACAGACCGAATGTGCAGCACTGGACGATGTTACAACGAAATTCAAATTTTAGCTGAAAGCATTAAGTGTATAACCTCCTAAAACAATACATTTTAATGAAACGACAAGGCAGCTTCTTCTATAACGAAGAAGCTGTTTTTTGATTTGCAGGTATAGTTTTTTTTTATTGTCGGCAATGGATTATTCGCATTGGACAAACGGCAAAATACAGATTATAATATATACATACCACACAGGAAAGGAGCTGTACAAATGGTAACAAGAAAGGATTCCATACAGCACATTTTCCGCTCAGTTCTCATTTGTACAGAGCGGATGTGGAAAGCAGGACGATGTTGAAAATAACAACATAAAGACCTTCAGTAATAATATGTGCCATAAAAATATAAAAAAGGTGATAGTTATGATAATAAAAAGTTCCATTAGCTTACTGAAAAAGCTGTTTGAAAATGATATGTATTTCATTAGTACAGAAACAGGGAATGTGGTATTTCATCACCGAACAGTTTCTAAAGATGACGTCATAACTGATACCGAAGAAGAATAAAAAGACGCCCGAGCTTTCATCAGGTTCGGGCGGTTTTGTCTGTAATGGCTAAAAACATAACTGTTTATTGCAACAGGATTAAAAATATCATTACTGAATGACGTTCCTTTTTCATATGAGGAAACAGCTTATAGCCAAAACTCAAACATCTTAAAAATATATATGATAAGAGCCTTGCCCCGTTATGGGGCAGGGCTTACTTTTATGCTTCAACCATCACAAAAAAGTCCTCACAGCCGTAACTGTGAGGACTCTGTTGTTTTATTCAGATAAACACATTAACGTGAATATCACGCCAGCTTAGTATCCTACGCTTTGTAGACTTCGCGTAAAGGTATTCTTTAGCATCGTCCAGATTCAGCGTAAAATAGCCAATTTGTGTGTATTTTCGAATTACTTGCTTTCGCTTATTGCAGCCTGTGTTGCAACCAGTGAAAAATGAAGTATCAACAGTAATTGTCTGCAATATTTTTCCTACACTTTTCCTACAGTTAGACAATTTTTTCTGCAAAGGCATCACACGGCAAATCTGCTCAAATCCTCGAAATATAGGCGCAAAAAAGTATTTTGATAAACCGGCTGAAACTGTGGAATATCCGTCAGCATAGGCTTGTGGTCCCGAAGACCGTGGGTTCGAATCCCATCTCCCACCCCAGCGCCGAGCGGGCGCACGCTTATCGCGGTTCAGTTTATCTGGACCGCGATTTTTAGCCGCGTATGAGACTTCGTTCAGAACGTCCACAAAATATAAACATAGGCACTTTCGAGAGATTGAAGGTGCTTTTTTCGTTGTTTCCCTACATTTTTCCTACGCTATTTTGCGATACTTGCAAAATCAGGGACGAATAAAGGCAATAAAGAATCAGCAGAATAGATCTTTCGTCCATCGGGCTGATGGTCCTTCTGTTAAAGCGTCTTGACTACTCCTTTATCGATTGATATAATACCGGTTTGTGCTTCCTCGCGGAGCGTTTTCATTCTATTCGGCGTATTGATTTAGGCAGACTGTTGTGGTATAATGTATTCAGCAGCACTTTATGGACGCAGCTGAAAATCTGGCTATAAATAGCCAATGCAACGGAGATTAACGTGATTGTTAACGCCTGTTGACGGATTTCCAGGCGCAGTTGGTAGACTTTCACGGACAGAAATGATACGATGGATTCATCAGGAAAAACTATCACAGAGCGATAGAAGGAGGAATTCATCTATGATAAAATTCATCAGAAACATAAGCCCGTTCAACAACAGAACAGAAATGCCTGCTTTGATACTCATAGTGAAAAAGCTGCTGATGTTCATTATATGCTACTGGGCGGGCTTGCTGCTTGCAGAGGGAGCTGTTATCGGTGTGATGCTCGCCTGCGGAAAAAACTTCATGAAGGGCGAAATGTTCAGTGACAGCGTTATGAATTTGCTCAAATACTATGGCATGATAGTTATTATAGGCGTAACCATCCTTTGCTGGAAACTTATAGAAAGAAAGAAGCTTTCAGAAATGGGTGTGACTAAGCACATCGGCGGCTGGTTCATCGGTGCTCTAATTGGCATTGGACTGCTGGCTGTCTGCGTTGCTGCGATAATGATCACAGGCAGTATCAGTTATGAAGGCTTATCCAAGGATACGAATATTCCGATGCTGATGCTTATGCTCGGCGGGTTTATTATTCAGGGGGCGGCTGAGGAGTTCCTGTGCAGAGGACTTGTACTCTGTTCGCTCAGGGACAGAGTACCTATGCCTGTCGCTATATCAGCAAGTACGTTCGTATTCACCTTTAATCACTGGGGCAATTTCACGGGCAGCGAACCGAAATATATTTTCTCAGGTGTGTTCTGCCTGATCGTTATTTCGTGCGTATTCTCGTTTCTGACACTCAAAACCAAAAGTATATGGGCAGCCTGCGGACTTCACTCCGTGTGGAATTTCTGTCTGTGCTGTGTTCTCGGACTCAATCTCAGCGGCAGCGAGGGAACTTCAACCGCGCTCATCAATATGAGAAGTGTTGGAAACAATCTTCTCAACGGCGGGAACTACGGCATAGAAGCAAGCATTATCGCTGATATTGTCATAGCTGCGGCAGCTGTACTGCTATGGCAAATATATAAAAAGAATAATACAGAAAGGCAGGCATGAAATATGGAGTTCAATAATAAACTTTACGAACTGCGTAAACAGAAGGGATTTTCTCAGGAGGAACTCGCGAACAGGCTGAATGTCTCGCGTCAGACTGTCTCGAAGTGGGAGGTCGGCGATTCTACGCCTGATATGGAGAAGCTTGTCGCTATGAGCGACCTGTTCGGCATTTCTCTTGATGAACTGGTGCTGGACAAATCTCCCGAGCCTGCACCCGTTGAGCAGGTGCCTGTAAAGTCTGAGCTTTACAGCGATATCAAGAAACACGTCCTGACTGATGATAATAAGAAAAAAGTCAGGAAAGGCACAAAGATAGCCCTTATTGTCTTCGGTATCATTCTTGCAATAGATGCAATATCATTTGTCGTATATGCTGCCTTTAATGGTTTGCCCAAATGAAACACGCAGGCGCTCCCTGTTCAGGAACGCCTGCTCTTTGTTTATTCTTCATTGCTGTCGCCGAACAGATCCGTGAAACAGCTGGTGATATAGTCCATTTCAGTCTTTTTATCCGAATCGTCGGTATGGCTGTACACGTTGAACGTCGTGAGGAAGTCGCTGTGACCTGCGTAGTCCTGTACCCGCTTTACCGAGAACGCGGTATTATTGGCGAGGAAACTGATACATGAGTGCCTGAGTTCGTGAAATCTTATGTGCGGAAGCTCGTTTTCGTCGAGGAGTTTTATGAAGTAATGTGTTATACTGTCCGGCGTTATTAACGAACCTACATGGTTAACGCAAAGGAAATCACGATATTCATTCGTCTCCCTTATCATATTATCCTGCTCCGCTTTCAGAGCCTTAAGGTAGCTATAAAGAGCATCGTTCATAGCGAGGCTTTCTGTTATCGGGAAAAACTACATTTGCATATGAATATGTCCCCGCAGTTGCGGGGACTCTCTGTATCATTCTTCATAAGTTTTAGATTTATCATGGTACTAAGCTAAATCAGGAATCGTTACGATAAATAGTCTCTTACATTAAGTTTTTCTTCTGTACGCTGCTCCTCATCTATTATTCCCGGTACCAGCTCCGTAACATACGTTTCTCCGGAAACCGGATCAATATAATATCGTGTTTGTGTAGCTGTATAGGTTCTGTACAAGACAACTATTTCATTAGCCTCATTTGTGCTAACATCCCAATATATATTATATTCTCCCGATTCTACCATACCTTTCAGATCCGGATTACGACTGAAACAATAATTCTTGATCGCATCCAGTGCCTGTTTCTCTGTGAGAGTATCAGAGCTGCCGCCACTCAGCTCTACTGATGCAGCCTCTGTTTTATCAGCCAAAGTTGCGACAATTGTTGAAGCACTTTCTGATGATACCGAAGCAGTCGTTAAAGCAGAGGTGTCGGCGTTGTTAATTGTGCCATTTTGAGAGCCCGAGCCAACCTTACCACAGCCTGTAAGGGAACATACTGCGAGTGTAAAAGCCAATGTAAGCATAAATGTTGTTCTTTTCATTTTTCTAAAATCCTTTCTTAAAGCTCTTTATAAAAATGCAGCTTAATTATTATACCATATCTCGTAAATAAAATCAAAGGCATATCGTTTTACTTCGATCATCAGTCGGACTGTAAAAAGCGGAAATTGGTCTGCTTTTTATTTGTGTTTCATTTATAAGGAAAGCCGAATAGATACAGGAATATCCGCTTATCCCGCATAATACTCATGTACCAGACTGCGCAGACCTAAACGGCGTATATCTTCATATCTGACATCAAATCTTGATTTTGTACGCTTGCCTGTGATAAGGAAACGAACGCAATCTTGTGCATAGTTGTCAATATTACGCAAACTCTCATCAGTATTAATCAGCGAAAAGAACCACTTGTTCCACGTCAGGTCATTATCTTCGGAAGCCTCAAAAAGCTTTCTGTTGAATATCCGTATAAAAGCGAGAGCCGCTTTTTCTGCATTTATTCCGCTGCGCTGCTTCCAACGCTGTAAGGCTCTTGCTTTGCGGCGCATTTTGCTTTTCATCTTTTTTACTGATACAGGCGCTATGTCTATAACGCCATTATTGTATGAAAATCCAAGGAAGCTCCAGGCTTCTCCCGGTGCACTTAGGGATTCCTTTGAAGGATTGATCTTTAATCCGCGTTCAGTAATAAAACCGTGCAGGAAGCCGACATATTCCTCACATTTCTGCTCTGACTCCGCAAACAGAATAATATCATCGGAGTAACGTCCATAGGGAATGTTATTTTCATAAAAATAACCGTCAAGCTCCATGAGATACAGATTTGCATAAAAAGCCGAAAGCGGAGTTCCCGCCATTATACCTTTTTCCTCTGTAATAACGGCATTTCCGTCTATCACCCGAGGTTCTGAAAGAAGACCGCTGAGAAAAACATAAAGCTCATCATCATCATACAGAACTTCTTTCAGCATGGGCAGCAGCTTCTCTATTGGAATAGAATTAAAGTAATTGCTTATATCCGCTTTGTAAGAGTACATCTCGTTTATGTGCGGAGTTTTCGTTAGTTTTCTTATAGCATCCTTGGCAGTCCTGTTCGGACGGAAAGAATAAAGTCCGCTGCTGAACAATCCGTCATACTTCCTTAACAGCAGATGTGTCAGCAGCTTGAGCACCATGTTTTCAGCCGCCGGATATGTATATACGATCCGCTTTTTCTGAGTATCGAGCTTGCTTATCACAGACTTTTCCGGAAGCACAAAAGCTTCTCCGCTTCTTATTTTCTCACATACCTGAATATAAGCTTCGCCGTCAATAAAGCCTCTTAGCTCTTTACAGAATTTAGTGCTGCCGGTAAGCGAGCATTTGTATTTATAGAAAATTTCCCAGCTGTCACGCTGGAAAAGCTTATCAAGTATCGACATTGCTTCACCTTCATAAAATAAAAACAGAAAGAGAAATCGTTAAATCCAAGAAAATTCTTGGAGGTACAAGACCGTACACGATCCGGCTGCCTGCGAAGCCGATCACAGGATCGTGCCTGATCCGTCACAGGCGCATAGGCGTTCTCTTTCTGTTTTATTCAGTTTATCAGCCAGCGAGGGCATTATGTGTACGCTGTTTGACGTACTCTCTGGTGTTCCACCAACCGTGGTGATCGTAATAATAGCGAAGATAAGGAACGCCCTCTGCTTTGCAGTCAGCGCGAAGCTTATACACGGAGCTTTTTCTTGAAAGCACTTCAACTACAAGGGCTTTTCTTCCGCCTTCCCAGAAGGTGAATATCACAGCCTTGCCGTTATAAGCATCTGAGGTTTCTATTTTATAGTTTGAGAACTCGCTTCTGAACACATCATTAAAGTATTCCTTATATGTACCGTTGAAATTGTACTGATTTTCCTCATCAGGCATATCAGGTCCCCACGAAAAGCCCGACGGACCTGATTCAGGTACAGATTCTGTATATTCAGCAGTCTCAGGAACTGTATCAGCAGTTTCCCGCTCTCTTTCAATGCGGTCTAAAGTCTCCTGCCTTTTAGCGTTTGCAATATCATCAATTATACCGGCTTTTTCTCCGAAAAGCCTTGAAAACAATCCCATACGAACCCCTCTTTCTGTAACAGTTCAGATGTGTATTTTATCTGTGTCTTCTGTCGTGACCTTTTTGTCTGTAAAGCGCTGATTTATCCTCATACGTAAACTTATCAGCTTTCTGATAAAGTCCTTCCGCTGTCTTAAATCAGCATTATGAAGAAACACAAACTGTTATATCATATTGTATTGGCAAGACGTTTTTATACAAATCATTAATCAATTATGCGAAATATTAGCTGCCAATCAATATTATAGCACATTCCTTTCCGATTTTCAATAGATATTTTGTTAAAATTAAACATTTTTGTGTCCTCTGCATATTTATTAAATACGTATGTACCTTATTCCACGGAACGTAGATTGACTTTTTTATGGATAATGAGTAAAATTGAAATAAAGCCGGTAATAAAAATCAAAGGAGATGAAAAAATGGATCAGATAAAGACAGGTCTGCTCATAAAACAGCTGAGAAGTGAATCAGGACTTACTCAGAAACAGCTTGCTGAAAGGCTGAATGTCAGCGACAAGGCGGTATCAAAATGGGAATGCGGAAACGGATGTCCGGACATTTCTCTGCTCTCGGAACTCGCCGACATATTTGCAACCGACATTCAGACCTTGCTGTCTGGCGAAATAAATAAAAGAGAAAGCGAGAAAGGTAATATGAAAAAGCTGAAAATCTATGTATGCAGGAAATGCGGGAATATAATAACGGCAACTTCCGAAGCTGCTGTTACCTGCTGCGGAAGCATACTCTCACCACTTGAACCGGTCAGAGCTTCCGAAGACGAAATGCTCAAAGTTGAGGACATCGGCGGAGAATGGTTCATATCGTCCGACCACGAAATGAAAAAAGACCATTATATCTCTTTCGTAGCATATCTTTCTGATAATTCCGCAACTATTTTCAAACAGTATCCCGAATGGAACATCCACATAACCATGCCTCTGTGCCGTTCAGGAAAACTTGTGTGGTACTGTACCGAGCACGGAGCATACTATCAGGACAAATGGAAAATTTGACCGCATACCTAACAAAGGGCGTGATAAATATGTTATCACGCCCTTTTTATTATATTATCATGAAACAGTGCTATTTATGAATAATGTGTAAAAAATTCAAACACTATTGACTTCTGTTTGTGTGTATGATACAATTATTTTAGGATATTATTGGAAAGGCAGTAATAAATATGGATAAAACTAACACTTTTGACGAACTAAAACGTAAAGCTGAGATACTACCTTATGAATTCGACGGTACGTACCGGTCTGTGCGAAAAGCGGTAGAGTGTTACGCCAAACTGCGAAAAACTACCCTTATCGACTACAATGACCTCGACCTGCTGTACTACCTTTCACTCGGAGTCTGGAAAAACGATAAAAACGAACGCAAGTATCACATTCAGAAAACCCATCTGCTTCACAACGATAAGCTCCTTTTCGATAAGTATCTTGAGAAAATATGGAGCAAAAACTCGCGTATGCTTTTCAGCCATGTCGTTGAAAAACAGGAAATGGAGTTCCTTACGACTCCATTTTCATTCAAAGATCTGCCTATTGCTGAAAAATCTGAATCCATACAGTTCTTTTTCAAGCTGCTTATAAACCTTTCCGAACTCGAAAACGACATTATGCTGTTCGATACAGCCCAGAAAATGATTAATTCAAAGATCAGGGATTCCGGGCTGCCTGTGTTTGCTTTGTCAAGGATACTCCACTGCATGAAGCCTTTCACATTCCCTATTCTTGGCGAAAGCGCTACCGATTCCACTGTATACAAAGAGCTCGGTATCGAACTGAAAAAAGTCGATGAAATAACGAGTTATATTCCGAACTGCCGCAAGATCCTCGATTTCCGAAATGCCAATTTCAAATTCAAAAATATGAAGCTGTTCGACATTATGTCGTGGCAGCTGCTCAGTGTCGAAGAAGAGAAACCTCCGTCAGCTGAACGTCTTTCAGACTATCAGCTTAAAACTCTGAACGCTCCGCTGAACCAGATACTCTATGGACCTCCCGGAACAGGAAAGACCTATAATGTCGTTAAATACGCAGTTGAGCTTATCGAAGGTCAGAAGATACCCGAAGGCGAACCATATGCTTCAACGAAAGCAAAATATGATAAATACGCTGCATCAGGTCAGATAAAATTCGCAACATTTCATCAGTCACTGAGCTATGAAGAATTTGTTGAGGGAATCCGTCCTGTCTTAGTTGACAAATACGGCAATGATACTTCTACCGCACACGCTGATACTACGGTCATTTATCGCCCGTACAGCGGAGTTTTCAAGATGCTTTGTGAAAAGGCTGCCAAAAGTCCGCGAGTAAACTTTGTAGCTATAATAGACGAGATCAACCGCGGAAACATATCAAGGATATTCGGTGAACTTATCACTCTTATCGAAGAATCCAAACGTGGAACTTCTGTAATTCTGCCGTATTCACAAACCGAGTTCTCAGTTCCTCCGAATCTGTACATTCTCGGTACGATGAATACTGCCGACCGCTCGATCGCAATGCTCGATATTGCTCTCAGACGAAGATTCCATTTCATTGAAATGATGCCTGAACCTTCGCTCCTCGGAAAATTTGATGGTATTGATCTGTGTGAGCTGCTTACCGCAATCAATGAGCGCATTGAGTATTATTACGACCGCGAACACGCTATCGGTCACGCATATTTTATGAATAACAATGGCTGTATCAAAAACATCTATGAACTGAGAGAGGTTTTCTTAACAAAGATAATCCCGCTTCTTCAGGAGTATTTCTTCGATGACTACGAAAGGATCCGTCTTATACTGAACGATGAGAATACTTTCATTGAATGCATTACACCTAAATATGTCCAGCAGTTTGATTCCGGTCAGAAGCTTTATCGTCTCGGTAATCCTATGAACTGGAACAAAGAACACTTTATCAACATATACAAGCATAATTCCTGATGAACGGAGAATACAATGTACACCAGACACATTTGCGTATCAGCCAATGAAAGTATCATAGACTCCTCTGCGGAAAACAGCGGACTTTCAGAAATACTCAGCGATATTTCCGAAATGTGCTCAGCTGAAGGCAAAAAAGTTATCACTGCAAGTAAAAAAAGCAGCACCGGACATTTCATGGCAGGCTCTTACTGCGGATTCCTCTGCCTCGTTAACGGAACTCTGATAGAAATATTGCCTTGTACAGAGGGCGGTATCCCAAACGCCCGGAAGGCTCTATGTGAAGAATTCTGCAAACGATGCGGACACACTTTCAGCCTTTCAGATTTTGAGCCTGATAGAAACTTCATGGAATACTTCATATCCGTTTTCGCCGGCGAAACTATGAAAATCATTAAAAGCGGAGTTCTCTCAAATTATACGAGCCGTGAGGAAAATATGAAGTCGGTTCAGGGAACTATCCTGTTTTCTGAGAATATACGGCGCAATCTCGTGCACCGTGAACGCATTTATGTGCGTCATGACGTTTTTACTCCCGACCGTGCCGAAAACCGTATCATAAAAAAAGCTGCCTCTATGCTCAATAAGATCACCGCTGATCCGCATAGCTCGCACCTTCTGAAAGAATCGCTTTCTTTCCTCGATGAAGTACGCACTCCCCGTAATATAAACGCGGAATTCTCAAAATGTATCAACACAAGGAACACACAAAAATATAATACTACCCTTAGTATATGCAGAATGCTTTTTGATAAGAACGAAGATACTTTCTTCGCCGGAAAGCATATCTTATGCGCCCAGATCTATAAGCTTCCTTAAATCTGATATAACGTAATATGCCGCAGGAGTTTCCTCCTGCGGCTCGTTTTTTGCTTGACTATTTATTCTATCGTCCACCATAAAGTTTATAAAGTATATAGTTCTTGACTCTGCACGGAAGCAATCTGTCTGCAAGAACAGCCGCCTTATAGCCTACCCCCATCGTATTGAGCGGGGCAGGATGCTTCCTTTTCACGATGTGCATTATATAGGAGGCAGCCGCCTGAGCTGTATAGCCTTCGCACTCATCTTTCTCCATTTTCCGGACAGAGCGGCTTATACATCCGCCGTATTCAGTATCGCCTTTTTCGGACTTCTTCCTCGCATTGGTAAAGCCTGTGCATATATCTCCGAACATTATCGCACATACTGTTATGCCAAACTGCCGGACCTCATTTGCAAGTCCGCAGGTATAGGAATTTATGCCAGCCTTGCTTACCGAATACCATACCTGAAAAGGCAGAGGCATGACCGCAGCTACGCTGCTTATATTTATTATCCTTCCACGCCTCTGCGCCTTCATATACGGCAGCACCGCCTTGCAGACATTAGCCGTACCAATGAGATTGACATTTATCTGCCTTACCGCGTCCTCATGAGCAGTGAATTCGCAGGCGCCTGATATACCGTAACCGGCACAGTTTATCAGCAGGTCTATCCTTTGTTCACATCTGAATATACTGCGGACTGCTGCCGTTACAGCTTCTTCGTCTGCTACGTCAACAGTACAGTGCCTTATACCATGATGACTTTTTCCTGTTCTGGAAAATTCATATACCCGAAAGCCTTTTCTGCACAGCTTCAATGCAGCAGCTCTTCCGATACCGCTGCTGCCGCCTGTTATTATCGCCGTCCTTCCCATATCAGCGCAGTGATAACAGGACATCAAGAGTTCTGTCAAGATCCTCACGGGTATGGCTGGCAGATATGAAGAACCTTATCCTTGCCTCGTTTTCCTTTACGGCAGGATACACTATCGGAAGTGCATTTATGCCTTCTCTGAAAAGGTCATTGGACATATCTATCGCCCTGTGAGAATCTCCCAGTATGATCGGTATTATAGGAGTACCTTCACTGAGACCTGTATCATAGCCCATAAGGCTGAGCTTATTCAGAAAATACTGCGAATTACTGTGAAGTTTTTCTATGCGGAAAGACTCCTCTTCAAACAGCTCTATTGCCCGGCAGGCAGCAGCTGTGTTAGCCGGTGTCATACCGCAGCTGAATACAAATCCGGGAGAATTATAGCGCAGATATTTTATGAATCTGCTGCTGCCGGCGATATATCCTCCGCAGCTCGCAGCAGATTTGCTGAGTGTACCCATAAGGATGTCCACATCTGCCGGATCAGCCTCATAGTAACTCGTGATACCACGTCCGCAGTCTCCGATAGTACCAAAAGAATGAGCCTCGTCTATCATGAGCATAGCGCCATATTCCTTTTTCAGCCTGATAAGCTCCGGCAGGTCGCATATATCGCCGTCCATAGAGTATATACCCTCTGCGATTATCAGAACTCTTCTGAATTTCTCGCGGAATTTCTTCAATGTTCTTTCGAGATGCTCCATGTCATTATGCCGGAAGTGCATACGCTTTGCGTGTGAGAGTATACACCCCTGAACACTGCTGTTATGTGCAAGGCTGTCATGAAGGATCAGATCCTGCGGACCTACAATATTTCCGATAATGTTGACGTTGGTGCTGTGACCTCCGACGAATACTATCGCATCCTCTGTGCCAAGAAATCCGGCTATCTGCCTTTCAAGCCTTTCGTGGAGTTCTATCTCTCCGCTAAGCAGACGGCTTCCTGAAACAGAAGTGCCATAGTGTTCAACTGCTTCCATGACGAATTCATTTATCCTCTTGTCGCCGTTAAGACCAAGATAATTGTAGGTGGAATAGTTTATCTTTTCCTCACCCTCTATTATCATCCTTCCGCCGGCAATACCCTCATTCTTACGGAAATAGGCTATGCCGTACTTAACTGAGTCGTAGTATTTTTCAAATGCTGCTATCTCGGGGAAATCGTCAATAACACATTCTCTTGTTCTAGTGACCATTCAATCTCAACTCCTGAACATCTTATATTAAGCCTTCCTGCGTATACGCTCCATATCACACATAATACTGTGCCTGAGCATTCCAGAGAGAAAAATATTTGCTGCCCTTCTCTGAAAGAAGCTTTTCGTGACTGCCTCGCTGAACGATGGATCCGTTATCGAATACAAGTATCTCATCGCAGAATTTACAGGAAGAAAGTCTGTGGGATACAAAAAATACAGTTTTGTCGCTGTTCATCTCATTTACCCGTGAATATATCTCCTCTTCCGATACAGGATCGAGAGAAGCGGTAGGTTCATCGAGTATAACGTAAGGTGAATCCTTGTAAACAGCTCTCGCAAGAGCTATCTTCTGTGCCTCACCGCCTGAGATCTCCTCGCCGGTCTCATCGTATTCACGGTAGATCACAGTATCTGTTCCCTTTGCCATTTTTGAAAGTCTCTCGCTGAAACCAGCCTTATCAAGAGCAGAATAGACTCTGTCTCTGTCCTGATCCATATCACAGGCTACATTCTCCCCGACAGATGCCGATACAAGTGAAAAATCCTGAAACACCACCGAGAACTTGTCATAATATCGTGTCGGAGAGACAGTGCTTACATCTGTGCCGTTCATAGAAACTACACCTGATGTAGGCTTATATAGTCCGCACAGCAGCTTTACAAACGTAGTCTTTCCACTGCCGTTTTCGCCGACAATAGCGTACTTTTTGCCCTCTTTCAATTCAAGATCGACGTTCTTTAGTATATCTCTGTCGGAAGTGCGGTATCTGTAATACACATTGCTGAACCTGATAGTTCCCTCAGAAACATCCCCGTCTTTTGATACGGCAGTTTCTGCATGGCTGCAATACGTATAAATGTCCTCAATGTAAGCAGCATTGTTAAGAAGTATGCCAAAGTATATGAACATATTCGTGGCATTGGACACGAGCTGCTCAACTGCTCCGACATACTGTATGAACTTGCCCACGCTGAAAGCCTTGTAGTATACCTTTATACCAACGAACATATACAGAAAGAATCTCATAACGCCCATTGCCGCCATGTTTATAGTGCCGTATCTGCGGTGGATCCTATAAATATTCCCGATATACTTAGGATCGCGGGTATACTTATATATCTCGTCCATTACTACGTTATCCCACTTGTATATACGTCCGTCCATTGCCCATAGGTTATTACTGAGGTTAGAACGTATATAGTGCAGCAGTCTATTGGACTCCGGCAAAGTGCGCCATTCTTCGTTTTCTTTTCTGAATTTCACACTGCTGCTCCAAACAGAAATGCTTATACAAACCAGCATAAAAACTATAAACGCTGCTGTAAATGTTCCGGAATTCACCAGATCTGCGCTCTGTGAACCGGATTCCGCCATATTCACAAACAATCCGACCGTCATAAATATGGATATTGTTATCGAGATGAAAGCAGTAAGCAGGAATGAATAGCAGGTTATCTGAGTATCAAGTCCGGCACCTGTCGCGTTCTGATTTGAGCGTATGCGGTTCTTGAGCAGCTGAAGCTCAGGATCCTCAAGATCGGCATATGGCATACGGTTGTTTATGTCACAGTAGAACTGCTCCTGCTTCAGCTGCCACTGAGACTGGTGAATCTCGGATCTTGCTCCTGCGATCTCCTTTATACCGTTTAACAGCATCTCTGCTGCAAGCAGCACTATAACGTACCTCATAACGACACCGAAAGATGTTCCGGTGCTGATCCTGTCAACAATGGCAGAGGAAAAATATATCAGTACAAAAGGCATTACAGCACTGACTGCCGACTTGAGAGAAATATAGAACATATACTTCCCGTCTATACGGAATATCAGGCGGTATCCCCACAGTATCTTTTTTATCTTTTCTGAAAGCTTCATAGTTTTCCTCACATATCACATATTCACAGCAGCTTCTTTGTAATACTTCGCCTGTATGTCAAACAGCTCCGCATACTTTCCGCGTTTACTGAGCAGCTCGCTGTGTGTACCGCTCTCAACAACTTTTCCGTTTTCGAGATAGAATATCTTATCACAGAACCTTGTCGAAGCAAGTCTGTGCGAGATGAAGAATGAGATCTTGTTATTTGAATACCTGCTGTAACTCTGATACATCTCCTCTTCAGCAAGAGGATCAAGCGCAGCAGTCGGTTCATCAAGTACCAGCACAGGACCATTCTTGTACATTGCTCTTGCAAGTGCAAGCTTCTGCATTTCACCGCCTGAAAGATCAACAGCCTTGCTGAAAACGTTCGGAACAAGATAAGTCTCTATGCCGTCTGAAAGTCCTTTTACTTTTTTGTTAAGACCGGATATTTCAAGACATCTGTCGAGCTTATCCCTTGAAAACTCCGAGTATACCACGTTTTCCCTTATCGTGAATGGCATGACTGATATACGCTGGAATACCGACGAAAAGCCATTGTAGTATTCATCACGGGCATACTCTGTCTGCTCATTGCCGTTCAGCTTTATACTGCCGCCGGTTGGATGATACATACCGCAGAGCAGCTTTATCAGTGTAGTTTTGCCGGCACCGTTAAGTCCTACGATAGCGACCTTTTCGCCGGAATGTATCTCAAAGCTGACATTGCTTATCGTATCACCTTCAGCACCGGGGTATCTGAATGAAACATTATCGAACACAACGCTCTCGGCTTCATCACCTTTCATAGCGAGTTCGCCGCATATCCTGTTCTCAGTTCCCATAAATGCACGAAAATCCTTTGCGGAATAGTTTCCCTTAGTAAGCTGCTCAAAGCTCATCACTATCTCTCCGAGTATGTCCACAAATCCGGAGATGACAGAGAAATAAAGCACGAACTCAGCCGGAGTTATCTCGTTTGCTGCAACCTTTGAGATAAGGTAAACATAGGCAAAACCGTCTCTGGCAACTATTACCAGCAGATCCGCTGCGGATGAAGCTATCTTTCTTAATGCAAGCTTGCTGAACAGCTTGTGATGCTCCTTCATCAGCAAGGAAAGGCTCTTCTTCAGCCATGTATTCAGTCCATAGAGCCTTATGTCCTTTCCGGTCTTGTAGTTTTCAGATAAACCTGCAAAATACTTCATCTTGCGTGAGATCCTGATACGCTCATCTCTTGTTTTGTATTCGTAATTATCTATGTAAAGCATGGTGAGATACTCAAGCCCTGCTGTAAGTGCAAGTGCTATGAGCACAAGAGGATTGAAGACAACTATGATAAAACAGAAAACCGCGAACTTCAGTATGCCCGTTATGAGCCGGCAGAAATTCTCCGGCATATGTACAAAGGGCGTGTGGTTGTTCATTACCGCTTCCTCAGCCTTATCGTATATGACCTTTGTCTGCGGATTTTCTATCATATCATAATCGACTTTCATTATCTTTGAATATATCTTTTCATGATAGTGAAGCACCAGTTTGTGTTCTGCCACATATTTTCTTGCCTCTATCCTTGTGCTGATGATACCGGCAAGCGTTTTTACGAAAATGAGTCCGCCTATCGTAAGAATAAGCTCTCTCAGTCCGAAGCGGCTGTCAGACAGGATATATATTATACACGGAGTTATGACCATATCAAGCACCGGTATTATAAGCTGCATAAGTACAGAAAAAATATTGCACCAGAAAAGCGGACGGTCCACTCTCCTGACTTCGCCAAATACATATGCTATATTGCTGAAAAAGCCATTTTTACCTGTTTTTACTCTTTCCTTCATAATGTTAATCCCTTACTCCGCTAAGATCCCGTATATTAAAGGAACGTTCCGCATAGGGCGCTTTCAGTGAAAAAACGCTTCCGTGCCCTATGCAGATTGATCCTGAGATCCTGCTGATACTTAATTCTCTCTGATATACTGATTCCCTATGTTATCAGTACTCTTGAAACCGCTTTTGCGGAATGCTGCTTTGTCACTTATATAGTAGACAAAGTTTTCATTCTGCGCTATAATGTAGTAATCGCATGACAGATATTTTTCTTCGTAGTATTTAAAAGCCTTTAGCGCATCTTCCTTGCTGAGATTGTAGCATATGTCTATACAGCTGCTGCCATTCTCGGCATAAACTCTTTCGCCGGTGACATCAAGACCGTATATATCATTGAACTGACTTATAGTATATCCTTCGTCTGTGAGATTACTGATAAGTTCGTCCTTTGAGGGGACTACACTTACTGCTCCGTTTTTTACTATATCTACTTTTTCTGATTTGTTGTGTCTGAAAAACATAACTGCTCCTATCGCTGCGATCACTATTATAAATGAGATGGCTGCTGTTCTCAGCTTGACAGCCTTATTTACACTTGTCATTAATAACCGGACAGCTGTTGACCTTTACACAGCTTCCATCGCAGTTTGTATCCTCTTTATAGAGAACTGCTGCTGTTGCTGTTTTATTCTCATTTACGCTGTTCTTGATGAATTTGTATTTGCTGCTCACGATCCATTCCTCCTTAGCTGCATCCGTTATTTGTATACGGGCATATATTAACGACCTTGCATGGGCAATTTGTATTCTCATCATACAAACAGAAGTCTGTGAGAGCTTCACTTATGATCCTTTTCTTGAAAATCATATCTTTGCCTCTTTTCTATTACGGACAATAGCCGGAATTCTTACAAGGTGTATTCGTAGCATTGCAATAGCCGGAATTGTTGCAGTTAGAATTAGAACTTGTGCAATCCCCGCCATTTCTGCATGAGTCATTCTCGGCATAAACGAAATAACTCAATAAGGATTCATTATCCTTTCTGACACCTTTGAAATTATACTTTTTCATATTATTACCTCATTTCCGTCAGCATGGCTGATTAACGGTATGTGTATCACAATGATCGTTGATAGGAGCAGAAGGATATGCTGAACAACCTTTGTTCTTCTTTACATCCACATCCTCTGAGGCGTATAATGTTACATTCTTGATCTCAGCTTCCGAGATCTGCTTCTTGGTAAATTTATACATGATACTATACTCCTTTATCCATCAATCATCACAAGGCTTGTTTGTTGTAACAGTGCAAATATTCTTTGCTACTGTACACGAACAATCAGTGTTTTCCTTGTATAATGAAACATTGCGGATGTCTTCGGATACGTTTTTCTTAGAGAATACCTTTTCCATTGTATTAACTCCTTCCGTATGTGTTTTATATGGAATAAAGGTGCGCCAAGAACGATAAAACATCATCTCCGCCCTGCTGTTAACGAACAGCGTGAGCTTTATCTGTTATACAGAACTCCGCCGGGTGTATCAGCGTCAACAGCTTGCTTTGTGAGATCTTATTTCATCCAGCGCACCTTTTTCTGAATTATTATAACCTTATCGTTTACGGGATCAAACACCGCATACGCCGTCTACATCACCGCAGATACCCTGATTCTTACAAGATCCGCCGTTTTCAGTATAGAGAGCAACGTTCATTGCGTTCTCATCAACAGCCTTCTTTGTGAATTCGTACATTATGCGCACCTCCTCCCGTTTGGAAATCTGGTCATCCGGCTGTGCGATCAAACACCGCATACGCCGTCTACATCGCCGCAGATACCCTGATTCTTGCAGTTACCGCTGTTCTCACCGTAAAGTGCAACGTTCTCTGCATTCTCATCAATGATCTTCTTTGTGAATTCGTACATTATTTTCGCCTCCTTTTCATAAAATATTTCTTATAAAATTTGCAGAATATCAGTTAAACGTTCAGATCTTGCTTGTAGGTATCGGAACACCCTCAGGATAGCAGATACCCTCATTTAAGCAAGCTCCGCCGTTCATTGGAGCAGGACAAAGAAGATCCTTGCCCTCCTTGTAAAGTGTTGCCTCTGTGAGGTTTTCACTTACATTCTTCTTTATGAGATCATATCTCATAGTAATACCGCCTTTCATATAATCAATGTAACTGTTGACGGTCAATTGATCAAACGCCGCATACGCCGTCTACGTCACCGCAGATACCCTGGTTTTTGCAGTCTCCGCCGTTCTTGTTCTCGCCGTAAAGAGCAACATTCATTGCGTTCTCCTCAACGGACTTCTTTGTGAACTCGTATTTCATACTTACACCTCCTCTGTTTTTTGTGGAAATACATAATCAGCCGGATATTTCTATACTGTCCGGACAGTTTACCCAGTGGGAATAAGTATCCAGCCTCTCTGCCTAAGCAGATAATTATGCATATGCCTTTATTTTTATAAAGAACCGTTACCTGAACGTTTCTTTATAAGCATTGGTTTGCTCCGGCAGCACTATACTGCTCAGCCTCCGTATACAGAAACCGCCATTATGTACATCTCAATATTGTCCGGAAGAACTATCTCTTCTATATCAAAGCCTTCGAGAGGTATCTCACATTTGTAAAGGCTTACGTCTAAGTACCCATTTGCTGTCGTTTTTACAGCCTCGCTGCAAAGCTCGTTCATCTCGCTCGAATACAGCGTTTCTATGGACTGATTGATCCCGTAGAAGAACAGCTGCTCACTGTGCATACTGCCGTCTTTTCCGACAACTGTAAGCCTGTCGCCGTAATTGCCGAATTCATTGAAGCCGAGAAATGCTACCTTCTTTACATTGTTAAGTCCTATTTCTATATGCTGATACGCACATATGAGATTATCATTTTCTTTTGCCGTGCCGCAGAACTCAAACGGTACTCCGCCGCACTCCCTGTTCAGCTTTTCGCCGGAAAGTGATCCATCATTTATACAAATGCCGGATACTCCGTGTTCCTCACCGTCCTCCGGGAGAGAATCAAAGAGTATCTTATGATCGAGCAGCCTGTCAATGTTGATGCTATGCCATTTCAAGTACAGCCACCCCTTTCAGTATGCCCTCAATATATCCGTTGAACAATCTGAACTGCTCTTCTGCAAGCTCAACGTGCTTTGCAAGCTGAGCATATACTCGCGCTGAAGGATAAAGACTGCACTTCATCACAAAAGTACGAACTATATTCAGCTGTTTTATAAGCTCAGTGCTGTCATAAGGCATACCTGCTGTTTCCAGCAGCCACAATTCACGCTGACAATACTTGATTATCTCTGTAAATATCAGTACATAATCGCTCTCGAATTCCTCTTCGTGTACAGCTTCTTCCTTAAGTGTGTCCATCATGTGCATGAGGCAGCGGTTTGAAAGGTCAAAACCTGCAAGATTTCCGGCTCTTCTTTTCAGATATTCGCTCTGGAAATCAATATCAGTATCGACCTCCTCGATACGGCGCATTATTATCTGACTCAGTGAGCTTTCTTCGCAGTCTTTATTGAGCGATCGGTAAGCATCAGCATAGTCATCAAACGGTATCCTGCAATGCTTATAGGCAGCTGCAACATTCGTCCTGTGTTCAAGGATGTCGAACTCTCTTGTTTGTTTGTCATATCCGTAGCACAGGATCCAGTGTTCAGAAAGACTTTTCTCTGTCTTGTAACCGGTCTCGACCTCATAAGCCTCTGCACCGGATACCTTCAGCATTATCAGAGCGCCCTCATCAAGACACTTCAGTATCTTATCTATGATATTCTCTTCATATTCCATGACCAGTGTCGCTTCTATGCCATGAGACAGCATCAGCTTTTCAAAATCTGTCTGATCCGCTGTGCTGATGCAGAAGTGATTGTCCATATAGTGGAAATATGTCCATTTGTTGAGAAAATATTCAAATTCCGTTCCGCCGAAGTAGGTGAACATGGGAATATATCCATATTCCATGCAGGTTCCCAGTGCAAACCGGTCAAACGGCTTTATATCATATATTCTTTTCTCTTCCATCAGTCTTATCCTTCGGCTCAGAGTGCATAGAGCTTTTCTATGACTGCCTTTACCTTTTCATTAGGGATGCCTACCATTGCGCCCATATTATCCTCGATGACCTCGCGCAGATTGTAATCAAGTCCCTCCTGAAATCTGGGGTGCATCAATGCAAGCGGGAATGCCTTCTTGATGACTGCTTTTCCCTCAGGATCGCTGATAACCTCTCTTAATGTGCTTGTTTCCGTAAACTTTGCCATTATTTTCACTTCCTTATTATAGTTATAGGATCTACCTTTGTTAGCTTTCTTACTGATATAAGTACCGACACGATGACCACCAGCAAACTTGCAAGTATTATAGCCGCAAATGGTCTCCAGTCCGGATTTAGTATAGCAAGCTCTTTCAGACTTGTATGCTGGAAATAGCTCGTCATATTCTTGGAAAGTATGCTGTTTCCGATCTTTGCAAGCAGAACGAACAGCAGTGATGTCGCTGCGGGGATGATGACTGCATACTTGAACAGTCCGGACATATACAGCTTTGTTATGTAATCCCTGTCAATACCCATTGCCCGCATTATGCCAATATTCCGCTTCTGATCGTTGATTATGCCGCTGTAACAGGACGATATGAGAACAAGTTCGAGTACTATTATCACTACCACAAGTATCCACGAAAAGCGGTTGAATATCGCTACAACTCCGCGTATATCATATATCACGAATGAGTAGGGAAGTGAATAGAAATAATCTTCTTTGCCCATATTCCTGAGAAGCGCTGTCGTATCGCTGCGGTCTCTGTTATTATCGAATACGATACCGTAGAGATAGCACTGTGAGGCTGAGAATTCCTCGAAATACTCGTCAGAAACTACAAGAGCCATATCGCTTCTGATCTCATCATCAAATCCGGAAGGCATATCAAATACTCCGGCTATTCTTAGCTCTCCGCTCTCAAACAGTATATCAGGAGCCATTCCCTCACCAAGAGGCATTGACACTGTGTTCGGCATAGTGTAACTCTGCGAAGGAGAGAACTCTGTCCTGAAATATGAGCGGAAAAAGTTTGCTGATACATATATATCGTTCTTGGCGGAAATTTCCGGAATGCCCAGCTTTTCGCCGTATACTGAGCTTTTTAATATAGACGCGTTATTGAATATCATCTTGTCAGTATACACTGAGCCGAGGAAATCATCGCTTACAAATATCGCCATATATATGCCGCTGTTCACAAGATACCGGAAAGTCTCGGTGCGCTTATCGTTGTTGAGACTTACCTTGTCCATATACACCATGTCTTTGTATTTTTCAGCGAAGCCGGTGTCTATTATGCCTGTAATGCGGTAAGACGATACACACATATCAATGTCGCTATTCAAAAGAATTCTTTCAGGAGCATTTCTGAATTCAGCAATTCCTTCCGTTGAATCTATCTTCGCAGCCCATTCCTTACCGAACAGAGCTTCAAGAGTAGCTCCGTCAAGTCTTTTAAGACCGGCTCTTACCTTTTCATCATCGCTGAGTTCCTGTGCATTTTCAAGTCCGAGCCTTCTGTAAACATTATCCGGTGCAAGAGTATTGATAACGTAAAGCATATAGTCAGTTACGCATATCTCCTTAGGAGCGGAAGGATATGTTCCCCAGCCAAGAGAAGCACCGTACTTCGCAAGCCCTGCTTCCGAACCTTTTATTGCTATATTCACTTCTGAAGGCAGGAAATCATTCCCGCTCGAACCATTATAGAAGCTGAGTCCCATGACCATATAGCTTTCGTCATAGTCCTTGATGTCGTTTTCTGAAACGAAGTCCTCTATCTCGCTCTTTGTTATCATACGTGATGTACAAACGAAGTTTTTCGACTTATCATCGACATAGCCTTTGTTCAGAAATATCGAGTTTACATTCTCAGAATCGAACAGCTTTGCCGACATCTTTTCAAAATTGAAATTGTAAAATGACACGCTTATTCCGACAATAGATAACAGTATCACCGAAATACATACACTCACCAGCAGTCTTTTCCGCTTTGAACGGACAAGCTCACGCGAGATCTTCATAGCATCACATATCTGGATATGTCCGGCTTTTTTGAGATCCACCTCACATCCGACAGGATCTTCCCTTACCTCTGAAGCGCTGTCCTCAGCGACCTTGCCGTCAGATATGGTTATGATACGATCCGAATACCGCACACTGCTATCAACATCATGGGTAACTACAAGCACAAGGCGTTCATCAGCTATGCTTTTCAGCGCCTCAAATACTATTTCGCTGTTTCCGGAATCGAGATTTCCAGTAGGCTCATCGGCAATTATAATGCGGCTGTCTTTAACCAGAGCACGGGCTATTGCTGCTCTTTGCTGCTGTCCGCCGCTAAGTTCCGAAGCTTTTTTGTCTGCATTATCATATATGTCAAGCAGCCTGAGTATCCTTTCAGCTTCCTTTTCCTTCTGCTCACTTGCCTCAATGCCAAGCATTATATTCTCTTTTACTGTAAGCTCTCCGATGAGGCTGTGATCCTGAAAAATAAATCCGAGATTGTTCCTGCGGTAGGCATTGAGCGCATCGGCATCAAGCTCAGTTATAACGGTATCACCGTCTGATACAGTGCCGGATGTCGGACTGTCAAGTCCGGCGATTATGTTCAGCAGCGTAGATTTACCGCTTCCACTCTTGCCGGTAATGAATACCATTCCGCTTTTCGGGAACTCAAGATCTATATTTTTCAGAACCTGTTTTTCATTTTCCCTGCCCTCATTGTATGTTTTGCAAATGTCATTCAGTCGCATATAAAACCTCTTACAGCTTACTTGCAGTAATACTCTATGATAGTATCAAATATCCTGTCATCCTCGGCAAAGTCACCGGATACCACAACGGGCCGCCCGATCTCATCAGTCATTTTTTTCTTGATCTCAGATATTTCCTCTTCTGTAAGTCTGACCTTTGATGAATTGATAACATAGTCATATTCTGTTCTGAAGGCATAAAGCGCAAGCATTATCACCTTTGCCTTGCTGAGGGCTTCTATCGCCGCTATCGACTTCTTTATATATTCCGGTTCATCTTCACAGCTGAATGAAAGTATAACTCCATCCGGCATTATACCATAGAGAAATGCGATCTGATTTATGTTGATATGACCGGTGTTGTACATAAGATGCGGGAAAAATCCCGACTGTCCGCCCACAAGTATCAGATCATGATTCTTTTTATCAAGAAGATGTATCTTTTCGTTGAACGATTCTATTATCTCATCGCCGGTCTTTGAACCGAGTTCTGCATCATAACCGATAACGAGCGTCTCATCACAGCCCATGAGCTCTGCATTCGGCTCTGTTCCAAGCACAGCAAGATCAATTCCTTTGCTTTCGAGTATACGCTTTATCTGCATCTGAAGCGTAAACTTTCCCTGCTTCTTATTTGTACCAAGTACGCACAGTATCGGAGTCTGTATCTGATAAAGCCTGCCTTCACGAGGCGTCCTTCTGAAATTGTCCGCGCAGATAAATACAAGCGATCTTTTTCTGAATTCCGGCTCATACTCCTCAGCAAGGAAACGATCATAGCAAAAAACGTTCTTGCCATGTTCAAGACAGAGGTCAAGCATCTTCTTCTTGGAATCATATCCGAGTATATAACTCAGTTCGCGCTGATGTCCGAGTATCATCGTATCAAAGCTATCCCAATCGCATCTGTCGATGTTCTTTACGGTATAGCTTTTCTTTCCGGAAAAGCTCTTCAGTTCTCTTCCAAGATTGCCGGAATACTTTATATCATATACACCCACAAGATCAACTGTAAGGCTATCGGCATAGTTAACAAGGGAATACATCTCCTTGTTAAGCGGATATAACACCGCTCTTGTTCCGTTAACAGAACTTCTCTCTGCCTTTACAGGACCTTTATAGCGGCTGTCGAAAAACAGCATAGCTTCGTCCTTATTTGCAAAGTTTCTGCCGGATCTCAGCAGCTTGTTCGTAACGTGCGAGGTAGCAAAGCTATTGCCCTCCTCGACTCTTCTTCCGTTAGAGCTTTTTGCGGCAACGAGCTGCTTGCCGTTCCTTGCATAAATATCAATAAGTCCCGTATCGCAGGCTATGAGAGTATTCTTATCCTTGATATAAGGATTTCCGGATACTCCGATAACAAAATCCAGCGCCGCCGGAAATGACATTGCTCCGCAGTTATCAAAAGCTGCGATTATCAGAACATTCTTTTCATTATATAGCTTGCTGAGTATCTCATACAGCGGCTGACTGTAAGCTCTTACGCCAAAACTCATCTGTATGTACCGGCACTCTATATTATTGTAGACATATTCAAGCGCAGAAACGATATTATCTATATTGCTCATAACAACATCGGTAAAGCTCTTGAAAACAGCGGCTCTTACATTATCTATACCCTCGATAGCGAGGTTCATTACAGCTCCGCCGTGACCTACATCATCGGTATCATTGTCGGTCTGCTCCCACAAATCGCCGTTTCTGACATATATATCTACATTGCTTTTGCGGTCGTTTATCTCATAACCTGAATCGAGAAGCACCAGATCATAAAACACTTTTTATCACACTCCGACAGTTTCCTTTTTTTCTAAAGAAGGGCTTATAACATCTGTCCAGAAACTATTGAGAGTGAGTTCTGAAAGCCTCTTTGAATACACATCGTCCGGCAGGTAAAATCCGTATTTTTCCTCAAGTTCAACATAAAACGAAACGAGAGACATTGAATCAAGAATTATCTCATCCATTCTCATATCCGGTGTAAGTTCTTCAACAAATATTCCGATACTGTCAAGTATCTCTCCTATCTGTTCTATATCCTTTTCAGGAATGATAATTTCGTATGCCATAATCTTATACTCCTATTTCTACAAACAGTTCAGGCTTAGACTTGTAAAGTCCCTGAAGCTCAGCATCTTTCTTCTTGCAGGCTACATTTTTATTTGCAGCAACTGTATTTACCGGACAGAGTATTCCGTAACAGTTTGCATACAGTCCGCAGCCTTCGCACTTAGAATCCGGACGAGCCGGAGGATTTGCCGGATACTGCCATCTGTCATAATACTTTTCATTCTTGTCAATCTCACCGTTTTCATCGAGTTCACCAAGAATGTTATACTCGGAATAAAGGTTGACCGTACATCTGAGCATCTTTCCAAGCGGATCAATCGTATATGTACCCTTCTTGGCTGCATAGCATATGTTAAGATTCTCAAAGAACTGATACCTTCCTGTGATATTGAGAGTAGTATTGAGCGCTGTAACTCTGTCGATGAATTCTTCCTCGATATTGATGAGGCTTCCTTCGATAGATCTTACTGTATCACCGCCCCAGTTTCCGACAGCCTTGAAGAGGAAGGAGAATCTGTTGTCTCCGCCGAAATTCTGTTCAAGTTCAGCTACCTGAGCTTCAAGATCCTCAGCAGTTTCTTTAGTAAGATTGCTTCTGAGAAGTATACTGAAAACAGGTGAAGGACATTTTGTCTTGATGTCGATGAGGTTCTTCATTATCACCTCATATGTAGGACCTCCGCCTGCAAGCGGACGGGTCTTGTTGTGGAACTGTGCACGTCCGTCAAGAGTTATCTGATAGCTTGTAACGTGATATTTTCTGAACAGCTTCATAAAAGTATCATAGTCAAGAAGATAACCGTTAGTCGTCATACTTGCGGTATAGCTCTTCTTGTAGGCTCTTGCAAGCTTCATAAGGCGCTCACTGAGCTTTTCTATAACAGACATTGCAACGAGAGGCTCTCCGCCGAACCAGCTTACATGAAGTCCCTTTGAAGACGGAACAACAGTCTTTGCAAACTTAACAACTCTGTCTATGACCTCATCACTCATAACGCCGTTTACTCGTTCTTCATAGCAGTAAGGACATCTGAAATTACACATAAGTGTAGGGAGTATGATAAACTCTACATATCCGCTGTCTATCGTCTCCATATACTTGATGAGTGCTTTTTTGTCCTCATCGTAGTCCGTTCCACAGACTATTCCCTTATCCTCAAGCTTTTCAACAACATCTTCCGGGATATTGCTGAAATTTCCACAGTCGAGATCTTCATAGAAGCTCTTGTTCATAATGGCAAAAGTGTTGCGCAAGGAATTGAATATGACCGTTTTTCCATCGCAGTCAACACAGTAATTGAATTTTGAGACTTTATAATCTGACAATATATTACACCCCTTTTAATGATATACTGGTCTTTTTTACCTTTTCGGTAATGTTCCTGTTTGGTTTCTAAATGATAACAGAATAATGTTATGAAGTCAACACAAGTTTAGTTAAGGGATAACTTTTTTTAGTAAACAGCATTTTTTATACAGCACCGCCAGACATCATCACTGTCTGCTGCGGAATATATAAGAATATTGAGATACATCATATCAAATATGCAAAAAGGACAGCTAATAGAGAGCCCCCTCTGGCGAAATCGCGGCAAAATCACCGAGTCCATACTTTCGGGCTCGGTAACCCACTTTTCCGCTAAGGGTAGCTGACTAATAGCCGTCCTCTTTGCTTTGAATGTTTTGGAGTTGTTTCTTTAACCGGATATCAGTTCATCAGAACAGATTTCCGATTGCTTTCATAATATCATTCCACATAATTGATCCCTCACTTTATGGTATAAATAACGTGTTTTAATGCTAAACTTATACTACTACAAAATCTTTCCAAAATCAACTGATATTTAGTAAACGTGCGGTTTAATTTAGTAAACAGTCATTTTCACCATAATAAACTGCCTAACCATATATCAAAATGATCCCGGAAAAGTATTCTCTTTAATTTAAATATAATACCACAATTTGTTCCGGAATTCAAGTAAAATTTAGTCAATGGATATTATTTTTTAGTAAACAGCGCCTGCTTTGATAATTTTTTATACGAATCACTTGCAATTATCTACAAATTGTTGTATAATGATTAAAGTAAACATCCGGTTTTCTTAAAAAAGCACGAAACACTGAAAAAACAGCAACACGATAGTTAAAGCTAATACTATCACTCTGAATTCGGTTGATCTTATAACCAATACTATCATTCACTGCCTGCGTCACCGCTGCGATATGAAATATCAGGAGAGGGGATTTTCCATGAAAATAGCTATCTGCGACGACGAAAAGATATACCGCTTAGACCTTATAAAAAAAACAGATGATTATTTCCGAAATATTGGTATGGATGCCGTGTTCTTTGAATTCAGCGACGGCAATGAACTAATGGATTCAAATATCGACTTCGACCTCATATTTATCGACCATAAAATGAAAAACAGAAACGGTCTTGATGCCGTTACTCACCTGAGAGCCCGCGGCAATGATACACACGTTATCTTCGTCAGCAGCTACAAAGATATAGTCTTTGATTCTATGAAAGTAAAGGCATTCCGTTTTCTCATAAAGCCGGTAGCAGATGACAAGCTCCGTGAAGCGCTCGATTCTTTTATCAAGGAAACTGTAAGATGTCCCTCTGTGCTCGTCCATGACGATTCAAACCTTGCAGTCTGTAATATCAAAGAAAATTCCATAATTTACGCTCAGGCTGAAAATGTCTATACAAAAATATTCACTAAGGATAATGCCTATGTTTTTCGGAACACTCTTTCAAAATTTGAAGAAGAACTTAAAAGCAGCTTCTTTTTCAGAGTGCACAGGTCTTATATCGTAAATCTCAATTACATAGAAAGATTCTCTAAAACCGACATCCTGCTTTCTACACAGGAAAAAGTCCCAATATCCAAAAAAAGATACAAGCCGTTCCGTGAAGACTTTTTTGAATTCGTCAAAAAAGAAAGCCTCAATAAAATATGATGATCAATTATATATTCTCTGTAATCTTCATTGCCCTGTCTCTTCTGTATGTCGTAAATATCAACCGCATATTATTTCTCATTGACGGCACCTGCTCGCCTTACAAGAAAGTCATACCGCTGCTGGTTTGTCTATCTGCCGCCAGCAGTGTATGCGGTTTTTTCAGCTTTTCCGATAATGTGCCTGTAACAGTCTCGCTGTTTACACTGCTGTTTTATGTGCTCGTATTCCTGATAGTCTATCTTATGCACCCGAACAAGCGCAGCGCTCTCTATGTTACTGCTGTGTATATGTGCTTAGACTCTATATTGCAGTCGATGTGCAAGCTGCTGCTGGACTTTTTCTGGACATCCGAAATGGTAAGCAGCATCTCTAAACTGGTATCACTTATCATCAACCTGCTGATACTGCTGCTGACTACCCGGTATATGGAAAAAAATGACAACATCCTGCCGTTTACTGCAAAACTTATACCAACAAAGGTACATGGACTCGTTCTGAGTATGCTCATGCTGCTCGGTGAACTGTTCGGATGTTATCAGTCTAAATTCAGCAACGAGACTCTTCAGAATAATATCCTCATGATAAGCACTCTCATCATAATCCCGATTATTTTTATGATGATAATATACCTTATCAAAAGCTGTATATCAAAACAGTATTATGAGCTGATGTCTGATATTATGGAAAAAAACGTCAATGAACAGATCAGCTACTACAAAAAAATTGATACCATGAACAATGATATGAAGAGGTTCCGCCACGATTACAAGAATCATCTTCAATGCATCAGTATGCTCATTGATTCAAAACAGTACAGCAAGGCATCCCAGTACATTCAGGACGTTACCAAGCAGGAGATAATCAGCAGCAAGACCTACTCCACCGGCAACTACATAGCCGATTCGATCCTCGATAACAAAAACGAGAACGCTCAGGCAAACAACGCTGAGATAGTGTTCAGCGGCGCAATAGACAGTAACGCTCCGCTATCAAAACTGTCTACTATACTCTTCAACGCCCTTGACAATGCTGTTGAAGCCTGCGGCAGAATTAATTCCTCAGAAAAAATGGTGATAGATGTCCGGTGCGCAGTCAGCCACAATATACAGGTAATATCTATCTCAAACCCGATGCCGGAAAAAAGCCGCTTTGACAAAACTTCCAAAAGCGACAAGAAAAATCATGGCTTCGGTCTAATAAACATAAGAAAAGCCGTGAACGATCTGGACGGACAAATGAAAATAGATACTGAAAACGGAATATTTTCACTTACAGTGGAATATTCGCTTTCCGGATGTTCAATGGTATGATATTGATACGAAAAAAGCTCCCATACGATGTGAGACCTACCATTTCACATCGCTGGGAGCCTTTCTGTATTTTGAGTTGTTCAAGTGTATTGAATAAATGTTTATGCCTGTCCACTGCAAAAGCTAAAATAAGTCCTTTGTAAAAAGAAAACGAGCCTGCGAGTGCCAACGTGGAAGGGGGCGCAGGCTCTGCGTGGAGCTTGTGACGGGACTCGAACCTGCGACCTGCTCATTACGAATGAGCTGCACTACCAACTGTGCTACACAAGCATTATTAAATTTTTGAAGGAGACCTGAACATTACGAATCAATTGCGCTACCAACTGCGCCACACTAGCATATAGAATCAAATACAACACAATAATTATACACTAAAAGAGTTGCAATGTCAAGTAGCGACTTCAAAACATAATTATAGAAAGTGAAAGACCGTCCCTCAGGACAGTCTTTCAAATCACATATCATTTCTGTTTTCAAGAGCCTTAAACAACGTAACTTCATCAGCGTATTCAAGGATACCGCCAACAGGAAGTCCAAAGGCAAGTCTGGTCACCTTTACGCCAAGTGGTTTAAGCAGACCAGCCGCATACATAGCGGTGGCATCTCCCTCAACGGTAGGATTAGTAGCCATGATAACTTCCTTAACGCCGCCCTGAGCAATACGTTCAAGCAATTCTTTGAAGCGCAGTTTATCGGGAGTAACGCCGTCCATAGGGGATAGCAAGCCGTGAAGAACATGGTAAACACCGTTGTACTCCCTTGTACGCTCAAAAGCGGTGACATCCTTAGGACTTTCAACAACGCATATAACGCTCTTATCCCGCTCATCGTCGCTGCAAATCGGACATATCTCCCTTTCGGTAAGATTCTGGCAGCACTTACAGCAGCGAACATTCTTCTTAGCATCAATAAGTGCCTTAGCGAAATCCTCAACAGCGGCTTCATCCATAGACATAACGTGATAAGCCAGCCTCTGGGCGGACTTCATGCCGATCCCCGGAAGCGAAGCAAACTTTTCCGCAAGGATCACAAGCGGAAGAGCATTATGGTCAGCCATTATTCCTTAAAACAGACCTGGGAGAGAAACTCCTCCGGTGATCTTGCTCATTTCGGATTCTGTTGTAGACTCAACATTGTTTACAGCTTCATTTACAGCGCTTATGATGAGATCCTGAAGCATCTCAATATCCTCTGGGTCAACGACCTCAGGCTTGATTGTAAGAGACTTGATAGTCTTCTTGCCTGTTACTACAACTTCTACTGCACCGCCGCCGACAACTGCTGAGAAATCTCTTCCCTCAATATCTTCCTGAAGTTCTGTTATCTGATCCTGCATTTTCTGTGCCTGCTTGATCATTGAATTCATGTTCTGAGCGCCGCCGCCCATATTCTTTGGTATTCTTGCTTTCATTTCAAATTCTCCTTTTAGAATGAATATTTTGTATTATAAAAGCGATATTACGCTTTCTTCAACATTAACCCTGAATGCTCTCAACAGCAGTTTCGATATTATTTGCCTGAGCCTTTTTTATAAGTTCCTCAGCCATATTTCTCTGCTGATCGACGGTTGTGGCGCACTTTGCCTTGATAACGTATCTCTGACCAAGCACACGGGCTATCGTCTCACCGAGAGAAACTGCATTTTCCTTTGTCTTGAACAATGTTATGAAGAACCTGTTCTGTGAGGTTATAAATATGATATTACCGGCAGTAGCGGCAAATGAGCCATCAAGACTTCCTGCAACAGCCGGATTCACCTTCTTGAACTCTTCCATGACCTCTTCCCAGCGTTCACACGGTTTAAGGTCTTCAGGACGAAGCTTTTTAATATCCACACTCGGTGCAGGTTCTGTATCGGGTGCAGGATTCTTAGCGGTAAGTATCTCCTGTTCCGGCTTTTTTCTTACTTCCGCCGGAGCATTGCTGATCTTGTCCTCTAACTGTTTTATTTTATCATAAATTTCAGAATTGTCAATAGTTACAGTGTTATTTTTTACATTTCCGCAGAGTTTTATAAGAGTCATCTCAAACTCAACTCTCTTGTTCATTACCTTCATCATGCGTTCGCGGCACTCCTGAAGCGCCGAAAGCCTGTCCATGACCGTATCCAGTTCTGATCTCTCTGCGATAGCCTTCAGCCTTTCAAGCTCATCAGGCATACAAACGATAAGCTTATCTGCATTCTGCGGCGACACCTTCATCAGCATTACGTTCCTGTACTGCGTTATCAGTTCCTCACACAGTCTTGTGAGATCCTTGGACATATCGTAGAGCGAGCCTGTTATCTCAAGAGCTTTTGCCGTATCTGAATCAACAATAGCATCAAGCATATCGTAAAGATAATCTCTTCCGGCAATTCCGGCGGTTTCGGAAACAGCAGCCGCATCTATTACCTCTGCACAGGCTGAACACTGATCGAGCAGCGATACCGCATCTCGCATACCTCCGTCGGCAAGCTTTGCAATAAGTGCAGCACCGTCATCGGTAAGTGTGAGGGATTCCTGTTCAGCTATAAATTTAAGTCTTGCGGCAATATCCTCAGCTTTGATGCGCCTGAAATCGTATCTCTGACAGCGTGAAGCGATAGTTGCCGGAACTTTGTGTATCTCCGTCGTAGCAAGTATGAACTTTACATACGGCGGCGGTTCTTCCATGATTTTCAGAAGCGCGTTAAAAGCTCCCTGAGAGAGCATATGCACCTCATCAATGATGTATATTTTATAAGCGCCGCGCTCAGGGGTATAGACCGCACCCTCGCGCAGATCACGGATATTGTCAACGCCGTTGTTTGAAGCAGCATCTATCTCGACAATATCTGTCAGCGAACCGTTATCCGCATCACGGCATATATCACATTCAAGACAGGGGTTGCCGTTTTTCATATTGCGGCAGTTCACGGCTTTGGCAAGTATGCGCGCACACGTAGTTTTACCAGTTCCGCGCGAACCGGTAAAAAGATAAGCATGAGCAGTCTTGCCGCTGATTATCTGATTTTTCAGCGTATCCGTAGTATGCTGCTGTGAAATGACATCATCGAACGTCAGCGGACGCCATTTGCGGTATAGAGCCTTATACACTGAAAGCTTCCCCTTTCCTGATATTAAGCGTTATGTGATACCGTATTTTCCTTTCCGGAATGCGATTCCAGCATAACAGCCGCCTGTACCTTTTTAAAATAGGTCGTAAACCCATGCGGATCTTCTATGTTATTGATAAGAGCCATGCGGAAATATTCCTCGCCCTTATGAAGGTCTCTCATGATAGTATATGCAAGAGCTGCTCCTCCGAGCGCGTCCGCATAGCATTCACGGCGCTCTATCGCCTCATTGAACCATTTCAGTGCATTTTCACCGTCGTTGAGTTTGATATAGACCGAGCCGATCTCATATCTTGCACGGCAGCTGTACTTATGGTCCGTATCCATAATACCTTTCAGTATTTCTATTGCCTTGTTCGTAGCGCCTGTTGCAGCACAGCTTCTCGCCTTGAAGAGTGGGAGCTCCGGCAGTGAATAGCCGAATTTCTCGGCTTTTTCATAATTAACAACAGCATTAGGGTACATACCCATTATCTGATAACAGCGTCCGCGGTAAAATGAAAGAACTCCCTGTTCCTCGCGGCTGCATTCAAGATCACTCGCATCGAGTTCTGTAAAGATATTCAAAGCGGCTTCAAAGTCTCCTGAATGAAGAGTCCACAGACCGCTCTCGAAGCGCTGTGATTTCTTTCCGAGACCGGTAAAAGCGCCTCCGATCATATCTTCATCATAACGGTGAAATATCTTCTTTCCGTACTTGCCGACTTCAACGAAGAAGAATACTACAAACGCCGAACTCATTACTGCCAGCATCAGGAGAATCGCTGTACTGACACTGAAAAGCGGCTCACCCTTGAAAGTCGTATACGAGATCAATACAAGCAGCATCGTTGCCGCACTGAAAGCAAGGGCATTTATTGCCGCACGTCTCATGCAGATCATAACACGCCTTGTTCTTCTAAGCAATATTGTAAATAGCAGCATTGTAACCTCCCGAAAATCAGCATAACTAAAACAAAAATTCCGGAACATAAATGTGCAGGCTTGCTGCGGCACACAACACACACCGCTTAATGCTGCTCGGTCTCCCGCCTGACATGGTTCACGAGGTCTTGTTGCACAGGGCCCGCACATTTATATTTCGGAATTAATTGAGAGACATACGCTCTAAGGGTAATTATAACACAACACGTAACCTTTGTCAAGCATTTTTTCATAACAATCTCGTTATTGATGCCGCTCATTTTATTTTCAGGCTGTTGACACATCCCTCTTATAATGGTATAATTATAATGAAATAATATGCGCTATGCGCTGAAAAGGAGTATTTTTATCATGAGCGGAAACAAAAACAGCTATGAAAGCCCATTCTGTACACGTTATGCCAGCGAAGAGATGCAGTATATCTTCTCTGCTGATAAGAAATTCACTACCTGGAGAAAACTCTGGGTCGCTCTCGCAAGAGCCGAAATGAAGCTTGGTCTCCCTGTTACAGAAGAGCAGGTCAAGCAGCTTGAAGAACATATCAATGATATTGACTATGAAGCTGCCGAAGCAAGAGAGCGTATCACCCGCCACGATGTTATGGCTCATGTTTTCACATATGGTCAGGCTTGTCCTGACGCTGCCGGTATCATTCATCTCGGCGCAACTTCATGCTATGTAGGCGATAATACTGATGTTATCATCATGCGTGATGCTTTACAGGTCATCCGCAGAAAACTCATAAACGTTATGAACAATCTTTCAAAATTCGCCGCTGAATACAAGGATATGCCATGTCTCGCATATACTCATCTCCAGCCGGCTCAGCTCACAACTGTCGGCAAGAGAGCAACTCTCTGGCTCAACGAGCTCCTCATGGACTTCGAGGACCTCGAATATCGTATCTCTACTCTCAAGCTCCTCGGTTCAAAGGGAACAACAGGTACTCAGGCTTCTTTCATGGAGCTCTTCGAGGGCGACACCGACAAGATCAAGAAGCTTGAAAGCATGATCGCTGAAGAAATGGGCTTCGACAGCGTTGTGCCCGTTTCAGGTCAGACATATTCAAGAAAGATGGATTTTCAGGTGCTTTCAGTTCTCAGCGGTATCGCTCAGTCAGCAAGCAAATTCTCAAACGATATGCGTCTGCTCCAGTCCTTCAAGGAAATGGAAGAGCCGCGTGAAAAGAAGCAGATCGGTTCATCCGCAATGGCTTACAAGCGCAATCCTATGCGCTGCGAGAGAATAACATCTCTTGCAAGATACGTCATGATCGACAGTCTCAACCCTGCATTCACAGCCGGAACACAGTGGTTCGAGAGAACACTGGATGACTCAGCAAACAAGCGTATATCCGTTGCTGAGGCTTTCCTCGGCGTTGACGCTATCCTCAACATCATGATGAACGTTACCGATGGTCTCGTAGTATATCCGGAAATGATAAGAAGACGTGTTATGGCAGAGCTCCCATTCATGGCAAGCGAAAATATCATGATGGATGCCGTAAAGAAGGGCGGAAACCGTCAGGAACTCCACGACCGTATCATGGACTACTCTATGGAAGCCGGCGCTAATGTTAAAGTACGCGGTCTCGATAACAACCTCTGCGAACTCATAGAGGCTGATCCTATGTTCATGGTAACAAAAGAGGAGCTCGATGCTGTACTCAAACCGGAAAACTACACCGGCAGAAGCTCACAGCAAGTAGAGGAATTCCTCAATGACTGCATCAAGCCTATCCTTGAAGCTAACAAGGACATCCTCGGCGAAAACTTTGAAATGAAGAACTGATAACTATGAAAAAACAATACCTCGAAGCCGGAAAAATAGTCACGACCCACGGCATCCGCGGGGAAGTGAAAATAATGCCATATACCGATTCCCCCGATCTTCTTTGTGAGTTCGACAGACTTTTTATAGGAAAAAATCACGATGAAATAATAGTCGAACGCGCCCGCGTGTTCAAAAATACCGTCATCACAAAGTTCAAGGGTGTCGATACTCCCGAAGCTGCTGAAAAGCTGCGTAACAAGCTGCTATATATGCACCGTGACGACCTCGAACTCGATGAAGACACCTATTTCATTCAGGATCTCATCGGTCTTGAGGTGCGTGATGCCGATTCAGATAAAGTTTACGGCAAAATAACCGATGTTATGCAGACAGGCGCTAATGATGTTTACGTCATAAAGAGCGATGAGCGCGAGTACCTCGTGCCGGCTATTGCAGATGTTATCATCTCAACTGATGTAGATGAAGGTTTTATGACTATCCGTCCGCTCGATGGTCTTTTTGACTGAGCAATAGTAAAAAGGAAGTTACCTATGCATATAGAAATAGCAACCCTATTTCCGGAAATGTGCGAGGCTGTCCTCGGTGAGAGCATAGTCGGAAGAGCCAGAAAAGCCGGAAAGATCTCTGTACACTGCCGCCAGATACGTGAATATACTCAGGATAAGCACCGCCGTGTTGATGATACTCCCTATGGCGGCGGAATGGGCATGGTAATGCAGTGCGAACCTATATACAACTGCTATAAGGCAATCTGTGACGAGACAGGTGCAAAGCCGCATACAATATATATGTCTCCTAAAGGCAGGATATTCGATCAGCAGAAAGCCGTAGAACTCTCACAAATGGACAATATCCTCATCATATGCGGACATTACGAAGGCGTGGATCAGCGCGTGATCGACAAAATAGTTGACGAGGAGATCTCCATTGGCGATTATGTCCTCACAGGAGGGGAACTTCCTGCCTGCGTTGTAGCTGATGCTGTTGCAAGAATGTGTCCGGGAGTGCTGTCTGATGATGTCTGTTTCACTGACGAGAGCATTTACAGCGGACTTCTTGAATATCCACAGTATACACGTCCTGAAGTATGGGAAGGCGAAGCTGTTCCGCCGGTATTATTGACCGGTCACCACAAAAACATACAACAATGGCGCATGGAACAGAGCATCGCGCTGACAGAACAGCGGCGCCCCGATCTTCTTGCGAAATACAGGGAAAAAGCCGACCAAAAATGACGTTTTACGCCAATTTGTGACCAAATTTTGCGATTTATATATATATTAATTTTATAGATATATATATATCCGATATTTCGTCATTATTCCGCTAAAACCGAAACTCCTTTAGAAGATTCACACATATATCCACGTTGAATAATGTGCAACTTGACTAACAATTTTTTCTATTTTTTTGTAGTGATAATCCACAAGCAGACCAACTAAATATCTCTCACATTTTATCGAAATGTAGAATTTAACCCCAAGTCAGCATTTATACACAAAAATCCGTTGACTATGCAGAAAAATGAATGTATAATGATATTAGCAACTGAAAAAATTGCAACACCACATATGGCTCGGAAATAGAGAGCCGCATTAAAGAGAATAGGAGAGTTGTATATGTTTGTCAGAGAAGTAATGGTTAAGAATCAGGTTGGACTTCACGCAAGACCTGCAACATTCTTCATTCAGAAGGCTAATGAATTTAAGTCATCAATCTGGATAGAAAAGGAAGAACGCAGAGTTAACGCTAAGAGCCTTCTTGGTATTCTTTCTCTTGGTATCGTTGGCGGCACAAATGTAAAGGTTATCGCTGACGGCGCTGATGAGAAGGCTGCAGTTGACGCTCTTGTTGAGCTCGTTGACAGCGGTTTCAGCGAAGAGAACAGATAATTATTTATGTATGGGCGTTACAATATGTAACGCCCATTTTGTTTTTTAACGCTCAAGTTCAGATGCCATATTTTCTGCAAATATAGCATAGCCGCGCGTCGGATCAGCTACAAATACATGAGTGACCGCACCGATAAGCTTTCCATCCTGTATTACAGGGCTTCCGCTCATTCCCTGAACTATTCCGCCTGTTGCTTCGAGAAGTTCAGGATCGGTTATGCGTATGACCATATTCTTAGCAGAATCATCGCTGTTATAATCTACATCTTCAATCTCTATCGAATAGCTTTTAGGCTTGCTGCCCTTGATCGTTGTATAGATCTCAGCATCGCCGCGCTTTATATCCTGACGGTATCCGAGAGGATACTCCTTAATTTCAAGGTCATCAAGAGTTTCCGGTGAAAGTCTGCCGTAAACTCCGCTTTCCTTATTAACACTCAGATCACCAAGCTTTTCTCCGCGCCTGAATGTTCCGAGGAGCTCTCCCGGGATCCCTTTTTCGCCGCGCTTTGTTCCGCTTACCTCAACAGGTACAGCTTCACCGCTGCTTACAGGGACCAGTTCACCGGTATCAGCATCACATATCGGATGTCCAAGACCGGCAAAACTGCCAGTCTTTTTGTTAATGAAGGTCATCGTTCCGATACCGGCAATACTGTCGCGCACCCACATTCCGCCGCGCCAGCTTCCGCTTCTGCCTGAATATACAGGCTGGAGCTCTGTTGTGAATTCTCTGCCGCCGCGGTCTATTCTGAGCGATATTTTGTTTCCGCCGCTGCCGGAGATAATGGACTGAAGCTTCTCATTTGAAAGAACCTCAACTCCGTCTGCAAGACAGATAATATCGCCCTTCTCTATCCCGGCATCCTCAGCCGGACAGACCTTTTCGCCGTTTTCTGCCTCTACATCAGCAGTTCCGGTAACCATAACGCCTTTCATAAGCAGCTTTATGCCAAAAGGCATTCCGCTTGCAGCATATACCGGAGTCTCCTCTTCGCAGACTTCAACATATTTGACCGGTATAGCGCCAAAAATTGACAGCGTTACATGGTCACTCGCGGAAGATCCATCCGAAACAGGATAGCCGCAGCAGCTTATCTCAGGATATTCAGCTATTTTAAGCGTTCTTCCGTTTTCAGACCGGACTTTATCAGGAAGCTTTCCCGAATAGTATCCGGCTGTTCCAAATGCACCGATCATTGCCGCAGAAAGCATTATCGCGGCAATTTTAGATATTTTACGTCTCAGCTGCATAACAGTATCCCTTTCTGGCTGCGTTACAGTACGCAGCAGATATATTATTTGTCTCTGCAAAAGCATTATTACAGTAAAAATCCCCGAGATACTTTTGCCATTTTTAGTTTTAACGCACAGGAGTTTCAAATGAAAACAAGACAGCGCCTTCCGCGGAAAAAACATCCCTACCTTAACGCCTTAAAGGCGGTCACTCTCGTTCTTACCGCAATATATCCCGTCTTTATGACCATGATGACCGGTGCAGGTATTCTGTATAACCGCGGCAGCTACGGCAGTTCTTTCGCCCGTTACGGCACTATTCTGATAGTTTCCGGCTGCCTTATGACATCAGGGACGATACTTTGTCTTTTCAGGAAAAATCTCACTTCACTGCTATCTCCATTCTTTTCACTGACAGGTCTTGTAATGTGCATGGCCGTACTCAGGCGTCTCGTAAAACACGCCGATGAACACGGCTGGCACGGCTCAGGTATGTACGAAAACGTATCTGCGAGCTATACGTTCCAAACAAGACTCCTGCCCTGTATTCTTCCGGCGATCGCAGCCACTGTGACAGCCCTTTGCCAGTACTTTTCCTATGATCTCAGCGAACTGCGCCGGGAACGCAAACGTCAGAAAGAAAACGCACCAGCTCCATCTATAATTTCAGATGATCAACAAAAATAACCTTGATAATGATGTTATTGCACGCACACTTATTATAACCGAAATTATTTGAGAAATCCGTCGGCATTACGCATTGCCGTCATACGAAAGAAGGAAATTTTACGTCTGATAAGGAATATAATGGATATTTTTGCTTTGCAGATTTTGAATTCACCTGCGGAGCTTTCATAGACGATACAAAAAGCGAAGTCCTTTCCGTTGGGGCAGTCATATGCTCTCCGGACTACAAGATCGCTGAAAAATACTATTCAACCGCGCGTCCGAACAAGTTTCCGCGCATGACCAGACAATGCCGTGAATTGACAGGTCTTACTCAGGCAGAGATCTCCGCTTCTCCCGACAGCAATGAAGCGCTCAGAGGTCTTGTTCAGCTCATGAAGCATTATAATATCACCGAGATCTACGTATGGGGAAATTTCGACAAACCCGGCCTTGCAGGTGACATTAATCAGCACCGCAAAAAAAACGTCCCCCACGGGAACGTCAATTTCATATACAACAGCATTAATGATATTCAGGCTGAGGTCACAGCTAAAATGCAGCTTCCGCAAGCTGTAAGTATAAGTGAGCTCGCTGCCGTTTTCGATTACGCTCCGGAATCCGGAAGCTTCCACAACGCTCTTAACGATGCGGAAGCGCTGTATACCATTCACAAAGCAGTTTATACGACCAATATTACTGCAAACGAAAAATTCATGCAGCTTAAACAGGAGCGCCTGAAAAAGATCGCAGAGGCTAAAGCAGCAACCGTCGAAAAGCTTCGTGCAGAGGCTCTTTCGCTCCCATTTACTCCTGAAGAGATCGGATTCTTTGAAGCGCTGAAGGCTGCAAACAACGAAAAGCAAGAGCTTGATTTTCTGCGTCTGCGGGTAAAATTCGTGAGAGCACTGAAACGTTCTCCAGAAACTGATGATTTCTTCTTAGCAGAATATTCCAATCCTCCGCGCATAAAAGTCCTTCCAGCAACCAAATTCAAAGGCAGTGCGCGCTATGTCTCAACACATCACGAAGCCTTCAAGCGCCCGGATTTCAACCGCGTTTTTATCAACGAATACAAAAAACAGAAGCACTGAACCTGCCTGCTTTCCGCAACAATCAAACGGACGTACAATTAGTCATCTCCCATTGTACGTCCGTTTTGTTATGAATATTCACATAAAAAACAAGATCTTCATTGGTACCCTCTCAAAAACCAATGAAGATCAAGTTAATAAGAAACGCACCCTCTATACGTTTCTTCTTTCCGGCAACGCAATTCCGAAGCGTTTTATAGTCGATATGCTGTGATCAGACCGGTAGTTGAACGTTTCAATTGATAAAAGCTGTTTTAGGCGATCAAACATATTATAGGCATTAATGTTCAATAACAGCTTATCAGCATGGTAGTATAATGTAACCGGTAGCTTAACGATCCGGCGGAGTTTATACCGGATAAGCAGGGATACGACTATTGCCGTTTTCACAGGACACAAAAATGTATCATTGTAATGTCAGTGAGTGAATTATGTATATACCACTCCCAACAATTGTATTATAGATGATTGCACAAAAATATTCAATTGAAAATATTGCTCTCTTTTAGAATTATATTGCTACATATAATTCAAAAAATTATATTAAGTAATTATTAATAATACGCCACATTTAATTTTTGCCGCTATATACGTTGAAATAAAGCACTTTTTGATCTTTGATTTCATCTCTGTAACGCCCATCAAAAAAACGCCGTAATATTGGCAAATTTTGCTCATATTTGAAACTCATCTTTAATTATAAGTATTCATCAATTAATTGTTCAACAGCTTATTAGCTCATTGAGAACTCCAGTCAAATAATTTTAACAAAGCTTGCCGGATACAATTTTTATGAAATTATGAATATTTTTTTAAATTTCGCGAAAATATCACTTTTGTGCTACACAGAATTTCATTTGTGTGCTGACAAAAAACAGGAGCTGTTAAGCTCCTGTGATATTACAGTATTCCCTGCGCAGCTTCTTCGATGCGTTTTTCATAATACTCCTTGCTCCAGCTGAATTCAAACTCGCTGAAAAGCTTCAGACAGCTGTGAGTATTTGCCACTGCTTCTTCAAGACCGTCACGCTCTCCGGAATTTGCGAATATATAAACTCCCGTTATAAGCATTTCCAGCAGGGTAACATCATTTCTTCCATGCGGTTTATAGCCGAATCTCAGCAATTTGAAAGCATCATTGTATCGCTTTGCCGCACAATCCACAAGTGAAAGTGTCATGTACATTTCAGCAAGCTTCTTATCAGAATGCTTCTGAACATAGTTCTGGAGAAAATTGATATTCTCAGTTCTGAAATCATCGGCATCACGCCAATGGCCGAGTTTGCTCTTAGCCTTGAGCACCTCGATGCAGAATCCGAATTTATCGTCGCCGCTCAGTTTGCGTTCCATGAGCATATCAAGATAGAATCCGGCGCTCTTACTATCGTGAATGCGATCGTATAGCGAAGCGACCTGCACAATATCTTCAGCCTGAGGCTTCTTGACATCGTTAATAAACACATCCGCATAGTGTTCACACAGTTCCTTTGTATAACCGCCGCTCGAATAATCAGCGTAGACTTCTTCATATTTTTTCATTTCAGCCCCGAATGAGGGCAGCAGAGTTTTAGCAAAATTACTTGATTTCTTGCGTTCTGACGGCGAAAGCATAAACATTTCCCTCCCCAAAAGATACTTTTATGCAAATTTTCGGTTCTTTATAATTCTATCACAAATCTTAAACTTAGTCAATATTTGTTAAGACACTTCGGTCAAAACTGTTGAAATGCACAAAAAACGATAGTCTTTTTTTCCTAATCAGCAAATTTAATTTTTAACAATTTATACTTATTGCAACCGGTATTATCTAAGGTCACAGTTTTTTTGTCTCCATTTTGTTCATATCTACAAAATTTATTTGTTCAGCCTTTTTTTGAAAAATTATTAAGCCTATTTCAATATTTGATGTTATAATAGTATGTAAGATGTGATATTATATTCTGTCACCGGAAGAAAGGAGCGATAACTATGCGCCTGCTCGTTGTTGAAGACGAAATCCAGCTCGCTGATGCACTAAGCGAAATCTTAAAACGCAACAAATACAATGTCGATACGGTATATAACGGTATCGACGGACTTGATAACGCTCTTACAGGCGTTTATGACTGCATTGTTCTCGATATTATGCTGCCGGGTATGAACGGCATCGAGATACTGAAAGAGCTCCGCAGCGAAAAGGTCTCAACTCCGGTCCTTCTGCTTACAGCAAGAAGCGAAATAGAAGATAAGATAAACGGTCTTGACTGCGGTGCAGATGACTATCTCACAAAACCATTCGTGACAGGTGAACTCCTCGCACGTATACGCGCCCTCACAAGACGCAAAGGCGAAATAATCGACGAAAACCGCCTTGATTACAACGGTCTCGAACTCAATAAGAATACAAGTTCTGTTATCTGGAAAGGCAATGATGTAAAACTCAGCCTGAAAGAGTATCAGATCATGGAACTTCTCATATCAAACCCTCACCAGATACTTCCCAAAGAGCGTATCATCGAAAAGATATGGGGCTATGAAAGCGATGTTGAATACAACAATATCGAGGTTTATATATCATTCCTGAGAAAAAAACTCTCAGTCATATCCGCCCCGATACAGATAAAAACCGCCCGCGGGATAGGTTATTCTCTTGAATAGGAGGAATGAGCGATGTTCAGGAAAGCCCAGCTGAAGCTTTTCGCAATTATCACCTGCATACTCCTTGCAATATTCGTTGCAGTTCTCGGCTCAATAAACCTGATAATGCAGGCTATGATGCAGCGGCAGTCTATGGATGTTCTGAAAAAAATAGCGTCCGGCGTGGACTATTCCAATAACGGTTTCGTTATAACACGTCCCGAGGATTTCGGTCAGAAGCCAAACGATCAGCCGCCTTCTAAGCCGCCGGAAGAGACCTCGTCCACCGAAGCTTCTCAGAACACTTCCGAGGAAACTTCAGAAGAAACTTCTGAGACCAATGTTACATCAGAAGAGACTTCACAGGCTTCACAGCCGCAGCAGTCTCCGGCTGTCGTTCAGACCTCACCGGCTGCTCCGGCACATACCGAAAGCCCTGAAGTAACTACGCAGACTCCATCCCCTGAGCCGGTCACAACAGCTCCGCCTCCGGAAATTACAGATGCACCGGTACAGACCTCTGCTCCGCCTGCTACAAAACACATAGAAACGTTACCCCCACGCCCCGAACCCACAACAGCTCATCAGCCTACTGAACCGCCTAAACCGACAGAGCCTTACGAATGGTGGAAGGATCCTAACAACTGGGGACAGATGCCTACATATCCGGCACCGTGGGACGGCGGCGGCGGTACTTATCCGCCATTCTATCCGCCTTACTGGGGCGGTTGGGGCAATTCCTTCTCATGGTTCGGTTCAAGCGCTCCACGGAATAACAAAGAAGAACAGCCAACTACTGACAGCTCTTATGAGAGTAATACTGAACCGACCTCGCCGACACCTCTCGCTCTCGCTTATACCGGCAGCGGCACGTTTCTTGATGACTCTACGGCATTCATAGACGATGGTATTCACAAGCCGCCAAATGATAAACAGGATCAGAAACGAAATCCCGATAATATACCGAAATCTATCGGTTCTATCGACTTCTTCATCATCATGGCTGATAACGATGGCAACTATCTTGATATGATGAACAACGATGATCTCGATGAAGGTACTGCACAGAACTATATCTCCGCTATCCTCAAAGAAAAAGCAAGCAGCGGTATGCTGGAAAACAAGTATCAGTTCTATCAGATGAAAAAGAATAACGGCACTCTTATAGTATTCACCGACAAAAGTGCCGAGTTCAATATGCTTAGCAAGCTTATTCGTACTACTATTATTATCGGTACAGGAAGTCTTATATTCCTCGCAGCTGCTGCATACTTCCTGAGTAAAAAGATCATGCAGCCACTTAAAAGCGCATTCGAGAAGCAGAAGCAGTTTGTTTCAGATGCAAGCCACGAATTAAAAACTCCGCTGACCGTTATTTCAGCCAATGCAGATGTCCTGGCAGGAGAAATAGGCGAGAACCGCTGGCTTACCTACATAAAATCACAGACCGACCGTATGAACGTCCTCGTAAACGATCTGCTCAATCTCACAAGACTTGAAAACAATTCCGGCGAATTCGTCCGCAGAGACTTCGATCTCAGCAAGGCGATCACTAATACCGCTCTGCCTTTTGAGTGTCAGGCTTTCGAATCCAATAAGAAGTTCGAGGTCGACATCGAAGAGGGACTGACTATTAACGGCAGTGAACGCCATATCAAGCAAATGGCTGCGATATTTATCGACAACGCGCTGAAGTATTCAAACGAAGGCGGCATCGTCAAGGTCGGACTAAAGAAGCAGGGCGACAAAAAAGTCTTCTCAATCTATAACACTGGTACAGGCGTTAAGGCAAAAGACAAAGACAAGATATTTGAACGCTTCTATCGAAGTGATGAATCACGAAACCGCGCTACCGGCGGCTATGGTCTTGGTCTTGCTATCGCAAAATCTATCATTGATAAGCACAAATTCAAGGTTTATGTAGATAACGAAGAGGGCAAAAGCATTTGCTTTATAATTACAATGTAATATCTTCCAAAATGACGTAGCCAAAAATTTACCGAGCCTTTATTCAGGCTCGGTAATCTGCTTTATGCAAAAAACAGCCGCACTTTTGTGCGGCTGTAATTGTTATATTACTTTCTTGAAAGGCTTGTAATAAGTTGAAGTGTAAATCTCTGGATAACGAGTGCATCGTTTGCAGTAAGACCATCGTTACCGTCAACGTCAGCTGCGATCTCACCATCTCTTGTAATGCGATCCTCACTTGTACCGTCAACGCCGTACTTAGCTGGGTTAAGTGTTGCCTGCATTACCATAACAACGTCAGCCATATCAACAAAGCCATCGCCGTTTGCATCACCGTCTAATAAAGCATCGTGTGCTGTCGGATCATCAGTTGCAGGATCTGTTACAGGATCTGTAACCGGATCAGTTACTGGGTCAGTTACAGGGTCAGTTACAGGATCTGTTACCGGCTGAGCAGATTTTACTTCAAAGCCTGCAAGATCAACATCTTCTGCACCGAGCCAGATCTGGATCTCAGCAGCTTCTACTGAAGCAGGGAAATTGCTCATAGGAACCTCAACCTTGACTGTACCATTGCTGCCAACTGTTGCTTCCCATTCAACCTTCTCCCAGCCATTGCCGTTGAAACCAACGCAGCCGTTGATGTCAGTACCAGCTTTGCCTTCAATTGTCATAACAAGTGTGCCAGTTCTGTCTGTTGTACCGAATTCGATAGAATACTTCTTTGTCTTGTCGATCGGAACTTCGATCTCAACATCCGGAGCATCGAGGAATACTATCTTCTCGATGTTTGTAACAGCGTTTGTTCTTGCCTGCATATGCTTGATGTTAGAAAGCTCGCCTTCCCATATCTGAGGAACAGCCTTATCTACGAGGTAGTAAGCAATGCCGTTCTTTTCGTCGATCGTGTAAGGGCTCATTTCCTTCCAGCCCTTGTAATCCTTGTCAGAAACTGCAAGTACAGGTGTATCGCCTGTGTACTTGATAGCAACTTCCTTGCCCTTCATGTCATCCCATGTTACTTCAGGCTCACCGGGAGTTGTGTTCTTATATACATCAGCCTTGGCAACATCTATCTCAGTAGGTGTGCTTAAATATGCCTTACCCTGTGAGAGATCCTGATGTTCATACTCAGGCATTTTGCCTTCGCTGCCCCATACGATAGTATCATCGTTCATGATCTCCATCATCTTGTTGATGATAGGAAGGCTGGACTGGAGCCACTCACCTGTCACACGGTTGATATAGCCATGGCATTCACCGGGAGAATCAGGATTTGATTCGATGTTATTATCCCAGAGTACGCAAGGGATACCATACTTCTTAGTTGTTGTGAAATACTGAGTTGTCCAGTCAACACGAGCCTGTGTATTTCCGAAGTTGGAAGTACCCATTTCGCCGATAACTACCGGAATACCCTTGTTTACGAACATATCGCGGAAGTTCTGGAGGTTATAAGCGAGATCATTACTGAACTCAGCAGTGAATGTATCGTGATAAGCACCCTCATCAGTTTTTGTATTCATTGTGAAGTTGTAAGGTGTGTAAGCGTGGATAGAAACAGCTAAATAATCGTCATTCTCAGGAAGAACGATCTGATTGAGGAATGTCTTATCCGAGCTTGCTACATAGCCAGGGAGCATAAGGAGACGAGTCTTAGCGTAATCGCCGTCCATGCCTCTGATAAGCTTTACAAAGTCAGCCTCCAGCTTGTTGATAACGTCTGCCTCAGCAACAGGTGTTGCAGACCACCATTCATGGTCTGTACCCTCAGCACGTGGCTCGTTCATGCACTCAAATATGAGGTGCTGATCGTAATCCTTGAATTCTGTTGCGATCTGCTCCCAGAGTTTCATGAGTCTGGGCTTGATATCGTCATAAGCTGTGGCAAGATCAGGTCTGTTGATCCAGCCCTCCTCATGGTGAACGTTAAGGATAACATACATATCATTATTGATAGCGTAGTCAACTACCTCATGAACACGAGCGAGCCATGCAGGATCGATATTGTTCTGGGAATCAAGATGCTGGAACCATGTTGTAGGGATACGAACAGTGTTGAAGCCCTTAGCCTTGATAGCATTAAAGAGTTCCTGTGTTGCCTTCGGGTTTTTCCAGCAGGTCTCAGTTTCAAGACCAGCGCTATCCAACGGGATATATTTGTCAGGATCATTTGGATCAGGCTTCTGAGCATAAGCATCGAGTGTATTACCCAGATTCCAGCCGACCTTCATTTCCTTTGTGATCTCGAATGCGGAAAGCACCTTATTAGCAGCGTCGGCCTCAAGGTAACTTGTTGGTGCAACGTTAAGTGAACTGAGCATACATACTGCTGCTGCAGAAATACTTACGATGCGCTTAAAGCTTTTGGTGTCATTAAAAAACATAATAACAACCCCTCCTTGTAATAAATTTACGAACACCGACAGGAATACAGTGCAAATTTCCTACCGATAATTACAATCACATTTTATCACATCCGTAAAATTTTGTCAAGTTTCTTTGTGCAGTTTGACATCATTTTGGATGTAGAAAAAACCTGTAAAGTTTTAGTAGTTTTGTATAAAGCCGCGCTATATCGGGGTAGAATATAATTAACATACTATTAATAAGTTTTAATGTTAAGCAAAAATCTCCGTACATCTAACTAATGTACGGAGACAAATGATATTATTTGATTACTTGTTTTGCATATATGCGTCCATTGCAGCAGCTGCCTTTTTGCCGGCACCCATTGCAAGGATAACTGTTGCAGCACCTGTTACAGCGTCGCCGCCTGCGTAAACGCCCTCCTTGGAGGTAAGACCTTCCTCGTCAGCAATGATACCGCCCCACTTCTGAGTATCAAGACCTTCTGTTGTAGCCTTGATAAGTGGATTCGGAGATGTTCCGATAGACATGATAACGCAGTCTGCCTCGATCTCAACAAATGCGCCTTCCTTCGGAACAGGCTTTGCACGTCCGGAAGCATCCGGCTCAGAAAGCTCCATTTCCTGACAAACAACACTCTTTACCCAGCCGTTGTCAGTAGCCTTGATCTCAGTCGGATTGGTGAGGAACATGAATTTGATGCCCTCTTCCTTAGCGTGTTCAACTTCTTCTGCTCTTGCAGGAAGCTCCTTTTCTGTACGTCTGTATACGATAGTAACATCAGCGCCAAGTCTCTTAGCACATCTTGCAGCGTCCATAGCAACATTTCCGCCGCCGACGATAACTGCCTTCTTACCATGCTGAACAGGTGTTGAGCTGTCCTCTTTGTAAGCCTTCATGAGGTTGATACGTGTGAGGAACTCGTTTGCGGAATATACGCCGCTCAGGTTCTCACCCGGAATATTCATAAATCTCGGAAGTCCTGCGCCAGAGCCGATGAAAACAGTCTCGAAGCCTTCTTCCTTCATAAGCTCATCAATTGAGATAGTACGTCCGACAACAGTATTTGTCTCAACGTTTACACCAAGCGCTTTAAGTCCCTCGATCTCCTTCTGAACGATGTCCTTAGGGAGACGGAACTCAGGGATTCCATAGGAAAGAACGCCGCCAGCAACATGAAGAGCCTCGAAAACAGTAACGTCATAGCCCTTCTTTATAAGGTCGCCTGCACAGGCAAGTCCGGAAGGACCTGAACCGATGATAGCAGCCTTGTGACCGTTTGAAGCCGGCTTCTCAACAGCAGTTTCCGGCTGAGCATTGTGCCAGTCTGCAACGAATCTTTCGAGACGTCCGATAGCAACCGGCTCGCCCTTGATTCCGCGAACGCACTTGCCCTCGCACTGATTCTCCTGAGGGCATACTCTTCCGCATACAGCAGGAAGTGAACTCGACTTTGTGATAACTTTATATGCAGCAGCAAAATCGCCCTTTGCCACCTCAGCGATAAATGCAGGAATGTCGATCTGAACAGGACATCCTGTTACACAAGGCTTATTCTTGCAGTTAAGACAGCGCTGAGCCTCGTCGATAGCCTGTTCCTCAGTGTAACCGAGTGCGACTTCCTTGAAGTTTTTATTTCTTACATCCGGATCCTGAACCGGCATTTCATTTCTTGTAGCTCTCATATTAGGCATCTTACTTTACCCCCTTGAACAGATTGCAGGTATCCTCATGAGCCTTGCGCTCAAAAGGCTTATACATTGCTCCTCTTGCCATAGCCTCATCGAAATCGATAAGGTGACCATCGAACTCAGGACCGTCAACACAGGCAAACTTTGTCTTGCCGCCGACTGTGAGACGACATCCGCCGCACATACCTGTTCCGTCTATCATGATCGGATTCATGGAAGCAACTGTGGGTATTTCATACTGCTTTGTGAGCTGGCATACGAATTTCATCATGATGAGAGGACCGATAGTAATAACGCGGTCGTACTTCTCACCGCTCTCGATAAGCTTCTTGAGAGCATCTGTAACGAGTCCCTTTTCGCCGGCAGTACCATCATCAGACATGAGCACGAACTTTGATGAAGCAGCCTTGAACTCGTCCTCAAGGATAACGAGATCCTTATTTCTGAAACCAACGATAGAGTGTACCTCAACTCCGAGATCGTGGAGCTTCTTTGCAACAGGGTAAGCGATAGCACAGCCGACACCGCCGCCGACTACTGCTACCTTTTTAAGTCCCTCAGTTTCAGTAGCACGTCCGAGAGGACCAACGAAATCGTGGAGACATTCGCCCTCATTGAGGTGATTGAGCTTTTCAGTTGTAGCGCCGACTATCTGGAAAATTATAGTTACAGTACCTGCACTGCGATCAAAATCAGCGATAGTGAGCGGGATACGCTCGCCGTTCTCATCTGTTCTGAGAATGATGAACTGACCAGGTTCAGCCTTCTTAGCAACCTTCGGTGCAGCAATTATCATAAGTGTAACAGTCGGGTTGAGACTTCTTTTTTCAAGTATTTCAAACATTGTCTTTACCTTCCTAAACGTATATTTGCAATGCAGGAACTTCCGTCATCATCGCCATTGAGGACAACGATACAAGCATTGCATGGGATAAATTACATTATACCACATATCCACGCGGATTTCAAGTGTATTTTCACACTTTAAGCTGTTAATATGTTAACGATCCGCCGCTGATACTATACAGAAGCTGACGTCCTGAACGAACTCATATTATATTTTATTTGTATTCCGCAAATGCCGATTCATTGCGGACTTCATACAGCTTATTGACCAGTTCGAGTTCTTTTTCCGATAGTCTGTGGCCTGTTGAATAGATCAGAACATCCTTGAAGCTGTTATCCCGGAATGTACATTTACGCTGAACAAGTCCATACTTGCCGCAGAGACTCTCCGGAACAGGAGAATCCAACATGAACGACTGCGGAACAGTCAGCAGGAAATCAAGAGCGCTTCCGCGGTCATACATACACACACGTCTGACCGGAACATCCTCCGGACGGTTCTCGGAAAATAGCTTCTCCACAGCACCATTGACGTATGGCACAGCATCATCGCCCTGACAGAGTTCAGTATAATCAGCCGAAAGATCAGCATAGCTGATATTCTCATTCTCAGCCGCAGGATGCTCCGCCGACATTACTGCCAGCATCTCATATTCCCACAGCAGCTTGCTTTCAAGGCTTTTCTCAGCAAGGAAGTCCTCAAAATACTTCTCATGCACTGTATTGAAGCGGATTATGCCGAAATTATAGCCATTCTCACGCACATTCTCGATAGTTCTGATAGAGTTTGTCTCACAGAAATAAATTTCCATGTCCTCTGGGTATTCCATTTCAGCAACATATTCCGAAAAAGCCTTTGAAATATATCCTGCTCTGGGCACAGAGATCCTGAGCTTACGGTTTACAGGCTTATCCGGTGAATGGATAGCCTCCATGTTATCTATCTGCATGAGTATCTGCTTGGCGTATTCAAGGAATTTGATTCCCTGATCCGTCGGTATAACGCCTTTGGAAGTTCTGCGGAATATCGTTATTCCGAGAGTATTTTCAAGTTCCTTGATAGCCTTGCTCAGATTTGGCTGAGCCATATAGAGGTTTTCGGCAGCCTGAGTGATCGAACGTGTTTTTTCGATCTCAACTGCATATTTAAAGTGTAGCGTATTCACACTGTCGCCTCCTCACAAATGGTATTGTCGGAAATAGGTGATTTCCCATACATTATTTCTTGACTTCTTCTATTCTGATGACCTTACGTTTTTTCTTATTCACAGGCTTTACCGTATTCACAGAAGCCTTCTTCTCTTCATCGGATCCCACAGCAGCCTGCTTCGCTTCAGCAGCCTTTACCTCTTCTTTTGAGATCTCAGGTATATCCTCACCCGGAAGCTTCTTAACCGGCTTGCAAGGATTTCCGACAGCCACAACTCCGGAAGGAATATCCTCAGTGACTACGCTTCCGCCGCCGATCACAACATTATCTCCGATAGTCACGCCCGGCATAACGCATACATTTCCGCCTATCCAGACATTGCTTCCTACCTTGATAGGCTTTGCATATTCAAGTCCCTGATTTCTGACCTTGTATTCAAGAGGATGACCGGCAGTATAGAAACCGCAGTTCGGACCAACAAACACATTATCCCCGAACACTACCTCAGCGCAGTCAAGTATAACAAGGTTGTGATTTGCGTAGAAATTATCGCCCAGAACGATGTTATAGCCGTAATCGCAGAAGAAATTGGCTTCTATCCACGTATTTTCGCCTCTGAGAGCAACAAGCCTGTCGAGAAGGCGTGTCTTCTTCTGGTAATCGTTGTATTCGATAGCGTTATACTCAACGCAGAGTTTCTTTGCCTTAACTCTTTCCGCAACGAGTTCCTTATCGTTAGCGTTATAGAGTTCGCCTGCCTGCTGTTTTTCCTTTTCGGTCATTTTAAACCCTCCTTATATAACTGTTTTTACGTGCCTTTTTTAGTGAGCCACACTGCGAGTGCCAACGAACCTGCGGCAAACAAGACGAATAACAATCTCTGCCGCAACGGCACTTTAGTACGCTCTCCGTTCAAGTCCTTTTTAGTATCGGCAAGAGCAAATATGAGCAATGCTGCGGAAAGTCCATAGAATACCAGAAATATCTTCTGAAAAATACCGCTTCCTGCAAAGGCAAGTAACATAACCGCAAACAACGGAACTCCGAGCTTATCGGATAACTTATTTGCAGAAGGCTCACTTGCTGTCTCATCATCTGTCAGACCGCGGTTCTCGCGGCGCTTTGCTTCGAGCTGCTGCTTTGTAACGACTATCGGCGCGTCAACATCCTCCTTGTCAAGGAAGCGTTCAGTTTTTATGTCGTCAACAACTTCGTTGAGTTCTCTGTCATACCGATGCTTTTTGCGCCGCTGTATGTCAAAGTGCAGGCTCATCTCTTGCTGCCCTTAGCTCCGAAGCTTCCTCCCATTGCGAGGATATTTGTGTCGAATGAATAGTTTATCTTTGAATTCTGTCTGCTGCGCTTTAGTGCAAGCTGTATCATACGCTCAAGCAGTTCCTTGTACTTAACACCCTTCGGCTCCCAGAGGTAGAATGCGAGCGAGCCGGGGATAGTATTTATCTCGTTGATGTATACCTTATCTGTTGCCATATCTATCATGAAGTCGATACGTGTAACGCCGTTGCAGCCGAGGTAACGGAAAGCGTCAACAGCGGTCTTTCTGATGAATTCGTCCTGTTCAGGAGTTATGTCAGCAGGTATCTTTCTCTTCAGTGAAGCCATACCCTTGCTGCCGCCGGACTTTCCGCCGCCGATGTACTTCTGATCGAAGCTGAGGATGTCCTCATCCTTAGCCTGTACCGGCTCTTCGCATACGGATGCTTCTGCGGACTCGCTGTCGCCTACAACGGAGCAGTTGATCTCCTTGAGGTCAACTACGCACGGTTCAACGAGGATACGGTCGGAAAACTGGAAAGCGTCCTCCATAGAGGAAATAAGGCTGTCGTGATCCTTAGCCTTAGAAATACCGACGCTTGAACCAAGATTGATAGGCTTAACTATCATCGGATAGCCAAATTTAGCCTCAGCCTGCTTTGCGCAGTCCTCGATGCGGTCTATCTCATATGCGGAGAAGCGGCAGCAGTCAAGAACAGGGAAGCCGGCATCCTTGAGGAGTATCTTCATAACGAATTTATCCATTCCGACAGCCGAAGCAAGTACATCACAGCCGACATAAGGCAGATCAAGTGTCTGGAGATAGCCCTGAAGTGCACCGTCCTCAACATTAGTTCCGTGAACGATCGGGAACGCAATATCTACATCCGAAATCACATTTGAGCCGAATTTCTTCATTTTCTGGCGAATAAGCTGTACCTTTCCTGCGCTTCTTACGAATACACATTCGGTAGATTCTGCAAGAAGTGCCGGGATGTCCTTGAACGAATTGATGTCCATGAGCTTTTCACCGGTATAGAATTCGCACTTCTTGGTCATATAGACCGGAATGATGTTATACTTTTCCTTGTCCATGCTTGCCATAGCCTGAACTGCTGAGATGACGGAAATCTCATGTTCTACACTTCTTCCGCCGAAAATTACTGCAAGATTGATCTTCATTATGATTTTCTCCTTTATGTATATTTATCTGTTATAGGCAGTGCTGTTAGCGAGTACGTGTACGCCTATCTGCCAAAGTAAGCGGTGAAACAAGCGACAACGTTGAAGCCAGCGGGGGCTCCCCGCTTAATAGTTGTCGGGAAGGTCGTTTTCGAGAAGTACGACCTTCTTCTTCGAGGTCTGGTAAGCCTGTACCTTCGCAAGAGCCTCGTTGAGGTTATCTGCAACGAATACCTGTTCCATATTATAGCCGGCATCCTTGATGCCGTTGTAGATCGGAACGGTCTGATTTTTTCCTACAAGCACGATATAGTCACAAGCTTTTGCCGCTTCCTGTCCGAATTCAAAATTGAGTTCTTCCTGCTTTGCACCAAGCTCAACCATTCCGGGAGTTACAAGTATACGGCAGGCATCGAAAAGACTGAGTACGTTAAGAGCCGCACGGCAGCCGTTAGGATTGGAATTGTAAGCGTCGTCGATATAAGTGACGCCGTTGCCCTTGTCGAGGAGCTGAAGCCTGTGCGGTACTGCCGCGATACGCTTTACAGGCAGAAGCAGCTTATCGAGCGATATTCCTGCACCGTGAGCGTAGGCGATAGCGCCAAGTACATTCTGGACATTATGCTCACCGAGAAGCTTCATAGAATAACGTAAGCTTTCACCATCAGGAGCTGTCACAGTGAATTCAGTACCCTTGTCGGAAACTGTAATATCTGTTGCACGGTAATCATTACCTTCCTGAAGTCCATAGAGGACGGTGTTTTTGTACTCCGGAGCTTTTCTGCGTATGAGTTCATTATCGCCGTTAAGGTAGATTTTTCCGCCGGCAGCCTGAACAGCATCGGCAAGCTCGAATTTTGTATTAAGTACATTCTCGATGGAACGGAAAGTTTCAAGGTGCTGAGGTCCGACAGAAGTAATAATGCCATCATGAGGATTTGCGATGCCGCAGAGTTCCTTTATCTCATGGACACGCCTTGCTCCCATTTCACAGATGAAATACTGATGTGTGGGGCGGAGGTCGCGGCGTATCGTTATGGTGACACCCATTGGAGTGTTGAAGCTCTCAGGTGTTTTCAGCGTCTCATACTGTGAGCTGAGAAGCTCGCTGAGATAGAATTTCATGCTGGTCTTGCCGTAGCTTCCTGTAATGCCTACCTTGTGAAGAGAAGGCATATCCGCAAGCTTTTTCTTTGCGTCGTTTATATACCAGTTCTGAACAGCCTTCTCGACCGGCTTATTGATAAGGTTCGAGAGCGGAACGAGTATAGGTGTGAGGTAGAGTGCTGCGCCCACAAAGATGAAGGGAAGCACATTCGTGAACCTGTATGCTCCCTCGAAATCCACTCTTTTTGCCGCGAAGAATGCGCCTGTGAATGAAGCGGCTATGAGTATGAAGAAGGTCACTAACATTCGTTTCACACGGGCGGTATAGACGAAAGGCTTCTTGAATTTTTTGCCGGGCTTGTTGGCAATGGCAACGCCGATGTTTGCAATACTGAGAGCGATCGTAAGGACGATAGCGATTTTATTTTTGCCGGAGTTCAGAACGTGCTTTTCGCTGTCCCATATCAGTATGCGTTCAAGGGGCAGCAGCATGAGCTGTATCACCAGAAACGCGATAAGCGGTATGTAGCGGCTGAAATTTTTCTTCATCCAGCGCGAATGCTCGGGAGTTTTATAGCCATTGAGCTGGAGCATATGGAACTCTCTAAGACTTAAAAATACTATTGCGGCAAGGGTAACAGCCGCATATATTATCCATAAAACCAAATTCATATTTATCTCCTTGAATTCCGGATTGAAATTATTCTTCTATATTCATAAAGCTGCACATTACGCGGTTGAACGTGAACTGCTGCTCTAAGAAGGAGTAATGTCCGGCATTTTCAAGCCTGACAAGTCCGGCATCGGGAATTAGTTTTTCCATTTTCTCGCCGTCCGAAATGGGAGTTGCGGTATCATTCACACCCCACACAAGAAGGGTAGGACACTTGATATTCGGCAGATACGGCTCCAAGTCCTCGTTGACTACCTTAACCATTACCTGTCTCATCATAGGCGAAGCGGCTGCATAGTCAGCACTACCCATTTTCTTACGGAAATTTTCAAGCGCATCGGGAGCGAGCTTCTGTACCAGCTTAGTTGAAAGCACGGCTTTTCCCATTTTGTAGTATCTTGTGCGCCAGCTCTTTTTATTGGATTTTGGCGGCATAATACCTGCACTGTCAACGAGGATCACCTTTTTGACCTTGAACGGCAGCGATTCACGCGAGTGCATTTTTATGATAACTCTACCGCCGAAAGAATGTCCGAGCAATGTAACTTCCTTAGTGTCATAGTCTTTCAGGAAATCTATAACGAACTGGACGTAATCATCCACGCACCACGGCGTTTTCGGCTCTTCACTCTCTCCGAAGCCCGGCATATCCATTGCAACGACTGTATATTTGGCAGAAAGGAGGTCTATCAGGTTGGCAAACAGCTTAATATTACTGCCCCAGCCATGAAGGAGAACAACGAGTTCACCGCTGCCCTTCTGTTCATAATTAATGCCGATACCATTTACTGTTTTTCTCAATTTCATTATCTCCACATATTTATTTGTTCCGCTATCAGCGGATACACATACACAATTTATTATATCACGCTATGAAATCAATGTCAATCAAATAACGTCAATAAAATAACGTGCTCTCAAAAAAATATGTATATCAAGCGTTATATAGAACAAAAAGGACTCCCGAAGGAGTCCTTGCAGCTTGTCGAAAAGTTCTGTTTTTAGGGAAAGCCCTCTCTTACAGGGCTTTCCCTCTTTCAAAGCAGTCCACTGGACTGTTTTGAAATTCACCCTTTGCAGAGCGCTTCTAAGGCAATATATGGGGCTTTGCCCCACACCCCACCAGAGGCGCCGCCTCTGGACTCTGCTAAAGGGGTGAAACCCCTTTAGCATCCTATTATTTATCAAAACATACTTTATTAACAAACTAAAAGGACTCCCGAAGGGGAGCCCCCTTTGGCGGAATCGCAGGTTACCAAATATGAGCCGTTACTTTACGGCTCGGTAGCCCGCTTTTTCCGTTAAGGGGAGCAGCCTAAGGAGTCCTTGATATTATTATTTAGCAGCAGCTTTTTTGACCTTTTCTCTGCCCTTCCACCATGACCATGTTACAGGTGCAACAAAGAGTGAAGTGAAAGTACCTGAGATAAGTCCTGCCATAAGCGGAACTGAGAAGCCGAGCAGTGAAGAATAGCCCTTTATCAATACAACTATCGTAATGATGAGCATTGTGGAGATAGTTGTTATGGATGTTCTGATAGAACGTGTAAGTGACTGTGAACAGCCTGTATTGATAAGCTCGTTAAGAGTAGCCTTTGGCATAAGCTTGCGGTTTTCTCTGATTCTGTCGTAAATAACGATAGTGTTATTGATAGAGTAACCGAGGATAGTAAGTATAACAGCGACCGTGTTCGCGCTGAACTCAAATCCGAAGATAAATGATACAGCCATTGCAGCAACGAGGTCGTTGAGAAGTGCAAATACTGAGCACATACCAGCAGACCAACCGCCGATGTTTCTGAATCTAACAGCGATGTAGATGATGATGACGATAGCTGCAAAGATAACTGCAATAACACACTTGAAGAGGAATTCCTTACCTGTTGTTGAAGTAACGTTGACAGCCTCAGCATCCTTAAGGTCATTCTCAGCGAACTCAGCCTTGAGCTTTGTTGCAAGCTCAGCCTGTCTGTCGGCATCGAAATCGCCGGTAGTCATTGAGATAGTGAACTGTGCATCACCTGTATTGATGTCTTCGCCTGAACGTACTGTTACGGATTCGCCTGTAACGTCCTCAACGATTTTCTTGACATCGCTTGTGCTAAGATCACCGCTGTAAGTATAAGTGAGCATCGTACCGCCCTTGAATTCGATAGAACGGTTATCGCCGCGGATGATGATACCAACTATGAGTGCAACGAATAATGTGACACAAACAACAAGTATCAGCTTTTTCTTTCCGCAGAAGTTATAAACCTTGCCATTGTAAGCCGGCTTTTCAGGGGTTTTCTTCTTTATACTCATTTAACGTCACCTCCGTAAAGCTTTCTGTTCTTAAAGCACTTGAACTTTGAAAGTGAAGTTACCATAAGTCTTGAAGCAAACACACCCATGATGAAGTTGAGGATAACACCTGCGAGGAGTGTGAAGCCGAATGAATATACGAAGCCTTCAGCTGTTGCGCCGAATGCACGGAAGATAGTCTTGTTGAGTATATTTGAGAAGAAGCTTGTAGGAACGCCGAACGCACCCATGAGTATAACTGCAACAAATACGTTTGTAATATTACCATCGAGGATAGCAGAGAATGCTCTCTTGTAAGCGATCCTTATAGCTGAATCGAGTGACTTTCCTGTGCGGAGTTCTTCCTTGATACGCTCACCTGTAATGATATTAGCGTCAACGCCCATACCTACGGCGAGGATAATACCTGCGATACCCGGAACAGTAAGTGTTGAACCGTGCATGAAGCCGAACCAGCCTGTAATAGCTGCGATACTTCCTGCAACCTGTCCGATAAGAGCGATAACTGCTACGCAGCCGGGCAGACGGTAGAGAACTATCATATAGATAGCAATGAGACCGAATGCGATAGCTGCCGCAAGAAGGATAGCATCGAGCGAACCTTCACCCATTGTAGGTGAAATGGTATTTGTGCTTACAGTTACCATCTTGAACGGGAGCGCACCGCCATTGATCTGATCGGCGAGCTTCTTAGCAGATTCACCTGTGAAGTTACCAGTGATAACAGCGCTTCCGTCAGTGATAGCATTGTTTACTGTCGGAGCGGAGATCATGTAGTTATCCATCCAGATCGAGATAGGTGTGGATGATCCTGCGAGTTCAGAAGTTGCAGCTGCGAACTTTGAAACGCCTGAGGAATTGAGTTTAAGATCAACCACCCATTCAGGATCGCTGGTCTGATTCATCTGTCTGTATATGTAATCTGCATTATCAATGTCCGTACCTTCGAGGACTATCTCGCCCTTAGGTATAACGTTGCCATCGGCATCAGTTTCTGTTTCAGTACCTTTTCTGAAAGTAAGCTGTGCCATGTCGCCAAGCTCCTTAACAGCGGCTTTAGGATCAAAGTTATCCTCGCCAGCCTGCCACGGGAAACGAACAATGATTCTGTTGCTCTTATCGTCGCTGTAAACCTCATTATCAGTTATACCAAGGTTTGAAAGTCTTGTCTTGATGATCTGAGTAGCAGCGTCAAGCTGTGATTGGCTTGCTTCATAGCCATCAGCAGGCTCAAAGGTAGCGTCAACGCCGCCCTTGATGTCTATACCGAGACGAATATCATCAACACCCTTGATATAGGTTTTTGTCTTGTCGCCGAATGCGTAATCGAGACCGATCACCGACGAGAAGGTAAATAATGCGATAAAAGCAACGACAATGAAGAAAGTAGATTTTCCGATCTTTTTCACGGTCATGCCTCCTAAAAATATATGTGTCTGTTCGACAATTATTAATATTGTACTATAATTTTGCAAAAAAGTCAAGCAGATACACACAAAAACTTGACTTTTCAAAATAATGCACAAAATACACAGTTCTGATAAGTGCATAGTGCATAGGCAGACGCATTAATTATACGCATTCACCTATGCACACAATAAATTATTTTTACTTAAAATGCTTCTGCGATACTTTAAGACGGTTCATTGCGCGGTTAAGCGCTGCCTGTGTCTGATAATACTCCTTTATGCTCTGCTTCTGGCGAAGTCTTTCCTGAGCACGTTCACGAGCCTCCTGAGCACGTTTTATGTCGATCTCCTCAGGAAGTTCGCAGTTATCTGCAAGTATTATCGAGGAATCCGGCATAACCTGTATAAATCCGCCTGAAATAGCCGCATAATTCCACTTTCCGTCCACCATATACTTCAGTTCGCCGGTCGGCAGAGTTGTAACGATAGGCTCATGCCCTGCCATTATTCCCACAAGACCGTCGATAGCGGTAATAACGAGATGTTCGCAGTCGCCCTGATAGAAAATGCGGTCGGTAGCGATTATCTCAAGATGAAAGGTCTTAGCCATGATAGCGTCTCCTTTTATTCATCGTGTTCTATCTGTTTAGCCTTGGCAAGAACATCGTCGATAGTTCCCGCCATGAGGAATGCTGCCTCAGGATACTTGTCCATATCGCCGTCTATTATAGCCTTGAAGCCTTCGATAGTGTCCTTGATCGGAACGTATTTACCCTTTAAGCCGGTAAAATTCTCAGCAACATTGAATGGCTGCGAAAGGAATTTCTGTATCTTTCTCGCACGGTATACGGCAAGTTTATCCTGTTCATCGAGCTCCTCCATACCGAGGATAGCGATAATGTCCTGAAGCTCCTTGTATTTCTGAAGAAGCTCCTGAGTGCGTCTCGCAACGGAATAATGCTCATCGCCGACTATTTCCGGTTCAAGGATACGTGAATTCGATTCAAGAGGATCAACCGCCGGATAGATACCCTGCTCAACGATCTTACGCGAAAGTACGGTAGTTGCATCGAGATGGGCAAAGGTAATAGCCGGTGCAGGGTCGGTAAGGTCATCCGCTGGCACATATACAGCTTGAACGGACGTGATAGAGCCGTTCTTTGTAGAAGTGATACGCTCCTGAAGCTCACCTACCTCAGTTGCAAGGGTAGGCTGATAGCCAACGGCTGAAGGCATACGTCCTAAAAGAGCGGATACCTCTGAACCAGCCTGTACATAACGGAAAATATTGTCGATAAAGAGAAGCACATCCTTATGCTCTCTGTCGCGGAAGTATTCTGCCATCGTAAGACCTGTCTGAGCAACTCTCATACGAGATCCCGGCGGCTCATTCATCTGTCCGAAAACGAGGGCAGTTTTTGAGATAACGCCTGATTCCTGCATTTCGTTCCAGAGATCGTTACCTTCACGCGAACGCTCTCCAACACCGGTAAATATTGAATATCCGCCGTGCTCGGTTGCGATATTGCGTATAAGCTCCTGTATGAGTACAGTCTTACCAACGCCGGCGCCTCCGAAAAGGCCGATCTTACCGCCCTTTGCATACGGTGCGATAAGGTCGATGACCTTGATACCTGTCTCAAGTACCTCTACAACAGGGCTCTGATCCTGAAATGTAGGTGCTTTGCGGTGTATCTCCCATTTTTCCTCAGCTTCAACATCGCCCTTCTTGTCGATAGGTTCACCGAGTACATTGAACATACGTCCGAGAGTTTTTTCGCCGACCGGTACTTTTATACAAGAACCGGTAGCGGTGACCTCCATATTCTTTCTGAGCCCCTCACTGGTAGCGAGCATGATGCATCTTACGATACGGTTGCCCATGTGCTGAGCGACCTCCATAACACGTTTCTTTCCGTCTACTTCAACAGTAAGAGCGTCTTTTATCATCGGAAGCTTGCCAGTAGTTGAGAACTCAACATCAATAACAGGTCCTATTACCTGAGTTATTCTACCTTTTTCCATTAAAATCTCACCTTATAACAGGCTTTCTCCCGCGCCCATAACTGCTATGTCAACAGCCTTTGCGTCTTCAAGGTGGAAAGCCATAAGCTTGTTTCCGGTCTGTTCGTTGTAAATGCTTTCAAGATGTGCATTTCTGATCATTGCCTGAGCGTATTTTGTATCTGTTTCAAAAACGGCTTTTCCCGTATATCTCAGCCAGTGACCATCCGGCTTGCAGGCAGCTATCTCAACAAGCGGATTTGCTTTAAGCTGCTTGTAAACGTCCTTGAAATCGCCAACACCGAATATTATCTTACCGTCTTCCTCAACGAACGCTCCGAGCGGACGCAGCTTCGGCTGAGCGCCGTCGGCAGTTGCGAGGAAAAATACGCCTGTTTCTTTTAAAAATTCACCTATTTTACTCATATTATCGCTCCTTATCAAGATCATTCACCAATAGAAGCCGCGCCGCCGCATACCTCGGTTATCTCCTGAGTTATAGCAGCCTGTCTTGCGCGGTTATAGAGCAGTGAAAGATCCTTTATCATATCCTTTGCGCTGGTAGTTGCCGCATCCATAGCGGTCATACGCGATTGCTGCTCACAGCAGAATGCCTCGACCATTGCGCCGTATATAACGCCCTTTGCATAGTTGGGGATGAGTTCAGCCATAACCTCTTCAGGTGAAGGAAGGAACGAAGCCTTCGGCAGCTTTTTGAGCGTACCGTCTTTATCCTTTCCGAGGTGTTTGCGCTCGAAAGGAAGAAGTCTGACCTTTCTCGCTTCCTGTGTATTGGCTGTGACCATATCCGTATAGATAAGATATACCTCATCGAGTTCGCCGCTCTCGAATTTATCAAGAACGAGCTGAGCTATTTCCATAGCTCTATAAAGAGTAGGATTCTGCGTTGTATAAAGAAATTCACTGTCTACATAGGCTTTCTTGCCTGATCTCATACGGTTCTGGAAGTACATTCTGCCGACCTGTCCCATAACGAAAAGCGAGCAGTTATCAATATCCGCAGCCTGCTGAAGCTCATTCTCAGTGAATTTGAGTATATTGTGGTTATAGCTTCCGCATAGACCTTTATCGGCTGTGATGACGATATATCCCTTTTTACGCTTCTCCTCAGGTATACCGGAACGTCTGTCGAAATAAAGCTGTCTTGTATGAGGGGTATGCTCAAGAATACTGTCGATAGTGGTCTGGAGCTTATAGAAATACGGCTCTGTGTCCTCAAGAGATTTTCTTGCCTTTTTGAGCTTTGATGAAGACATCAGATACATCGCATTGGTGATCTTGAGTATCTGCTTGATACTGTCTATTCGCTCACGTATCTCTCTGATATTAGCCATACAGAGTCACCGCCTATTCTTCAAATGCTGTTACTATGCGCTCTATACGCTCTGCCAGATCATCTGTGAGGACCTTGTTCTGCTCGATCTCATCTATTATATCCTGACCATAGGTGCGGATATAGTTCATAAGTTCAATGCGGTACTCTCTGAGTTCGCCGATCGGTATACCTTTGAAGAGATCGTGCTGTGCAGCATAGAGAAGTATTACCTGTTCATAGTGCGGGAGCGGATTATAGAGCGGCTGCTTGAGAAGCTCTGTAAGCATATGACCATGCTCAAGAAGTTCTGTTGTTGACTGGTCAAGCTCCGATGAGAACTGTGTGAATATCTCCATTTCCTTGAACTGTGCAAGGTCGATACGAAGATTTCCGGCAGCCTTCTTCATAGCCTTGGTCTGTGCAGCACCGCCTACACGCGATACAGAAAGACCATAGTTCACAGCCGGACGAAGTCCGGAATTGAACAATTCGCTTTCAAGGAATATCTGTCCGTCAGTGATAGATATGACATTGGTAGGGATATAAGCTGAAATATCACCGGCAAGAGTCTCGATTATCGGGAGAGCAGTCAGTGAACCGCCGCCGTGCTCGTCATCAAGACGGCTTGAACGCTCAAGAAGTCTTGAGTGAAGATAGAATACGTCACCCGGATAAGCCTCACGTCCCGGCGGACGGTGAAGCAGCAGTGACATCGCACGGTAAGCTACGGCGTGTTTTGAAAGATCATCATAAACGATCAGAACATCCCTGCCCTTGGACATGAAATATTCCGCCATAGCAGTTCCCGAATAAGGCGCTATATACTGGAACGGTGCCGGATCGCTCGCAGAAGCAGAAACAACTACCGAATAATCCATTGCGCCGTATTTTTTGAGTGTGTTTACGACCTGCGCTACTGTTGAGGACTTCTGTCCGATAGCAACATAAACGCAGATAACGTCCTTATCCTTCTGATTGATGATAGTATCAAGAGCGATAGAGGTCTTACCTGTCTGGCGGTCGCCTATGATAAGTTCACGCTGACCTCTTCCGATAGGGAACATCGAGTCGATAGCAAGGATACCTGTCTGGAGCGGTACACTTACAGACTTACGCTCGATAACTCCCGGAGCTTCACGCTCAATAGGGAAGTAGTCCTCAGCATTGATACTGCCGAGACCGTCGATAGGAGCGCCGAGAGCGTCTACAACTCTTCCGAGAAGAGCATCACTCACGCCTACGCCGGCACGTTTACCTGTTCTGATAACAGAAGAGCCCTCTGTAAGACCGTGATCGTCTCCAAGCAGAACAACGCCTGCGGTCTTTTCTTCGAGGTTCTGAACGATACCTCTGATACCTGTTTCAAATTCAACGAGTTCGCCGTACATTACTGAATTCATACCGCGCACTCTTGCGATACCGTCGCCGAGACGTGTTATGTAGCCTGTCTCAGTAGCGCCGGACTTTATATCGAAGTCTCTTACCTCAGTTTTCAGAACAGAGATGATGTCTCCTGAACCAATCTTTCCGCCTTTATCTTTTTCAGAGAGTTCAGCGGCTTTGTTATGGAGTGAATCCCTCATTGCTCTCAGACTTGTACGATAGCTCTTATCGTATTCAACATCGCCTGCATTAAGGATAAAACCGCCTATGATGTCAGGATCGCGGCGGTATTCTATGGCAACATCGTCCTTAACGAATTTCTCCATGATAAACTTACGCAAATCAGCCTGCTGAGACTCCGTAAGCGGTGTAACATAGCGCACAACGGCTCTTATGCTGCCTTCCTTTTCAAGGAGAATATCGGTATATTCATCAAATATCTCGCTGATACTTCCGATCTCACCCGAGCGCACAACGCTCATGATGAATTTATGCATACTCTCAGGGAATATCTTTGAGATAACTGTATTCTTTTCATCGTGGGTAACAAGCGGATTTCCGAGAGTATCCGCAATATCCGCGCAGGATTCAAGAAGTCTTCTTGTATCTTCAACATCCTGTGCAGGAACATTCAGTCTTACAAGGTCATTAAGAAGTTCTTTTGCCTTATCGTTCATTGTTTACACCCTCCTCTTCTGAGAGGAACTTGTCTACAAGACGACGGTTCTTTTCATCATCAACGTTCTCACCGATGACCTTTGATGCAGCTTCAATGACCAGATCTGCAAACTCAGTCTGAGCCTGTGCGATAACTCTTCTGCGTTCGTTCTCGATAGTTTTTCCGGCATCGGCAACGATACGTTCAGCCTCTTCATGAGATTTTTTTATGATAGCAGCCCTTTCGGTCTCTGCATCCTGATGAGCCTTATCGATGATCTTCTGAGCCTCTTCCTTAGCGCCGCTGATGTCATCCTGATACTGCCTGAGCAGTTCATCAGCCTCTTCCTTTGATCTCTTAGCTGAATCGAGGTCATCCTGCACCATCTTAGTGCGCTCATCCATCATTTTTCTGACCGGTTTGAAGAGGAATATCTTCATAAGTATGAACAGCAGGATAAGGTTTATCGCTGCCCAGATAAAATTCCAGATATCTATATCCAGCATTTGCTTTCCTCCTTAAAATTGCTCCTTATATTTCGCTGAAAGATTCTTATTTAAGGAACAGAATAATAAGGATAGCGATAACGAATCCATAGATAGCAGTTGCTTCTGCGAGCGCACATCCAAGGAGGAGCGCCTTGTTTATATCGCCCTTTGCTTCCGGCTGACGTGCGATAGCCTCAGCAGCCTTGGAAGTTGCGATACCTATACCTATACCTGCACCTAAACCTGTAAGAACAGCGATGCCTGCACCAATTGCTAAAAGTCCCATAATTATATACCTCCATTTGATAATTCACCGGTCATACCGCCGGCAAGCAAATAACTTTGCTGATCCTATTCCTCTTCCATAGCCTCAGACATAAACAGTGAGGTGAGGAATACAAATACATATGCCTGTATACATCCATCAAACACATCGAAATAGAAGCTGAATACCAGCGGAACTCCGACAGGTACAAGAAGCTTTATGAACTCCATGATAACGAATGCACCGAGGACATTTCCGAAAAGTCGCATACAAAGTGAGAGCGGCTTGATAACAAGTTCAAGAAGATTCAGCGGAAGCATGAAAGCCATCGGCTCTGTGAAGCTTTTCAGCCATTTCTTCAAGCCTTTTTCACGAATACCGCTGAACTGTATCAGCAGTATCGAAAATATAGCCAGAGTTGCAGTAACACCGAGGTCTTTTGTCGGCGGGCGAAGCCCGAAAAGACCGATAACGTTTGAAATACCTATGTAAATCAGAAGTGTTTCCAGAACAGGCAGATACTTCTTTCCCTTTTTGCCGAGTATTTCAATAAAGAAATCGTCCATCCAGCATATAAAGCCTTCGATTATACACTGTGCTCCTTTCGGAACTATTTTCATGGTTTTTGTGAATATTATTGAAGCTATCACCAGAAAAGCCATTATTATCCATGTCATAACACAGGATTCAGGAACGGGGATTCCTCCGAAGATCGGTATCTCAAAAGAAGTCCGGCATTCCAGTTCTTCCATAAGCTTATCGGCAAGATCACCCATTTTAACACCTTCTTTCCCACTCAAATCAAGCAGCTTTTACCGGCATTATCTTATAATGCACTGCCTTTAACCGCCACTATAAATAATATAACATAAATGCTGAAAAGTCAAGTATTTAACACTAATTCAACAATATGAATACGGATATACTCCTATTCTTCCGGCTTTGAATTTTCCTCTGCAATACGCAGTGCATTGCTCAGGCGCTCGACTGTGCTCGAATTCAGTTTTTCAGAAAGTCTGACGCGGTCAAGCTCCTTCTTGAATGCGCCAAGTTCCTCAGCTATCATACGCATATTCTCAGTTGTCTGTATCTGCTTGTCTTCAAGCGCACAGACACGCTTTATGAGATCATTGATATTTGCGCCGAGGATTTCGTTAGCTTCATTCTGCTTGCTGCCGAACTCCATAAGCTTAGCCGAAGCCTTGAACGTTCCTATTTTTTCATGGCCGTCAAAAGTGTGCATTTTTTCATTTGTCAGCTTTAATTCGGACATTTCTATCTCCTTTCACGAGACATCCCTGATTATCAGTCCACTTTGGTGAATTTATATTTATCACCTGAACTGTTACTAATTGAGAGCTTATCGCCGCTCAGATCATATTCCACCATACCAAACAGCATATTCTCAGATAATACAGTCTTGGATTCAATAAACATCGAACTATCGTATATCTCAAGATTCAGAGGGAATCTTATCTGCATAACGGATTTATCTGTTCCAAGATCAATATAAACATCAAGAGCGCCTTTTTCAAGTTTTATATCATTATTTGTTTCTGCTTTCTTGTTATAGCCGTTATATACAGAATCGTATACCTGTCCGCTTTTAAGCTTATATCTTCCGGCAACCTCATCCGCACTTCCCGGCTCGACCTTAGTCATATTCAGTACAGTTTTTCTGTTAACTTCCAGAACAAGCTTTTCGCCATCGAATTTATAATCGTCCTTTGAAAACGTAGAAGGGCTCATCATGAGACTTCCGTCATCTTTAAGGCACAGAACATCACTGACATCCTGTTCAACGCCTATCCATCCGGTCGTATCATTTTCAACCCCAAAATCCAGCTTATCTCCGTGCCATTCACCAACAAGCTTTGAAGCATCGCCCTTTTTAAGAGAAGAAGACTTGCTTTTTCCGCAGCCGGCTAATGTTCCTGCCGCAACTGCACACCCCATTAATACTGCCAATAATCTCTTCATATCATCAACCTCTGCACTTTTCGCGCCAGTAATCAAGCGTATCCTTGATAGTCTGCTCGATAGATATTTCAGCCTTCCAGCCTGTATCAGCATTTATGCGCGAAATATCCGGCTCGATCAAAGGAATATCCGAAGCTCTCATCCTTGCAGGATCGTGCTTTACTTCGATCGGAGTTTTTGCCATACCGACCGCAGTATCAAGGATATACTGTATCGTAACAGCTTTTCCGCGTCCTACGTTATATACCTTTCCGCTCACGCCCTTTTCACCGAGAAGCTTATAAGCCTTAACAACATCCCTGACATCAGTGAAATCTCTCATTGCAGAAAGGTTTCCCACGGACATAACAGGCTCGTGCATACCAGCCTCGATCTCGGCTATCTGCTTGCAGAAATCAGCGATCACGAATATCGGCAGCTGCTCAGGACCTGAGTGGTTGAAGGCTCTTACCATAACGATGTCCATTTTATACGCTCTTGCATATATTTCACCGATCATGCCCTGACAGGCTTTTGTTGCGGCATAGATATTGCCCGGATTAAGAGGCTCGCTCTCGCTCAGCGGACAGGCACCTTCACGAATGAAGCCGTATTCCTCACCCGAACCTATCAGGAGTATCTTCATATCCCTGCGCTCGGCATCTCTTGCGGCTTCAAGCACGTTTATAGTGCCGATAATGTTTATCTCGGCAGTAAGCTGAGGCTTTTTCCATGAGACCGATACTGAACTGAGAGCCGCAAGATGATATATCACATCAGGCTTTATTTCGTCAAGCAAGGGCTTGATCTCGTCTTTTGAAAGAATATCAAGCTTATAGGCTTTACA
>ONAI01000077.1 GCA_900315755.1 uncultured Ruminococcus sp.
CTGATAACATGGTGTGATGTGTGGCGGTAATGTTATAGTTGTATGTAGTATATAGTAATGTGCAGCTTGTATATGTATGGCGGTAGTATAAACGTTGTATGTGGTATGTAGTAATGTGCAGCTTATAATATATAGGGGCGGTGTTATGTCTGTAAAAGGACGTAGAGCCACGGAGCGCCTGCGCGTTCTGTGGCTCTTTCATGTTTATATTTTTGGTCGGCTAAGAAAGTGCATTCCAAGTGAAAGTTTGGTGCAACTTTGGAGGATCTTTCATTATGATCAGTATAATAATTATATCACTATTTCTATGATAATACAAGATTAATCTTAACTATTTACAGTTATAATTAAATATTATGAACGCAACTGCTTGACATAATCCATTAAATAGTGTATAATCATAATGTTTATTCTGATAAAAAGAAAGAATGATTATTAATGAAAAGAATTGTATCGGTTCAGGACATCTCTTGTTTTGGCAAGTGTTCACTTACAGTTGCGCTGCCTATAATATCAGTAATGGGTATTGAGACAGCTGTTATACCAACTGCTGTTTTGTCAACTCATACCGGCAGCGGTTTTAGTGGATATACATTTCATGAATTGACCGATGATATTCCTAAGATCTCAGATCACTGGAAAACTCTTGATCTAAAATTTGACGCGCTTTATACAGGATATCTTGGCTCAGCTGAACAGGTTCAGATAGTATCTGATTTTTTTGATAGGTTTGGTAGTGATGATAATTTTATAGTAGTTGATCCGGTTCTTGGTGACGGTGGTTCACTTTATGCTGGGATCACTGACGAACTTGTAACTAAAATGAGAAGTCTTTGCCGTAAAGCAGATTATATAATGCCTAATATGACGGAAGTATCATTTTTGTTAGATATACCTTATACTGATAATTATGATAAGTGCTATGTTGAGGATGTTTTGAAAAAGCTTGCAGAACTTGGCTGTCAGACTCCATTGCTTACAGGTGTACATTTTGATAATGATTTTCAAGGTGCAGCAGCTTATGATTCTATTAATAATAAGTACTATTATTCCTTCGGCAAGAGCATAGATCATACTGTTCACGGCACCGGTGATATTTTTGCGAGTGTTTTTACGGGAGCTATCACCCTTGGAAAAAATCTCCAGCAGGCTCTTGATATATCCGTGAAGTATACACTTGACTGTATCGAGGCTACATTGCCTTATTTTGAAGAAACCTGGTACGGTACTTGCTTTGAATCATGTCTCGGTAAACTGATCGACTATATTAAGTAAATTGTTGTTAATTTCGACAAGTAATCAATTTGTTATTTGTCAGTTTTTGCCAATAGATATAAACTTGCTCTATTAACTTGACAAATCCTGAGTTGTAGTGTAATATAATATTTGTATGATAATAGAATATCAATGAAACAATGGCGTTTCGGTTGTATAGTTGTTTTTTACAGTCGGAATGTCTTTATTTTTTTAAGGAGGATATAATTCTATGTCAGATGTTCCTGTTTCTAAGAATGTAGCTGATTTCTTTGGCTGCAATGTTTTCAGCGATAAAGTAATGCGTGTAAGGCTGCCGAAGGATGTTTACAGGGCTGTCCGCAAGACTAAGAAGCTTGGATGCCCGCTTGATCCTGAGATCGCAGGTGTAGTTGCTCACGCAATGAAAGAATGGGCTATTGAAAAAGGTGCAACTCACTATACTCATTGGTTTCAGCCTATGACAGGTGTTACCGCTGAAAAACATGATGCTTTTCTGAATCCTGCTGAAAGAGGCGGCATTCTCCTCGAATTCTCAGGCAAGGAACTCATCAAGGGTGAAGCTGATGCTTCATCTTTCCCATCTGGCGGACTTCGTTCAACTTTTGAGGCAAGAGGCTATACTGCATGGGATCCTACCTCAAATGCTTTCGTAAAGGATGGTTCTCTTTATATTCCTACTGCCTTTACATCTTATACCGGCGAAACTCTTGACAAAAAAACTCCACTTCTGAGATCTATGGAAGTCCTCAGTGAACAGGCTCTGCGTATATTAAGGTTATTTGGTAATACAACTGCTACAAGAGTTATTACGACAGTAGGTCCTGAGCAGGAATACTTCCTTGTTGACAAGAAATACTATGATGCGCGTGAAGACCTTGTTATTACCGGACGTACTCTCTTTGGCGCAAAGCCGCCTAAGGGACAGGAGCTTGAAGATCATTATTACGGTAATATAAAGCAGAGAGTTTCTGATTATATGAAGGATCTTGATGAGGAACTCTGGAAGCTCGGAATCTACGCTAAGACCAAGCACAATGAAGTCGCTCCGGCACAGCATGAGCTTGCCCCTGTGTTTACAAATACAAATATAGCTGCCGATCATAACCAGCTTACTATGGAAATAATGAAGAAGGTCGCAATAAAGCATGGTCTGTACTGTCTCCTTCACGAAAAGCCGTTTGCAGGCGTAAACGGTTCAGGTAAGCATAATAACTGGTCGATGTCTTCAAATGACGGTCAGAATCTTCTTGATCCGGGCGACTGTCCACAGGATAATCTCCAGTTTCTTACATTCCTCTGTGCTATAATCAAGGGCGTTCATGAGTATGCTCCCCTGCTGAGACTCTCCGCAGCATCTGCCGGCAACGATCACAGACTTGGTGCAAATGAAGCTCCTCCTGCTATCGTTTCCGTATTTATCGGTACAGAGCTTCAGGGAGTTATCGACGCTTTAGAGGTCGGCGAGAAATTCCGCTATACTGATGATAAGACGTTTGAGATCGGTGTTGACGTTCTCCCTGATTTCCCGAAGGATACAACCGACCGCAACCGTACATCTCCGTTTGCATTTACAGGTAATAAATTCGAGTTCCGTATGCTTGGCTCTGCTGATTCGATCTCATGTACCAATACTATAATCAACACTATCGTTGCCGAAGAACTCTCTCAGATCGCAGATGAACTTGAAGGCTCTCAGGATTTCACTAACGACCTTAAGAAGCTTCTTGCAAAGATCATCAAGGAACACAAGGCTATCATTTACAATGGCAACGGCTATTCTGAAGAGTGGCTCAATGAAGCTGTAAATGTAAGAAAACTGCCGAATCTTGTTTCTACTCCGGATGCTCTTCCTGAGTACATCACTCCTAAGAGTGTTGCACTTTTTGAGAAGTTCAAAGTGTATACAGAGGCTGAGCTCAAAGCACGTACTGAAGTGCTTCTTGAAAATTACAGCAAGGTACTCAATATTGAGGCCCTTACAATGCTTGAACTCGTTAAGAGAAACATTCTCCCTGCCTGCATCAGTTATACAAAGGAGATTAGCGATACGGGAAATGCTAAGCAGGCTCTCGGAATTGATCCTTCACTTGAAAAGGAACTTGCCGGTAAGCTTTCAACTCTTACACAGGCTATTTATAAGGAGACCTCCGCTCTTGAAGAGAAGGTCATCGCTGCTCAGGATAAAGAAGAAGGTCTTCCAATGGCTCGCTTTTACCGCGATGAGGTATTTGCTCAGATGCAGACTTTACGTGCTGTTGTTGACGAGACAGAAACTAATGTCAGCGAAGACAAATGGCCTCTCCCCTCTTATTCCAAGCTTTTATTCACTGTATAATAAAAAGCCGCAGTTTTAGAGTGCTTCCCTTAGCGGAATTTGTGGGCTACCGAGCCGTAAATTTACGGCATAAATATGATAGAATAAAGATACAAGAAACGTTGTTTTAACAGCACAGGTCATAATGCAACATTTGAAAAGGAGTATACATTCTTATGAAATATGAACCGCTGCTGAAGCATTTGCTTCACTATGATGATATTGTCATTCAGGTGCATCACAATCCCGATGCCGATGCAATTGCTTCAGGATTTTCGCTTTGCCGTTATCTTGAAAAAAACGGAAAAAAGCCTCGCTTTATTTATGCAGGAGAACGCGAGATCAGCAAGCCGAATATGCTCATCATGCTTAACAAGCTCGGTATTCAGGTCAGCCATGTCAAAAACCTGAACGAAAACGGCACTCTGCCTCAGCTTCTGGTCACAGTTGACTGCTTTTACGGAGAGGGAAATGTCGGCAGCTTTGCGGCTGAAAACGTCATTGTCATCGACCACCACCGTCTCCCGAAGGGAAAGACTGTCCCGGAACATTCAGTTATTAAGGAGAATTACGGAAGCTGTGCGGCTGTTATCTATGAGCTGTTCAAGGAGGTAGGCTTTGACCTCAACGAGGAACAGAACATTGCAACTGCGCTCTACTACGGCTTGTATATGGACACGATCGGACTTTCGGAGATCAGTGAGCCGATGGACCGTGAGCTCCGCGATGCCGCAAACTATGACAAAGCGCTCATCCGGCTGCTTATGAATACCAATCTGACTGAGGAGGAGCTCAGCATTATAGGCAAGGCGCTCAGTGCTTGCAAATACTACCCGCATCCTGACAACTCCGTAGTATCGTATGATAACTCTCTTCCGAAGCAGCATAGTGCATATACCATTGCAGACAACTGTGACCCGAATCTCCTCGGCATAATCTCCGATACACTGATTCAGGTCGATATGGTTTCGGACTGTGTTGTTTGCTGTCCGTATCATACCGGGTACAAGATTTCCGTCCGTACCTGCACAGATTCTGTCAAGGCGCCGGATCTTGCCGCATTTATTACCTACGGATACGGCGGAGGCGGCGGACATGATAACAAAGCAGGCGGCTGCATCGACTATCAAAGCTCGTTGCCGAAGGAGATAATGCCTTTTATTGCCGACCGTATCCGCGATTTCTTTACAAAGCCCGATGTCATTTTCGCTGGCAGTGATCATCCCGATTTTTCCGGTGCAGAACGCTTCCGGAAAAAGGAGGTCGTTCTGGGCTATGTTCCGACAGATGTACTCTCGCCGGACGGAGAGGATATCCACATTCGTATGCTGGAGGGCGATATGACTGTGACGCCGGATCCGGACATCTATCTGATGATCGGTGTTATCGGAGAGGTTTATCCCATAACGCGTGAGAAATTCGAGAAAAAATATGTCAGATGTGAAGGAGCACCGGATGTGTCTGGATATTATTATCCGCCTTCTGCACGGATCGGTCAGAATAAAACAATCATACAGTTTGCGGAATATCTGCGCGGGTGCAAGGCGTCCGGAAACAGTGAGATCCTTGCTGTGAAGCTGAATAATTTTACGAAGCTCTATTCTCTCTGGGATCAGGAGCATTATATGTATGGTAACATCGGGGATTATTTAGCACATCCAGCAAATGACGAAAACGATCTCTATATCATACGTGGAGATATATTTGCACAGACATATGAAGCCTGCTGATTGCAGCAATGCCGGAGAAACGAATAAAATGAATGTATAAAAATAAGTGAGTACAAAATGTACTCACTTATTTAATGATTTATGTGTTTTTAATCCTGCCAGTTGAGGTGGTCACCCCAATCCTTACCTGCATCGCCGCCACTTGTGTGCCCATTAGAAAATGGATTGCCACCATCATCGGAAGGAGGTGTTACTACTGCTGGTGGTTGTGTTGGTGTCTCTACTGGTGGTGTGTAAACTGGCTGCTCAACTGGTGGTACATAAACTGGCTCTGTTACAGGAGGTACGTAAACTGGTTCTGTTACCTGCTGCTGTACAGGTGTGGGTGCTTCGGTCTGAATCTGCACAGGAGGTTCTGTAACCGGAGGCGTTGTCTCCTCTTCTGTTACAGGAGCGATTTCCTCAGTAACGATCTGTGCATCTGTAATTTCAACGGTTGTTGCTGAGGTCGTTTCAGCTGCTGTTACTGTTGTATCAGTTGATACGGTCGTAGTTGAAGTAGTTGCGCTGCCTGAGGCACTGTCTTTGCTGCTGCCGGTATTTTTGAATATTATGAGCAGCGAGACCGCAAGAATGAATATAAGCGCTGCAACTATTGCAATTATTACCTTGTTGTCAGATTTTTCAATTCTATCTCTCCTTGCTTTGAGCGTAAAACAGAGTAATTTTTTGTAAAAAGAAAGTGAGAAAAAACGAGCGCCCCCGTATATGGGGGCGCAAACTTTGAGTTGGTCGAGGTGACAGGATTTGAACCTGCGGCCCCTACGTCCCGAACGTAGTACTCTACCAAACTGAGCCACACCTCGACAACAGTAATATTATACTATGAAACTTAGGATTTGTCAATAGAAAAATTGCAGCAAATAATTAATTTTATATTTTTACTTGAATATAGTGACATAAGTGAGCCTGTGAAATTATTGTATAAAATTACCGGACCTTGATTTAAGGTCCGGTAATTTACTCATTTGCTATGGAAAACAGATCAGATTCCGGTTTTGTTTACTTATTTATCGCCTCAGACCAGTACTCCTGATTGTATAAGTCAGTGAAGAGGTATGTGATAAGGACTTTGCCGCTGCCGACATCAACATTTGTGATCTTCATATTGTCAGTTACTGTCATGGTATCACCTATCATGTAAGTATCCTGATACTCTTTATCGTAGGAGTAGTAGTCACAGATGAAATCAAGCTTATCACCAACCTGAAGCTCGGATGTGTTCTTTGCGATAGTGTCAGTTTCGCCGCTTACGTAGTCAGGTGCAGCGCCGGCTATATAGCCTTCTTTGCCCTCAAATACGATTATGAGTTTAACTCTGATTCCGTTCAGAAGTGCCGGAACATAGCCCATGTTGACCGTTTTTCCTTCATCGTTCTTGATAGTGTCTGTGTGGTAGTAAGCTACTGGCTGACCGTTTACGGCTACCCATGTTCTGTCTGTATCGGCAATGAGTGTATCATCATCGATAGTGAAAACGTTGTCTATACCAAGATCGAGATAGCCGCTGCCGTCATCATAGAACATATTCATGTCGATACTGTGTATCATATCCCACTGAGAATCGGAGAGTTCCATAGTGTACTTTCCGTCGTTTTCTTCCCAGATAAGGTTTGAAGCATCAAAATAGTGATCGGAAATATAATCAGCAGCATCAGTGTTGTCGCCTTCTGACATGAAGCTTGTGTTATCGCGGTCGAGACCGTCAATGCTTCTGTCTGAAGTGCCGCCGAGGAATGATGTCAGAAGCTGTCCAATAACCTCAGCGCTTCCTGATGAAGATGATGAACCAAGACTTCCGAACAGTGAACCGATTGGCGATGTGCTTCCGCCGGCAGCGATCTGTCCGCTTGTTTCAAGCTTTGCAAACTGACGTATGCACTTTGAATAGTTGTCGTCCATGCCTATGCTGTCGTAAATATCGCAGGCAGAGTCAACATAAGAGGTTCTTTTGTACGGGAAATAGATAGAAACGCCGTAAGCATTTGTCATGTTGGATGATGTACGGTTATACTTTATTGATTTTTTCAGTACATCAATGAGTTCTTTGGCTTCCGGAGTGCCGATATTCTCAGCAAGGTTTACAAGATCGACCTGATCTATTCTGGAACTCTCAGCGAATTCTCTTGTTGAGTATCTTGCGTCTGAGAGCTGTTTGTATTCCTCAGCTTCGATTTTTCCGCTGATAGATTTTGAGAAAGACAGAAGTTTATCCGGAACAGTATTTGAGAATTCAGCAAGGTCGATTATTGAGAGTGTAGTCTTCTGACCTTTGCATTTTTTTGAGCACTCAACAACGAAATCGTCGATTATGCTCTTGCCGGTATCGAGCGTAGGCAGCGAAGTATTGCTTCCAAGAGCCTTCAGCCAGTTAGTATAGTACCAACCGATTCCGGGTTCTGTTTCTTCCGAAGCGATCAGGTAATCTGCGTGTTCGCTGAGCATCAGAGCATTTTCAGCAGTTGCCATAAGGCAAGCATCGAAACCGATGAAATCAAATTTGACTCCGGCGTTTTTGAGTGCTTTATTAATACCAGCAAGATCCATTGAAGAAGCGCTGCGCTTATGCTTTTCGTCATAACCATATCCGCTTATTGAACCGCCGCCGTGATCCCATAATATTAGGTCATTTCTGTTTGCAGGAAAATTGCTGCTGCAATATTTTATAAATGATGTAAGGTTTTCAGGTGAAGTCATAGGCTTATCGCCGTCATCGGATACAAGCTTTGTAAGACTTCCGTTTTTTATCTGATAGATCTGATTTACAGATGAACTGATCCCCTTTGTTTTCCAGTTGTTACAGCCGCCTGTGTATATGATAATATTAAGTGAATCTCCGAATGATTCACTTGCCTGACGCATTTCCTCCATATCTGAGGAAGCCATGCCATATTTTGATTCAAGGTCTGTTCCGCACATATATACCATTAGTGTTATCTTATCCTGATTATTGCCTTTCAGAACGGTATATTTAGCGCGTGAACCTTCAGCAACTGAGGTATCAGCACTTGTTTCCGAGTTTGCTGAATATCCGCTGGTATTACTGCTGTTTCCTATCCACTGGTCTGCTCCGGAATCACCGCTGCTTCCGCCGAGCATACTGCCGAGGTCGCCGCCTTTGAAGATCATGAGCAGGACAATGATTATCATAACAAGTCCGCCGCCTCCGCCGGCAGCTGCGCGTTTAACATTTTTGCCGGACGAAGCTTGTCCGGAGTAGTCTTTATTACCGACCTTACCAGTTCCGAGACCTTCTCCCCTTTTATGTATTCCTTTTCCGCCATCTGTGACGTTTTTTTCTCTTCCTTGCGGCCTGTTATTCTGATCCATATTAACCTCCAATGTGATATGGTTGTATAATTTACGATATACATACTTATTTTACACTTATTTTTTTTAGTTGTCAAGACTTGCCGTTTACGGCTGATACTGCCAAAAACGCTGCAGAATTATGGAACTTTTGTCCGCGGTATCTCTTTAATATCTGCTGGATACATTTGCTTATAAAATTAATTTATAATATTTTGTTCAAAAATGTATTGATTTTGCTGCTGTTTTGTGATATAATTACTATGTGTGAATAATGTACGTAATTATGAAATTAATAATAGATTGGAGTGAGATAATAATTGTCAGCTGAAAAGATAATAGAAATAGCTGTTCTTGTTGCGGGAATCGACGAAGAGTATCAGGGTAGTGTTATTGAAGGCATTAACGACAGTGCAAAGCGTTATAATGTGAATGTTTCTTATTTTTCAGCATTCGGCGGAGTTATGACAAGCAGTTTGTATGACATCGGTGAATACAACATTTATGAGCTTGTCAACTATGATAAATATGATGGTGCAATACTTCTTACTAATACTATCAATGATCCTGTCGAAAAGAAAAAGATAGTTGATAAAGCTAAGTGCGCAAATATTCCTGTTGTAGTTCTTGATTGCGATGACTATAATGAATTCTATAACATAAGTATTGATAATTCTGCTGCTATGCGTGATATTGTAAGGCACGTCATAAAAGTACATAATGCGAGGAACATTAATTATGTATCCGGTCCTCTTGCAAATCCTGAGGCACTTGACAGATATGAGGCTTTTATTCAGGTGATGAAGGAAAACAACATCGAAATTGATGAGAGACGTGTTTATTTCGGTGAATTCAGAGCAATAGACGGTGTCAGAAGCGTAGAAAATATACTTTCCAGCGGTTTGCCTATGCCTGATGCTATAATCTGCGCTAACGATGCTATGGCTCTTGCGGCTGTTGTTACACTTGAGGATCACGGCTATGTTATTCCAAGAGATGTTATTGTAACTGGTTTTGATAATACTTATTATGCAAGCCACTACTGTCCTTCCCTCACTACGGTTTCAAGACCTTTGTTTGATGCTGGTTATAAAGCGTGTGAGCAGCTTGTTAAGCTTATTGGCGGCGAGGTCTTCGATAATAACATCGTACTGAAATCTGAGGCTGTTTTTTCTGAGAGCTGCGGATGCTTGAGAGACGATCATGATGATATGCGGACATACAAAAAGAGTACGTTCAAGGTGCTTGAAAAATGCCGCACTGATATTTCACTTCTTAACCGCATGACTTCAGAGCTTGCTGATACGGAAAGTAAAGATGCGAATGTAAGTATAGTCGGAAAGTACTTTCGTGAAACCGATTGCGATCAGTTTTGTATGTGTCTTTGTTCTGATTGGGAAGGCGCATTTTCTGATGAATTGTCTTCATCAAGTATAAACAATTACCATATTAATGGATATACTCCAAAAATGAGTTCTCCTATGATATGGAGCAAAGGTAAGATCTCTTCGGTAGATTCTTTCAATTCTGAGGATATTTTTCCGAAACCCTTTACTACCGGCGGTAATGTAAGTTATATTTTTCCGCTTCATTTCCGTGCGAGATGTCTTGGATACTGTATTATTTCCAATGGCAGTTTTCCGTATAAGAGTCTGCTTTGCCATTCAATGCTGATGAATATAAGCAACTCGATAGAAAATATACGCAAGCTTATATATCTTAACAGCGTTATTGATGAACTTAATAAGCTTTATGTTGTTGATCCTCTGTGCGGGATATATAATCGTAATGGCTTTATCAAAAATACTGAGGATATTTACAAAAAGTGTGAACGAGAAGGTCTGCCTATACTTATCTCATTCATTGATATGGATGGACTGAAAAGTATCAATGACAGCTATGGTCATAAGGAAGGTGATTTTGCACTTCAGAAGCTTGCTTCAGTAATACTGAGCTGCAGTAAGAATGGCAGGATATGTGCAAGATTTGGCGGAGATGAGTTTATTATTTTCGGTGCTGCTACCGGCATGGGAGATATTGAACCGCTTGAATCAGCTTTTCTGGAACAGCTTGAAAAAATGAATCGTATGATCGACAAGCCTTATAATATTGATGCGAGTATCGGCACTGTCGTTACGGACGT
>ONAI01000049.1 GCA_900315755.1 uncultured Ruminococcus sp.
AGATATTCTTTAGCATCGTCCAGATTCAGCGTAAAATAGCCAATCTGAGTATATTTCCAAATTACTTCTTTTCGCTTATTGCAGCCTGAGCAGCAGCAAGTGGAGCCGTCACCCACAATAAACTTAGGGTGACAAATGGGTGACAAATCACGTTGACGTTTCAAATAATAGTAAAATCCTGACAAACCATAAGATTTGTCAGGATTTCGATTTTTATCGTATTATAGCCGAAAAGCTATTACTTCATAGCCTCTTCAACAGCAACTGCACAAGCAACTGTTGCACCGACCATCGGGTTGTTGCCCATACCGATAAGTCCCATCATCTCAACGTGAGCAGGAACAGAAGAAGAACCTGCGAACTGAGCATCTGAGTGCATACGTCCGAGAGTATCAGTCATACCGTATGAAGCAGGACCAGCAGCCATATTATCTGGGTGGAGAGTACGTCCTGTACCGCCGCCTGAAGCAACTGAGAAGTACTTCTTGCCAGCGTCAACTCGCTCCTTCTTGTAAGTACCTGCAACAGGATGCTGGAAACGAGTCGGGTTAGTTGAGTTACCTGTGATAGAAACGTCAACATTTTCCTTCCACATGATAGCAACGCCTTCTCTTACGTCGTTAGCACCGTAGCAGTTAACCTTTGCACGGAGACCGTCTGAGTAAGCCTTGCGGAAAACTTCCTTAACTTCGCCGGTAGCGTAGTCCATTTCAGTTTCGATATAAGTAAAGCCGTTGATACGAGCGATGATCTGAGCAGCATCCTTACCAAGACCGTTGAGGATAACGCGGAGGGGCTTCTGACGAACCTTGTTAGCCTTCTCAGCGATACCGATAGCACCCTCAGCAGCAGCAAATGACTCGTGACCTGCGAGGAATGCGAAGCACTCTGTATCCTCTTCGAGGAGCATCTTACCGAGGTTACCGTGACCGAGACCAACCTTACGCTGGTCAGCAACAGAACCTGGGATGCAGAATGCCTGGAGGCCTTCACCGATTGCAGCAGCAGCGTCAGCAGCTCTTGTGCAACCCTTCTTGATAGCGATAGCGCAGCCTACTGTGTAAGCCCACTTAGCGTTCTCGAAGCAGATAGGCTGGATGCCTTCAACGAGTTTGTATATATCAAGGCCCTTAGCCTTGCAGACATCAGCGCACTCTTCGATAGAGTTGATGCCATATTCCTTTATAACAGCAAGGATCTGCTTTTCTCTTCTCTCATATGATTCAAATAAAGCCATTGTTATAAGTCCTCCTTATTCTTTTCTTGGATCAACGATCTTAGCAGCATCAGCAACTCTGCCGTACTGTCCCTGAGCCTTCTCAAAAGCAGTATTAGCATCATCGCCAGCCTTGATGAAGTCCATCATCTTGCCGAAGTTTACGAACTTATAGCCGATGATCTCATTATCCTCATTAAGAGCGATACCAGTGATATAACCGTCAGTGAGTTCGAGGTAACGAGGACCCTTTGCGAGTGTACCATAAGTAGTACCTACCTGTGAACGGAGACCCTTACCGAGATCTTCAAGACCTGCACCGACAACAAGACCGCCCTCAGAGAAAGCAGACTGTGAACGACCGTAAACGATCTGAAGGAAGAGTTCTCTCATAGCAGTATTGATAGCGTCACAAACGAGGTCAGTATTAAGAGCCTCGAGGATAGTTCTGCCAGGGAGGATCTCAGCAGCCATAGCAGCAGAGTGAGTCATACCAGAGCAGCCGATAGTCTCAACGAGAGCTTCCTGAATAACGCCTTCCTTAACATTGAGAGTAAGCTTACAAGTACCCTGCTGAGGAGCACACCAGCCAATACCGTGTGTAAATCCGGAAATATCCTTGATCTCCTTAGCTTTCACCCACTTAGCTTCCTCTGGGATGGGAGCAGCGCCGTGAGCAACGCCCTGAGCGATAGGGCACATTGTTTCAACTTCGTGCGAATAAATCATTATAAATACTCCTTTCGGTTTTTAGGCAGCGGGAAAACTTTCCTTGCATACTCTAATATTATACTACAAAACCCATTTTTAATCAAGACGAAACGTTAAAATAGTGACAAGCTTTTGTTAGCAAGTGCTAATACAATTGATATAAGTCTCATTTCTCATCATCCTCTTGATTACTTCAATTACTGTTCTATAATACTATCATAATCTGTTTGTATGAGCAATAATCAGATGTTACAGGTATTGACAAACACACTGCCGCAGAACTACTCGACAGGTATATCGCTGAAAATCCACCGGCAGCACACCTTGCAGCTGCAAATGGAACTATAATTATAAAGTCCCGATGCGATCAGACGCTCCGGGACTTATTATTTTCTATCATATATGCAAAATGAAAAGCCGAGACCGGAATGATCCTCACGTCCGACAAGGCGGTACTCTCTATGGTCAAACTCCGGAAAACGCACATCTCCCGCGTACTCATCACGGAGCTCAGTAATATACAGTCTCTCAGCGAATGCAAGTCCTTCACGGTAAACAGATCCTCCGCCGCAGATAAACACATCCTTCCCTGCTCTTTCGGCAATTGCTATCGCTTCCGGCAGACTTCCAGCCGTGACAATACCGTCTCCGTATACTTTTTTGCTGCGTGTAACGACAATATTCAAGCGTCCGGGCAGCGGTCTGCCTATACTTTCATAAGTGAGCCTGCCCATCACGACTGCTCCGCCCATAGTGATCCTGCGGAAATAAGCCATATCCTCAGGAATTCTCCACGGTATCCTGCCGCCTGCTCCGATAACGCCATTAGCAGCTACCGCTGCAATAATACATATCATTTCTTTTTCAGCCTTTCGAGCAGCTGTGTTACTGTCATGCCAAGTATAGGGTGACGGTAGTAAGGCACGAGCTGTACGACCGGTTCAAGCACGAATGTACGGTTATGCATATCCGGATGCGGCACGATAAGATCAGCATCCGCAATTATCTCCTGATCGTAGAAAATGAGGTCAAGATCGAGGGTGCGAGGTCCCCAGTGTATCTCCCTCTTACGGTCGGCAGCGTTCTCAACAGACTGCATGAATTCAAGAAGTCCATGCGGTGAAAGCATCGTCTCACAGTACACTGCGCCGTTGAGGAAATCGTCCTGTGCTGTATAGCCGTAAGGCTTAGTTACGATGAGTTCCGAACAGCGGACATTCCTTATCTGCGGCGAGGCAACTATCTGCTCGACCGCTTTCTCAATATATCCCCTACTGTCGCCCATATTTGATCCAAGTGCAATGACAGCTCTGTGCCAGCCGCGGTGTATCTTTACAGATACCGAACGGAAGTCCATTTCGATAGGAGCGTCCGGCTTTCTCACTTCAATATCAACAGCTTTTACAAGGCTGTATTCTCTCAGTATAGCCTCAGCGGCTGTCTGAGCGGCTGTCTCAATGAGCTTGAACACATTGTCGGTCATTACCTTTCCAAGCAGTTCACAGACCTTGCCATAATCAACCGAGCACGACAAGTCGTCACGCATACCGGCTTTTTCAGTTTCAACATAAAGAGCCGCATTCAGAAAAAAATACTGTCCGTTGATATTCTCGTGTTCAAAAACGCCGTGGTGAGCGAAAATCTTAAGATCCTCAATAATTATCTTATCCACGCTTATATCCTTTCATCACAGCCTCGGTCATCCTGACTGCACGAAGATTCTCCCTGACATCGTGTACTCTTACAAATGCCGCTCCCTTCATAACTCCGATAACTGTCGTAGCAACAGTACCTTCTGTACGTTCATCCTTCGGAAGATCAAGAGTAAGCCCGATAACTGATTTTCTTGAAGTTCCGAGCAGAACAGGGTATCCGAACTCATTTACCAGACGATCAAGCTTGTCGATTGCTTCAAGATTGTTTTCAAGTGATTTTGCAAAACCGATACCCGGATCGAGAATTATCTTATCCCTGCCGATGCCTGCTTTCGCAGCTATGTCAAGTGTACCGCGGAGATCATCGAGGAGATCATCCATGAACACCTTATAGTTCTGGTCATCGCGGTTGTGCATGAGACAGCACGGAAGTCCGCTCTCTGCAATAAGCTGAGCCATTTCACCGTTATCATGTTTAAGTCCGCAGATGTCGTTTATCAGATCAGCACCGGCACTTACAGCTTCCTTTGCAACGGCAAATTTGTATGTATCTATTGAGATCGGGATGTCGAAATTCTTTTTTACTGCTTCGATCGCAGGAACAACTCTGCTTATCTCTTCCTCATCAGTAATGCGCGTAAAGCCCGGACGTGTGGATTCACCGCCGATGTCGATGATGTCAGCACCCTCGTTTATCATTTCCTCGGCGTGTCTGAGGGCAGCCTCAACTGTGTTGTACTTTCCCCCGTCCGAAAAAGAATCCGGAGTAACGTTAAGTATTCCCATTATATAGCATTTATTTTCCGTATCGAATTCCTTGTTCCCTATTATCATTTTTATACCTCTATTTCCATGTTTTTTCTAACCCAGTTACACTCATCGCAGGCTTTGCACAAAAAGCATTTGCGTGATCTTTTATCAGCTGTAAAAAAGAGCTGTTCAGGTGAAGCCTCCGGATTATCCTTGCGGCGGTGATTTGCGATCAGGCTTATTATCTTTTCCGCCATATCCTCAGGACAATCAACATCCGCGAGTATACCGGCAGCTGTGATCTGACCTGCCATTTCATGCGGGATACCGGCAGTTATCTCCTGTATCCTTCCGAGATCATGGAGAAGCGCAGCTGAATACACAATATCCTCGCTGATCTCAACTTTCCTCCGGGTACAAAGTATCATCATGATCCTTGCAACATCAAAGAAATGCTCAATATCATGGCGGCAGAATCGGCGGTCTTTTTCAAGTTCTGCCAGCTCTGCGACAAGCTTTCTGTATTTTTCGTTTCTGAATATCCTGTTGGTGATCTCAAGTTCCATATTGCTGAATGATCCGGCGTACAGCCGAACTCTCCTTAGCTAAAATTTCAACTGATAAAAGAATCTGTGTTCCCCGAATGAAGCTCAGGGCAATACCCGCTTGACATCGTTTATTGATGACACATTAATTATATCACACACCCTAAACAAAATCAAGAGCGACAGCTTTTTCATCAATTTTTGAGTTTTTCAGACAAATATTATTGACATCACGCTATGTATATTTTATAATAAGTATATACTTATACACGAAGTCTTTTATCACTTCTACATGATTCCGGATCGCGGATCACGGATTATTTAAGTTAAGGGGAATATTAATGAACAGAGCTAAACGCCCTATAATCGGCGTTGTTGCCGCCGAAGCCAATTGTATCGAACAGCGCCAGATACTGAAAGGTATAGTCGAACAAGCGCAAAAACTCGGTTACGATACAGCTGTTATCACAAACGTTTTCAATACGCAGAACGAGGATAGTCCGATGTTCAGCGAAAATGAGGTGTATGATCTGATACTGTCCGAAGATATAAGCGCTATTATCATAATCTCGGAATCTTTCGTAAATGAGACACTGAGAAAAAAAGTCGCTTCATATCTCGCAAGACGCGATATACCTATTATCTCTGTGGGTTCTCTTCACGATGAATTCAAGCCTTTCGTATTCAGATCCATAAATACAAGCGACGAAAATGACACCGAGGAGATCACCTCTCACCTTATCGAAGAACACGGTTATACCTCTATTGATCTGCTTACCGGATATGACTACGTTGATGTTTCTCACAAACGTGCAGAGGGCTACCGCAAAGCTCTGAAAAAACATGGTATGCCAGTAGATGAATCAAAAATACATTTTGGTGATTTCTGGATGAATTCAGGAAAGGAACTCGCAGAAAAGTATATCCGCGGAGAACTCCCCATGCCTCAGGCTCTGATATGCGCCAACGACTATATGGCTTTCGGCGTTCTTGACGTATTTGTACGCAATAATATTTCAGTTCCGGATCAGATAGCAGTAGTAGGCTATGAATACATTGATAAGCGCACCCTTTATTCACCGCTCCTTACCACTTATCAGCGCAACCGTGCCGAGCTCGGACGTTCCGCTATACACATAATCCACGAAAAACTATGTTTCAATCTCGACTATGAGTTCCTCCCGCCGTCAGGTACTCTTATCAAAGGTGACAGCTGTCCGTGCGGAAGAGATAATACACAGTTCTATCAGGAGCTCGACCTGCTGAAAGCGAAAAAGGACTACGAATTCTGGAATCTTTACAGCTCCCTCGACCAGGAGCTGACTCTGAGCAGAAATCTTGAAGAGTTTTCTGCAACTCTCGGAAGCTTCCACTGGCTTCTCAGAAATACAGCAAGCATCATACTCTGTCTGTATTCAAACTGGTATGATACAAATTCCCCTGCTTCTGATATTATGACCTGCCGCCAGATAGTACCGTGGGCTGAAAGCACACCTCTTGAAATCAGCAAATACGACTTCGCTTCGTTCTTTGCGCTCCATTCCGAACCCTCAGTCTATTACTTTGATCCGCTTTACTTCGGAAGTCATCCGCTTGGCTTTATAATTCTCAGATATGATGAACCGGATACCTACGATGATATTTTCCGCAACTGGATAAAAACTGTTTCCAACAGTCTTGAATTTCTGCGGATGAAGAACGATATACAGTACCTCAGCAAGTGTCAGAACCTTTCAGAGCAGCGCGATACGCTTACTGGTATGTTCAATTCACAAGGGATCAAAAAAGCCTATAATTCCGCTGTTGTTCACGGAGACAAGGAGCTCTACATGGTATTGCTGAAGGTTTGCCTTTTCGAGGAATCTTCGTCTCAATTATCTAACGATAAACGCATTGATGCTATCCTTGATGCTTCAAAAGCAATAAGCAAATTCTGCGGAAATCACGATGTCTGCGGAAGAATAAGCGATAACACTTTCATCTGTCTTGTTCAGAGCAACGCTTCGCCGGATACTCTTTCCGATTGTCTTGCGTCAATACTCATCCAGCATAGAAAATATATGGAAAACTTCGGCATGGATTCGTTCATCTGCACTGCCGAAAAATGCAGTGACAGTTCTTTCGCTGATATTATCAGGATATGCAGCGAAAAGGCAGACAGACTTATAAGCTCCATCTCTGAAAGAAGACTCACAAGCCACTATAACCAGCTTTCAGAAATACGCAATTATGTCTACATGAACCCTATCGAGACATTCGATACGACAGAGCTCCATAAACGTTTTTCGGGAAGCACCGGCTATTTCCGCAGCATTTACAAGCAGTGCTTCGGTTCAAGCTTCCATAAGGACTGCATTTCCGCACGTATCGCAAAAGCAAAGTATCAGCTTTCTACTACTACTCTCAGCGTTATGGAGATCTCGGAAAAATGCGGTTATCTCGACAGTAAATACTTTCTCAGACAGTTCAGTGCGTCTGCCGGTATTACACCGATACAATTCAGGAATCTTCTCAAATCCTGAGCATTGCTGCTCCGGCAGGTCAGCATTAAAATCGCCCGCATACGGGCATCATAATTTTTGATATAATAAGGTGATAATATGATACCTTTCAACACTCCTCCATTCACCGGCGATGAAATGGAATACATACGCGAATCAGTTTTCAGTCACAAAATAGGCGGCGACGGAAAATTCACAAAACTATGTACAAAATGGCTCGAGGAACGCTTCAACGCTCCAAAAATACTCCTGACAACAAGCTGCTCAAGCGCTCTTGATATGGCTGCTATTTTAAGCGGTTTCAAGCCGGGCGATGAAGTAATACTTCCAAGCTTCACTTTTTCAAGCACTGCCACTTCTATGATACTCGGCGGTGCAAGTCTGGTATTCTGCGATATACGTCCTGATACCATGAACATTGATGAGAACAAGATCGAAGCCGCTATAACAGAGCATACACGCGCTATCGTTGCGGTACACTATGCCGGAACCTCGTGCGAAATGGATACCATAATGAGTATCGCAAGGAAATATAATCTTCTCGTCATTGAAGATGCTGCTCAGGGAGTGATGAGCAGCTACAAGGGCAAATCACTCGGTACTATCGGTGATTTCGGCTGTTATTCCTTCCATGAGACCAAAAATTACTCAATGGGCGAAGGCGGCGCGATACTCGTCAACAATGACGCTTACATGGAACGCGCTGAGGTCCTGCGTGAAAAGGGCACTAACCGTTCAAAATTCTTCCGCGGAGAGGTCGATAAATACACATGGGTAGACTTCGGAGACAGCTACCTTCCAAGCGACATAAACGCCGCTTACCTTTACGCTCAGCTTGACCACGCTGATGAGATCTACAATGATCGTATGACTACATATAACGCTTACCTCGAAGCCCTGAAGCCTATCGCAGACCGCGGAGATATAGAGCTTCAGCACATTCCGGAACACTGTATCCACAATGCTCATATGTTCTACCTTAAACTCAGGGATCTTGACGAAAGAACACGTTTCATAAAGTATATGAAGGATAATGAGATCTGTGCAGTTTTCCACTATGTTCCGCTGCATTCAGCTCCTGCCGGAAGAAAGTACGGACGCTTCAGCGGTATAGATGAGTATACTACCCGCGAAAGCGAACGTCTTGTGCGTCTGCCGATGTATTTCGGTATTTCACCTGATGACAGGGATAAGGTCATTCAGACCACCCTTGATTTCTTTAAAAAGTAACTGGTGCGATAATGAAAAAAAACAGTTTATTTACATATGCCGCTTTGCAGTTCATGGTAGCTGTTTACGCCTGTGCAGGCATATTCTCAAAGCTTGCCTCGCAGCACAGATTCCTCAGCCTTAAATTCTGTATGTTCTATGCACTTATGATAGCTGCACTTTTCGTCTACGCGATAGGCTGGCAGCAGATCATAAAACGAGTTGAACTGACGGCAGCTTATTCCGCAAAAGCCGCTGCCGTTATCTGGGGACTCATCTGGGGAACAGTAATATTCCATGAAAGGATAACTCTTCCCAAAATCGCCGGAATAATCCTCGTCTTTGCCGGACTGCTGATATACTTTACCGGAGGCGGACAAAGAAAGGATGATACAGCATGAATGGATGGCCTATCCTGCTCGGTACTTTTATCAGTTCAGTATCTCAGGTAATGCTGAAAAAATCGGCAGGCAAGAAGTATTCCTCACGAATAAGGGAATACCTGAATCCGATCGTCATAACTGCATATGCAATGTTCTTTGCAGCTACTCTTCTTTCTATACTCGCCTATCGCAGCATTGACCTCTCTGCCGGAGCAGTCCTTGAAACATCAGGCTATATATACATAACGTTATTCGGATATTTCTTTTTCAGTGAAAAGCCTACTAAGCGCAAACTGCTTGCGCTTCTGCTGATAATCGCAGGAACTATCATATACACTTTGGGTTAAGGAGATCACAATGAAATACATAAAACGCAGCAAGGAGTATTTTATTGCACCTGCAATAACGCTCCTTATTCTATGTGTAATATTCATCGTCAAGGGAGTTTACCCATTCGGTGACAGGCTCACGCCTTATTATGACATGAATGCACAGTATATCCCTCTTTATACGAGAACTTACGATGTCCTGCACGGAAACGCGCCTGTTTTCTACAACTGGCTGAATGGTTCTTCTGAAAGCTTCATGGCAAATTATTCATGCTATGTTTTCAGTCCGACGAATCTTCTGTTTTATTTTGCAAAGCGTGATTACATAATGGAATTCATGTCCTTTGTGATAATAGCCAAATTCATGCTGGCTTCGCTTACGATGGCAGTTTACACTAAGAAGACTCATGATCCGCATCCTCTTGTAACTATCGCTGTTTCAATCCTTTATACGTTCAGCGGATACGATCTTCAGTATTACACGAACATCTTCTTCATCGACATAGTTATCATTCTGCCGCTGCTCATGCTGTCGCTTGACAGACTTCTCAAAAACGGCAAGGTGATCGCATACACCGCGATCGCAGCGCTTACCATATCAATAAACTACTATATCAGCTCGATGATATTCATATATATCATACTCTATTCGCTGGGAGTTCTTATTTTTGAATTCAAGGACAAAGAACAGCGCTGCCGCACCTGTGCGAGACTTGGCATATCAACATTCATAGCTGTGCTTATCTCAGCTGCATTTTCTATCCCCAGTGCGCTGAAGCTCTCTTCTTCAAACCGCGTGGACTACAACGACAGTACCTACTCAAAGCTGATACTTGTGCGTCACGGAGACTTTGATCCGCAGAAGCTGTTTATGCTTTTCGGTGCAGAGGCAGGTATTGCAGCCCTCATTATCACTGTTATCATGTTCAGAAAAAGCAAAAAGCCCATTGAAGGACGTACAAAGCTTCACATATACCTTATTGCTCTTCTGATAATGCCGATAATTTTTGAGAGCACGAACCTCATATGGCATCTCGGATCTTATATGCACTTCCCTTACCGTTTCGCCTTTGTTCTGACTTTCACTGCCGGAGACATCCTCGCAAGATACTTCGTGCTTGCCTCCGACAAGGAGCAGCCGATAAAGCCGCGTGTTGCTTTGTTCGACCGTTTCAAGGAGAGCTCGGTACTACTTATATCATTTATATCTGTTACCGCTATCGGCGTTATGGCTTTCCAGATGAAGAATATCGGCATCGCAGATCTTGATATATATACTCTGTATAAATTTGCACTTATCCCGGGAGTAATAGCCGCTGTTATTGCATTCGGCATATGCGGGAAAAAATTCCGCACTGTATTTATACTTTCAATTGCTGTAATACAGTCAGCTGCCGCAGGCTATGGACTTTTAGCTCCGAGCGAATCCAAATTCACAAACGAGTTCCCGATCTATTTAAAAAACAACTATGACCTTCCTAAGGATAATGTATCCCGTGTCAAGCAGGCATCAATGACAGTATTCGCAAACTACGGCATGGTGCTCGGCACTCCTACCTTAGCAGACTGGTCAAACGATGCATCATATGACTATTCAAAAACAATGCGTGATCTCGGTTATTCAAAGTCGTATATCTACCAGTTCGATAACGGCGGAACAGCTTTCACGGATGCTCTTCTGAATGTAAAAAAGGCATTTTCAATGCCTTCTGTTGAGGATCATGTCAGCAAGGAGCTTTACACAGCTCCTGAAAAAACTCCCAGTGCTGTAATGTACGACTGCAAATACACACTCCCCTTCGGACTTCTTACCAATGAAGATTTCATTGAGGCTTCAAACAGTGAGCCTGCCAACACTTTCGATTACCAGAACAAGCTTTATAAGGCTCTTACGGGCGACAATGACGACCTCTTCACTGTATACAGATACTCAGACATTCTCGATGATGCAAAATGTGAGATGAAGACCAATATCCTTTTCATCTATCCTCATACAGGCACTATCACTATACCGAATGAATCCTGCCTTTATATCTGGAAGGGTAAACGCAGCGAAGACGACAGAAGCAGCAAGGATGAAAATAAACTGCTCGAATCCTCTATGGATATAAACATAAACGGTGAACCTTACTACATACCATGCTACGGCAAGGTCGAACTAAACCGTTACCCTCAGAAAAACACAAACGGAAGCGTTCTGCTCGGAACTTACAAAAATGAAACTATAAGAATATCCGCTGTTTCTACTGATGCAGATGTTTCTGATGTATATTTCGGAGTTATGGATCTGAAAAAGCTTGAAAAGCTTTGCGATTCATTAGAGAATGTCTCGGCATATGACGTAAGCGCTCACGATTACGACCTTGATATGAAAGTTGATTCGCCAAATGGACGCTATGTCTTTATACCTATCGAATACGATAAGGACTGGAAGGCTGAGATCAACGGCTCTTCCGCTGAACTCACCCCTGTAATGAACGGCGCTTTCATGGCTCTTGAACTCGGAAATGATGATGCTGACATACACCTGCACTATACTCCGGTCATGTTCTATAAATGTGCAGTGATAAGTATTGCCGGACTTATACTGTTTGCATTGCTGATATTCGCATTGAAAAAGGGACATGATCCTGCAAATGTAAAAGCAGTCAGCCGCACAGCCGGCGTGTTATTTGCAGTAATAGGTATTGGTGTTCTTGTCGTACTTATAGTCATCCCTGCCGCCGCTTATCCTGTATCATTCTTTATCAAATGATACTATCACAGACATACAGATATTATAAGCTACTTTTTTATCTAATTAATTTTTAGTCAACATTTAACTTGACCATTTGTGGTATAATATCATATGACTTCATTTCAGAGCATATTGCTTCTGTCAGCACAAAAAAATCCAGGAAAGGAATAAAACCATGAAACTTATCCCAAGCTTTTCGATTGACCATACAAAAATCGTTCCGGGCATATTTGTTAGCCGTGTAGACACGATCAATAACAGCACGATAACTACCTATGACGTAAGAGTCACAACTCCTAACAAAGAACCGGCTATTGACGTTGCTGCGATGCACTCGCTCGAACATATCATTGCAACCTTTCTCAGAAATGATCCGGATTGGAAAGATGAGATCATTTACTGGGGTCCTATGGGCTGCCTGACCGGTTTTTACCTCATTCTCAAAGGCGACCACGCTCCGCAGGAGATCCACGGACTTCTGCTGAAAGCCTTCCGATCAGTCAATGATGCCAAGATCGTTCCCGGCGCCGAGGAGAAAAACTGCGGAAATTACCTCATGCACAATCTTCCTATGGCAAAGTGGTATGCTGCAAAATATGCAGATTACCTCGCTTCAAATTCCGATAACCCAAAAATATTTGAGTATCCTAAGACTGAACGTCTCGTAACAGATGACGGTCAGCAGTTCTTCGATTCGTAAAGGTACAGCAATGCTCCCTGAAAGTTCATAAACAACTCCAGGGAGCTGTTTTTACATTTCTCAATTCTGTTTATTTAAAACACAAGATCAAGGAGGTAAAACCACTATGCAAAATTTTGATTACATGACACCAACCAGACTTATCTTCGGTGATGGCTGTATCAGGAAGCTTCCCGAAGTCATGAGAGCGATCGGTAAAAAGGTCCTGCTCACATACGGCGGCGGAAGTATCAAGAAGATCGGGCTCTACGACAAAGTGAAAGAGCTGCTTTCCGGTTTCGAGATCATTGAGCTTTCCGACATCCAGCCGAATCCAAAATATGACCCGAGCGTACTGGACGGCGTAAAGCTCTGCAAGGAACATGATATTGACGTTATACTTTCAGTCGGCGGCGGAAGCGTTCTCGACTGTTCAAAGGCGATCGCGGCAGGCGCAAAATACGACGGTGATCCGTGGGACCTGATCTCATACAAAGTCAAGGCTCAGGCAGCGCTTCCGATCGTAGATATAATCACTCTTGCAGCAACCGGCAGTGAATACGACTGCGGCGGTGTCATTTCCCGAACAGATACAAACGACAAGATAGGATATATGGACGAACTGCTTTATCCGGTCGTGTCATTTCTTGATCCTAAGTATACTTTCACTGTACCTAAAAATCAGACAGCGGCAGGCTGTGCTGATGCTATGAACCATATTATGGAACAGTATTTCTGCGAGGATTCCACACTTCTAAACGACGGCTTCATGGAAGCGGGACTTAAAAGCCTGATGATAAATGCGAAAAAATGCCTTGAAAGCCCGGAGGATTATACCGCAAGAGCAGAAATGATGCTCGCCTGCACTTATGGCTGCAACGGCATCTATTCTCTCGGCAACAGCCATTCCGGCTGGCCGTGTCATGGTATGGAACACGCACTTTCCGCTTATTATGACATAACTCACGGCGAAGGTCTTGCGATCATCACGCCGCGCTGGATGAAGCACATCCTCAGCGATAAAACCGTAGGACGCTTCGCCAAATACGGTGTGAATGTGTTTGGCATCGACAGCAGTCTTGATAGCTTTGAAATAGCCGAAAAAGCAATTCAGGCTACGTATGACTATTTCAAGTCCATAGGAATACCTATGACGCTCCGCGAGGTCGGTATCGACGAAAAACGCATTGACGAAATGGCACATCATGTTGCTGAAAACGAAGGACTCGAAAATGCATGGGCACCTCTCACAGAGAAGGATATTGCCGAAATATTCAGAGCCTCACTGTGACAGACACGGAACAGATGCTTTTATTTAAAAAAGAAAATTTTCAAAAACGGCTGGTGTGAGCCGGTGATATGCAATGCTATGTATCCCTTCTGAGCCGGAATGCTGAAATCTTTCAGTAAGCGTTCCCGTGATTCTGCGTCAATGAATAGGACTTGCTGGAGTCTGAAGTGGTGTTACGCAATAGCGGCACAATTTGAGTGGTACCGCGGGTAATCAGATCATGATACTCGTCTCAAAGATCAATTCTTTGAGACGAGTTTTTTATTTTCCCGGTGTCCAGAGCACCGGCAGTAGTTCTCAGCGTGCGTTTCATTACCAGCACATATTTATTTAAGGAGAGACTGTTATGAACGAAATGACAAAATTACAGAATGCAGAAGTTAAGATCAAAGAAGTAGCAGAGCGAATCGCAAGTCTGCGAGAGGACCTCGGTATCTCTGTTGAGGAGATGTCCGCAATAACTGATTCTTCCGTGGAAGAATACAAAAAGCTCGAAGCCGGTGAGCAGGACTTCAGCTTTACGTTCATCTACAAATGTGCAAATACCTTTAATGTTGATATTACTGAGCTTCTTGAAGGCAGCAGTCCTGAGCTGAGCGGGTATACAGTTACAAGAAAAGGCGAAGGTGTTCCAATCGTCCGCAGAAAGGGCTTTGCTTACAACAGACTTGCTTCAAAGTTCAAAAATAAAGCTGTCGAGCCATTCCATGTTGTTATCCCCTACTCCGAGGAAGCCTTGTCACAGCCGCTTCATATGGCAAGTCACGCAGGTCAGGAAATGGACATCGTTCTCAAAGGAACACTGCGTATGACAGTCGGCTCGCATACTGAGATTCTCCACGAAGGCGACTGTATTTATTATGACAGCTCCATGCCTCACGATGAGGTCGCACTCGGCGGCGAGGACTGCGAGATATACGCTTTCGTTATGCCTCCGAAAGGCACTACCGGTATGTCCGAATACCATGAGCACGTTGCCGAACACCACCTTACAAATGTTGACAAAGCCGGTCTTCTTCACCCGGTCGCTGAGAAATTTGTAAAGTGTGAGACCAATGACGCCGGAATACTCAGCGCGGTCAATTTTGAAAATCAGGATAAGTTCAACTTTGCTTATGATATTGTTGACGCAATGGCTGAGAAGTGTCCCGATAAGACCGCTATGATCTATGTTGATGTTAACTACAACGAACGCCGCTTCACATTCAAGGACATAAAGAAATATTCCTGCCAGACTGCAAACTATTTCAAGTCACTCGGTATCAAAAAGGGCGACCGCGTTATGCTTATCCTGAAGCGCCATTATCAGTTCTGGTTCTCGATCATCGCTCTGCACCGTATCGGCGCACTGGTTATCCCCGCTTCAAATATGCTCAAGGAACACGACCTTGAATACCGCTTCAATTCAGCTGAGGTATCAGCGATCGTCTGCACTTCTGACGGCGATGTGGCAGCTGAAGTAGACAAAGCCTGCACCGTTTCTCCTACACTCAAAACAAAGGTAATTGTAAACGGTCAGCGTGAGGGCTGGCATGACTTCAATGAGGAGCTCCCCGCTTACAGCACTCATTTCGAGCGTACTGCTGATACTCCCTGCGGAACTGATCCTATGCTCATCTTTTTCAGTTCAGGTACTTCCGGCAATCCTAAGCTTGTACTCCACAGCTATCAGTATCCGCTCGGTCACTATGTAACCGCACGTTACTGGCAGAATGCCGATCCGAACGGACTGCACTTCACGATCTCGGATACCGGCTGGGGCAAGGCTCTCTGGGGCAAGCTCTACGGTCAGTGGATGTGTGAGGCTGCTGTATTCGTTTACGACTTCGACCGTTTCCACGCTGATGATATTCTTCCTATGTTCAAAAAGTACAATGTTACAAGCTTCTGTGCGCCCCCGACTATGTATCGCTTCTTTATCAAGGAAGACCTTTCAAAGTATGACCTTTCATCACTGAAATATGCCTGCATCGCTGGTGAGGCTCTCAACCCGGAGGTATTCCACCAGTTCTACCGTGCAACCGGCATAAAACTTATGGAGGGCTTCGGTCAGACAGAGACAACTCTCTCGATCGCAAATGTAGTAGGTATGGAACCTAAACCGGGCAGCATGGGCAAGCCAAATCCTCAGTACGATGTGCAGGTGCTCCTGCCTGACGGCACTCCCGCAGGTGTCGGCGAAACAGGTGAGATCTGCATAAAGCTCAAAGACAGCAGTGCCAAAGGCTACGGCGTTCCCGGACTTGCACTATGCTACTATGGTGACGAAGAAAACACCGCCGAAACATGGCGTGAGGGCTACTACCATACAGGCGATACTGCATGGGTAGACGAGGACGGCTACTTCTGGTATGTCGGACGTGTCGATGATGTTATCAAGTCCTCAGGCTACCGCATCGGACCATTCGAGATTGAAAGCGTACTTATGGAATTGCCATATGTGCTTGAATGTGCAGTCACAGGTGTTCCTGACGAGATAAGAGGTCAGGTCGTAAAGGCAACGATTGTTCTCACTAAGGGAACAACAGGTTCTGATGCTTTGGTTCAGGAGATCAAGGACTACGTAAAGAACAGAACTGCACCTTACAAGTATCCACGAGTTATAGAATTCGTTGAAGAGCTCCCGAAGACAGTCGGCAGCGGTAAGATCCGCCGTGCTGCGATCCGCGAAATGGATAAAGCTAAATATCAGAAATAAAAACATCGTAAAAGTATACGAGATACCCATGTAGAAATTTTGCCCCGAAGCATTTCAACTGCTTCGGGGCATTACATTTTATAAAACCGCTAAAATCAGAGTTTACATTATCATATCTTATTTTGTAACTTGTCCTTTCGGTATCTGCCGAAAATCATACCGTCATAACATATTTATCAGCCTGCGAGACCCACATTGGAGATTTTCCTGCTGCAACAGCAGTCTGTCCGTTAAGCATTCCTGTATCATGTATAAACTATACAGAATTGATGACAGTGCCGTCAGCGAAAGCAGATCAAGCCTTCTGTAAAAAGTGAACGAGTAAAACAAAAGTGAACGAGTAAAACGAGTGCCCCCGTGGAAGGGGGCACAGGCACTGTGCTGTGTAAGCTATACAGAATTGATGACATAATCAAAGCTTATACGCGACTATAATGATGATCAATGATCGCTTGTAAATTATCGATAATAAATGATTGTGCCTGACTGAATACAGGTTCAAATAATACTCTGTTCCACGCTGACTTGTTTATCTTGGTCGCTAACTTGATCGGTCGAGCGACTAAGTTATTTCATTCTTCAATCTCTAAAAAAAGCTGCCGTTGTTATTGTTCTTGTTGATAGTCATGGATATCTCTTTGCTTTGTTTAAGATTTGTGCTTTTATTGTGGTATTTTTTTACTGAGAAATCATGAATATTTTTAGTATAGAACAATAATTGTAGGATATCACAAATATAGCATAGAATAATTATGGCTTTCTACAAAAGGTAATATACAGTAAATAAAACATCTGAATGATATTACTGCTTGGAATATTCTGTCCAAAAGAAATCGTATTATATCACAACATATGGTATTATGCATAATCACTATCCAGATTGTATAACGTCACCATTAAAATATACATATTGACAATTATTGTTGAATCTGATATAATATTTTTATACTAAGCTATATAAATATGCCATACGCAACCGTCTATAAGTATTACAAAGGAGTGTAAAAAATGAAAAGGCAATGATTCTATGCACAGGATTATTACTTACAGCAGCAATGTCAGGCTGTTCAGAACAGGCTCAGACAAGCAGTGAATCAGCTAAGGAAGCCGACAACTACATCTCGTTTAATGACGGTGTTTACATCAAACATATACTTGATCTCGGATATGATGTTCACTATATGTTCATGATAGAAAATACTGATGAATCAGAAAGCATTATCGACAGATTTTCTGTCAAAATAGTACATAAGTAAATGAAGTGTTTCGATAGAGAGGCGATAATTGTGAAAAAAGCAAGAGTATTCACATTATATTTGCTTTCAGCAGCATTGGTTTCATGCAGTGC
>ONAI01000050.1 GCA_900315755.1 uncultured Ruminococcus sp.
ATCGAAGACGGCGATTACATCGGCTTCAAGAGTATCGACCTTACCGGCGTAAATTCCATTGACTTCCGTATCGGTTCAAACGGTGCAGCTGCTTCTATCGAGGTGCGTACAGATTCACCCGACGGCAAGCTTATCGGTACTCTTGATGTCTCATCGACCGGCGGCTGGCAGAAATGGGCTACTCAGAACTGTCCTGTCGAGAGCGTTTCGGGAACTCACGATCTCTACTTCGTATTCAAGGGCGGCGAGGGCTATCTCTTCAACATAAACTGGTGGAAGCTCAACGGTGCTGAAGTCAAGGTCGTATACGGCGATCTCAATAACGACGGAAAAGTCAATGGATACGATACTATTATCCTCCGCCGCGCAGTAGTCTCAGGCGAGTGTGATTCATTCACGGCTGCTGATCTCGACGGAAGCGGCGAACTCGACAGTGAGGACATACGTCTGCATACTGATTACGTTTTAGGTAAAATCTCAACATTCCCGGTTTGTTAACGAACAGAAAGGTGATTGATATGAAAAAATTTGGTTCTGCAATTTTAGCAACACTCGTTGCTGCTCTCTCAGTAGGTGAATATATGCCTCCTGCACCTGCTGCAAATGCCGCTTCATTCACACACATGGAGTATACAGGCAAAAACGGCAACGAAGACGTTTTCGCAGTAAATCGCGAACCCGCCTCTGTAAACCCTATCCCCTATCAGTCTTCCGAGGCTGCTCAGAAAGCAGTTTGGGACTACAATTCCCGTGAGGATTCAGATTATCTGCAAATGCTCACAGGAAAAGGTCAGGATTGGCAGCTTACAGTAGTACAGAACGCTGAAAAATCGCAGGGATTTTTCGGTAACGGCTGGCTCGAACGCTACTATAACACAAATCCTGCCGATGGCTGGAAAACTGTTCAGTTGCCGAACAGCTGGACCTGTCAGGGCTTCGATTTCCCGATATATTCCAATATTCGCGAACCGTTCCAGAGCAAATACGATATGTATGTTTCTGCGCCAAATGCTCCGACTAATTACAACCCTGTCGGACTTTACAGAAAGATCTTCACTCCCGACAAGTCTATTCTTGAAAGCGGAAGAAGAGTATATATCCAGTTCGACGGTGTTGAGTCCGCTTACTATGTCTACATCAACGGCAAACAGGTCGGTTACAGCGAGGATACATTCAGTCCTCACAGATTCGACGTTACTGATTACCTCGTTGACGGAGAAAATACCCTTGCCGTCGAGGTACATAAATTCTGCGACGGCACATGGTTCGAGGATCAGGATATGATCTATGACGGCGGTATCTTCCGCGATGTTTTCCTCGTAAGCGCTCCTGATTCACAGATAGCAGACTATACAGTCCGCACCGACCTCGATGATACCTTCACCAATGCTCAGCTTGACGTATACTGCGATGTTAAGAACGCTTCCTCCGGCTGGACTGTTGAGGCTGATGTTTTCGATGAATCCGGCAAAGCTATCGTCAAGGGCGCAAGTGCAAAGGTAAGCGCCGACGGTACTCATATCAGCACCAAGGTCATCGCTCCCAAGCTGTGGTCAGCTGAGCACCCCAACCTCTACGCGCTCGTGCTTACCCTCAAAGACGGCTCAGGCAATGTCCGCGAGATACTTTCAACTCAGCTTGGCTTCCGCGAGATCGGCTTCACACGCGCTGAGGTCGACTGGAATTATAAAGTCACTACGAAAAACTGGTCACCTATGACTATCAACGGCAAAAAACTCCTGTTCAAGGGCGTAAACCGTCACGATACCGATCCGTTCCACGGCAAAGCCTGCACTCAGGAGGCTATGTATGAGGACATCCGCCTCATGCAGAATAACAACATAAATGCAATAAGAACATCCCATTACAGCAACGATTCCTACCTATACTGGCTCTGTAACAAATACGGTATGTACGTTATGGGCGAGACCAATATGGAGTCCCACGCTCTTATGGACGATAACGACTCCAAGGCTCTCTTCTACGAGCTCGCTATGGACAGAACAGAGACCGCTTACAAGCGTCTGAAAAACAATCCTTCTATCGTAGCATGGTCGATCGGAAACGAAATGGCTTACACAGGCGATCCAAATGCTGCCGGAGGTATGTTCCGCGACATGATATGGTACTTCAAGAAGAATGATCCTACAAGACCTGTTCACAGTGAAGGTCAGGGCGATGCTATGGGCGTTGACATGAAGAGCAATATGTACCCATCTTCTCAATGGCTCGGTCAGAACGCCGGTGTCGGCAAAATGCCTTATGTTATGTGCGAATACGTTCATGCTATGGGTAATTCCGTAGGTGCGCTCAAGGAATACTGGGACGTCGTCCGCAGTTCTGACAATATGCTCGGCGGTTTCATCTGGGACTGGGCTGACCAGTCAAGAGCTGTTGACCTCAGCAAGGTCGGCGGCGGCTGGGACTACTACTCTGAAAGCTACGCTCACAAGAACCTCTATCAGGAGGAATCCAAAGGCAAATATTTCGCTTACGGCGGCGACTGGGGCGATAATCCGAACGATAACAGCTTCTGCGAAAACGGTATCGTTTCCCCTGACAGGACCGCACAGCCTGAGCTCGCCGAGGTACGCTATCAGTACCAGAACTTCTGGTTCTCGGCAACTCAGGATCAGCTCGCAAACCATGAGATCGGTGTTTACAACGAAAGCAGCTTCTCCGACCTTAACGAGTATAACATAGAATGGTCTGTGCTCAAAAACGGTATAGCTGTTCAGAACGGAGTTATTGACGATGCTTCTGTTGCTCCGCTTTCCAAAGGCACTGTTGCTGTACCTTTCAAAACTCCGGCAGGCGGTCTTTCAGGCGATGAATACTACCTCGATATATCTGTAAAGTCCAAGAAGGATAACCGCACCATACCAGCCGGTACTGAGATCTCCTACTGGCAGACTCCTCTGAGCGGACAGGGCAGCAATTCTAAATACGACCACGGTTCTGATGAAGTGAATATCACTGAACAGAACGGCGCTTACATCACTGTCGGCAAGAATTTCAACTTTTCTATAAGCAAGTCGAGCGGACTTATGTCCATGTACAGCTATGAGGGCGATCTGCTCATCTCGGAAGGTCCGAAGCCAAACTTCTGGCGCGGCAACGTTGAAAATGATACCGGCTGGGGCGCTAAGGACGTATTTGACAAGACATGGGAACACGCTGCTGATGAGATCAAAGCTGAAAAGATCGACATCTCGGACGGCGCTGAAGGTCAGAAGATAATCGTTGCACATACTGTTCTCCCTAAAGCCGGATATACCAAGGTGGACATCACCTACACTGTTTATCCGGACGGCAATGTCAATGTAGATATGAACGTTGACGCTACAAGTGCAAAGCTCGGAAACTTCCTGAAGGTCGGCTCTATCATGACTCTTCCTGACGGCAGCGAACAGCTCAGCTGGTACGGCAACGGCCCTGTTGAGACATTCAACGACAGAAAGTCCAACGGCAGACAGGGCGTATGGGAAAGCACTGTATCAGATCAGTTCTACCCTTATATGAAAGCTGATGACTGCGGCAACCTCACTGATGTTAAGTGGATCTCTGTCAAGGACGAGTCCAACAGATACGGGCTGATGATCGCTGCTGACGGTACTGTCGAAGCAAGCGCACTCCACTTTACTCCGGCGGATCTCCAGAAAGCAGATCATGTTTATAAGCTTTCTCCGCGTAAAGAAACTATGCTCAGCGTTGACTACGGTTCAATGGGTACAGGTACTGCAACCTGCGGTCAGGCAACTCTCGATCAATACCGTCTGCCCTCAACACGCACCTATAACTGGAGCTACACTATCGTTCCTGTCGAAACTTCTCTGAGCAGTTCAAATATCACAGGCAAAGCAGCTAAGCTCCGTTCTGACGGTGTCGCTGTTCAGGATAAGAGCCATAATGCGCTCGTTGTTCCAGTAACTTCCTCCGCTTCATTCAAGAATACTGCCTCAGGCAATGCTGTTTCAGGCGCAGTTTCAATACCTCGCTGCACCGACCTTGAAAAGTCATTATCAGGCAAGAACTCATTCACAGTTGAAGTAAATGCAGTTCCGACTGGCAATCCGCAGTTCAATATGTTCGCCGGCAAGGGCGATTACGCTTTCGCTCTCAGAGCTGAAAATAACCGCCTTGTATTCTTTGTACGCGCCGGCGGTGAATGGAGACAGCTTTCATGCAACATTTCCACTACTGACGGCTGGATAGGCGTTAAGCATCAGCTCGCCGGTATCTACGATGCCGACAACAACACTATAAAGGTCTACTGCGACGGCAAGATACTTGGCGAGCAGGACATCAAAACTACTGATGGAGTTGCTGCTTCTGAGTATCCGCTGACACTTGGTGCTTGTCCGCAAACAAACAGAAGCTCAGAGGCTGAATTCTATGAGTTCAGAGTTTACAGCAAGGCTCTTTCAGAAAGTGAACTGAAATCTCAGAATACTGATTCACCGGCGATCTCTCCGGATGACAAATGCGTTCAGCTGTGGCTTGATTTCGATAATTTAGCCGAAAATACCGAGCCTGAGATAACACGCGGCGATGCTAACTGCGACGGTAATGTTGATATGTCCGATGTAGTAATGGTAATGCAGGCTTCACTGAATCCGAAGAAGTACGGCGAAGACGGCACAAGCGATGACCGTATCTCTCCGCTCGGACTCCTCAACAGCGAGGTCGACGGCAAAGATGGCGTAAACCTCAACGATGCCCTCATTATTCAGAGATTCTCACTAAAGCTTATTGATACTATCTAATTTTCAGGGACGCACTTTACAGTGCGTCCCTGTTATTATACTTATCCTTGTGGACTATGCAGCATAACGGCTTGATTTATTTTATTTCATGTGGTATCATAAATATTGAGGGTGCATACCCCGTTTTGGGAAATTTTCCTGCGTATACTATAATTAATACGGTGGTGATAACTATGGAGTCTGACGCTAAACAGATCATTTCCAAAGTTTATAAAGCTAAAAACGACAGCCATGCAGCTGATGACCTCATAGAATCTTATCTGCCTTTCATTCGTTCGGAAGCAGCAAAGATACTGAAACGTCCGGTAGATCAGAGCGATGACGAAATGAGTATCGCAATGTTCGCGTTCTACGAGGCTATAAGAAACTACTCGCGTCTGCGTGGTTCATTCCTGAAATTCGCAGCGCTTCAGATAAAAAACCGCCTCATAGACTACTTCCGAAAAGAAAAACGCAACCGCGGTCATATATCCCTTGATGAGGCTGATGACGATGACACTTCCCTCATTGATTCGATCAGCGATGAACACGATGACTACCGCGAAAATGAGATACGTGAGGCTACTCAGCAGGAGATCGCTGAGTTATCGGCTCAGATGGATGATTTCGGAGTTTCAATGTCGGACGTTGCTGATAACTCTCCGAAACAGAGACGTACTCTTGAGATATGTCAGAAAGCTATTTACTATGCGCGTAACAATCCCGATATTCTGGAAGATTTCCTGAGGACTAAAAAAGTTCCTCTTGCGCGTCTTTCAGAGGGCGCAGGCGTTGAAAGAAAAACACTCGAAAGACACCGGCGCTACCTCGTTGCTGTACTGCTTATATGCACAAACGGTTACGAGATAATGCGCGGACATATAATGCAGGTTCTGAAAGGCGGTGAAAGATCATGAAATATATCGTAATGGAATGTCACAAGGGATATGCTGTACTTATGGATGAGGAATCCCGTTTCGTAACGGCTGCAAATCTCGGATATAACGTTGGTGACACGATAAACGATCCTGTACTGATGTCATCAGGAAGTGAAGATGCTTCACGCAGAAAAATCATGATCACCGCTAAATTCGTGAGCATCGCAGCTTGTCTTACACTTCTTATCGGCTCTGGCTACCTCTATTATTCAAGCAATTACAAGACCTACTCAACTGTTATTATTTCAGAGGCGGACGTAAAAATGTCCATTAATAAAAAAGGCAAGGTAATAAAGTTAGAAAGCTGTAATCAGCGCGGCGAAGAAATAATCAAGGATTACAACGCCAAGGGCAAGGATCAGCTCACAGCCGCAAATGAGATAATTGAGCTCGGTATATCCAAGGGATACCTCTCAGACGGCGAAACTGTTTCACTATATGTCTCAGACGGCGAAACTGATAAATACGATGAGATCTCAGATGATTCCGATAACAATATCAATAAGCATAATCTTAAGGTAAGCGTTCACAGTATGAACGAATATGATGATCGTAAGTCTGTATCTGCAACGAATCCTGTTACCACAGATGCCCCTCCAGCACCGGCTGTACCTGAGAAACCGCCGGCAGCACCGGCTGCACCTCAACCCGCTGAGCCTCCGCATGGAGCACCGCTCCCGGACGGAAACGATAAAGCGGTCGTACCGCCTACTGCACCTAATGCTGATGTTCCGGCACCGGCTGAACCTCCGGTCAAGCCAGACGATAACAACGTACCCCCTCCTTTATCAGAGCCAAAGGCAACTGAACCAGCTGCTCCTCCTCACGAACCTCACCACGATACTGAACCGCCTTCGGCACCTGATAAGATCAACGAGCCAAAGCACGATAAACAACCGGATAAAGAACCCATCCCCAAGCGTTCGGAAATCAATATCACTCCCAACGGTATTCTGAACAAGGAGCTCCCGCATCCGGAAGTAAATATCAAAGCCCCCAATATCCCATGATATATATGTAAAAGACGGCAGTCAGCTGTGTGGATCAGCTTTATACTGCCGTCTTTTACTGTTTTTGATACAATATGCGATTGCGAATACCGGATTTGCAAAACACCGGAAAAGATTCTTTACAAATTTTTTCAAAAAAATTCTCGCGCTACCCCGTTTTTGAAAATACAGGTGCGTATTCTATTATCAGAATGCAATAAAGCATTTATCTCCGATAAGGAGAAGAATATTTTATTAAAAAGGAGTCGTTAATCATGAAAAGCAGAAAACAAGTAATCGCTGCAATCGCAGCAGTATCAGTCCTCTCAGTTGCAACAGGAGTCAGCGCTTTCGCAAGCAATCAGGCTGCAAAAGAAGATAAGCCAGCTGAAAAGCCGGTAGCTGTTGATGAGATCGCTTCAGAAGCTGAAAATACAGAAGAAACTGAAGCTGATGCTCCTGAGGTTTCCGAAGACGCTGAAAAGCCTGAACTTTCTACTGAGATAGAAGCACCTTCCGCTCCTGCCAAGGATCTTGAAAAGCCAGAAAAGCCGGAAAAGCCGGAAAAGCCTGAGCTTGCTGAAAAGGAAGAAGAGAAAGAAAAGCCTGCTAAGCCAGCTGGTCCTAAGGAGATCAAGGACGAGATAGAGAAGGCATTTGATTTTGATAATTCAAACTTCAAGGACGAAGAGTCCAAGCAGGGATGGTTCGATTTCTGCATTAAGGATCTCAGAGTCAAGGACAAGGAAAACGAGAAGATCAAGCCAGAGCCACCTGTTAAGCCGGAAGAGGCTGTAAAGCCTGAGAAGCCGGAAGCTCCTACAAAGCCGGAGCCTGCTGAGAATATGCCAACTCCTCCGGAGCCGCCTGTAAAGCCTGAAGAGAACGAAAAGCCAGAGCCTCCAAAGCCTGCTGAGAATGCTCCGGAAGCTCCTAAGCCGCACGAGATCAACAAGCCCGAAGCTCCTAAGCCACATGAGCACAAAGGTCCTAAGGAGCTCGAAAACGTTGAGCCTGCAACAGAGGTTCAGGTTGAAGTTGTTACAGAAATAGCTGAATGAGGGGAGCCCCCTCTGGCGGAAACGTGGCATATGTTTACCAAGCACATATTTTCAGGCTCGGTAACCCGCTTTTTCCGTTAAATTAAGCTGAATAATGGTTGCCCCCTCGAAATATTCAGTTCTGATTTTGAGTTATAGATAATGATAAGTTACTAATGATATAATAATATTCTCTATGTTTCCCAGAAACCACCTCGAGTCCCGGTCAGATAAGCCTCCTGACCGGGGCTCTTTTTTGCAATATAAATCAAAAACCTCCGGCATTGAAGCGGAGGCTCTGACTGTCCCAACATAATAGAACAAACCCAATCACGATCCTCAGATGTGCAGTTAGAGGATCTTAGTTTAATCGTTTCACGATTTTCACTACCATAAATTCTAACATTTTTTGTTCTTGTTGTCAATAATATTTTAACATCTGCGCTCGATTTCTACATCTTTTACAAATCCGGACATTCATAATTGGTGAGTTTGTCAGCAGTATATTTTCCTGATCTGTTGCTATTTCAGAAATAGTATGCTACAATAATTGTAATAGATAATAAATGTCTGTGAGGTGGGAATTATGCTCAACAAATGCCTAAGAACTGCTGCTGTTTTAGCCGCTTCTGCTATGCTTCTGAATATGCCTTACGCTCCGGAAAAATGCATCGCTGAAGCTTCTGGTCTGACCGACAGCGGCATCGACTATACAGAAACTGTCGGTACTATATCCAATCCTGCCGCCGGTTATACCAATACAGTATGGGCTAATTGTGCGCCCGGCAGTACCGAAGTCTATGATCCGCACGGAAGTTTCGTGCTGTTCTTTATTGACATCGGTGCTTTTTCAAGCGGTATCAATGGCAAAGAGGACTACGACCTTGATGAGACTTTTTTCAATGCATGGCGTCAGACTCTCAATAACTGCCGCAAAAACGGCTCCATGGTCGGTATGCGTTTCCGCTATGATGCCGTAGGTACTGCCAATCCTGAACCAGCATCTTTCGATAAGATACTCGATCACATAGACCAGATCAAGGAAAGCCGTATACTCGAAGACAACCGTGACATCATCTGTCTCATAGAATCCGGATTCGTAGGCAAATGGGGCGAACAGCACGGCGGTAAATACACTGAGCCAGCCGATAAAGCCAAGCTGCTTGACGCACTGATAAAAGCTGTTCCCGATAATATCCCCATAACCGTAAGAACTCCCGATACCTTCGCCGAATGGGTAGGAATAAAGCGTTCTCAGCTAATGGATGAAGAGCTCAGAAATGCAGCTGCCTTATCTTCAGCGGATCAGCCTGTAAACAATATCCTCTGCAAAAGAGTCGGCATCTACGACGACGGCTATATGGGCAGCGATTCCGATCTCGGAACTTACTCCGACCGAAAAACCGAAACCGACTGGATCTCGTCAGTAACTGATAAGACCTACTTCGGCGGAGAATTCTCAGGCAACCTTGAATACGCTTTCAAGTTCGATACCTACCTCCCTGAGAACTCCATAAAAGAGATGTACAAAACACATCTAAGCTATATAAACAGCAATATTTTCCAGAAATACAAAGACTTCACCTTCGATGAGAAGTGCGATGCCGAAAATGTTGACAACTCCGCTTATTACGGCGAAAGTGTTTTTCAGTTCATACGCGATCACATCGGTTACAGGTTTGTTCTTAGGCAATCGGAACTCACTCCAGAGACAGTTCAGGGCGGAGAACTTGACCTGCATTTTAAAGTTGAGAATACCGGCTTCGCTAATCCTGTACCTGATACGCATACCTGTGTAATTCTCGAAAATAACGGCGTTTATATAAAAGTGCCGGTGGATGTAAACTGCAATGAGTGGTATTCACGCACTGTCATCGACAACTCTGTAAAGCTGCACATTCCGGACAGCATTGCTCCCGGTGAATGGAAGGTGTATCTCAATCAGTCTATGGGAATTCCAAAAAATGAATTCGAGGAACTTCCCCTGCGCTCGATACGTTTCGCAAACAATGACGTGTGGAACGCTAAATTAGGTGCTAATTACCTCGGAACTGTCAGCATCAAGCATTCCGATAACCTCAGCGGTGATAATTCACTTTATGAGATAACCCAAAACGGAAACGGTATCGGCTCATGTGACTATCTGCTCACCGATCCGCGCACCGTCATCGACGGCAAAATTACAAGCAAAGATGAATGGACTGAGGATATGAAGGTAGCTGATAACGGCAAAGGTCAGTCGATCTACGTTAAAGCAGATGAGAAATACCTCTATGTTATGAGCACTATGCCGGAAACTGCTCAAGCGCCTGTCTATAACCTCAGTCTCGTGAACCCTCAGCTTGACAACGAACGTTACTGGCTGTATTATGAATCCGGCGGATTCGTATATTTCAATCACTCTTCAAAAGAAGACTTCGACTGCAAGTGGAACGGCAATATTGTTGAATTCCGCGTCACGCTTAACACATATAACCTCAAAGCCGGAGATACCGTCAATAACCTGAGAGTTTTCCTTCAGGACAGTGCCAACAACTGGATAGATCTCGGAGATATTACCGCAGCTTCAGCAGTTGTTCCGAGCGGTATCGCTGTGTACACCGCCAAGCACGATATACGCCTGACATCCGGCAGCAGTCACACTATAAATGTTTATTCACCGCTCTTCAATGACGCTTCCTATCAGTGGTACAAAGATGATTCTCCCATTGAGGGGGCAACAGATACGTTCTACACAATAAAAGCTGCGTCTGAACAGGATCTGGGCAGCTATTCATTGCGAATAACCGCTCAGGACCACATTGATACTGTTATCCCTGCTGCAAACGTTATTGAGGTATCCGATCTCCACCCCCTGCCTCCCGGAGATGCTAACTGCGATGGAGAGGTCGATATGTCGGATGTGGTGATAGTCATGCAGTGCTGCCTCAACCCTAAAAAATACGATGTGAACGGTCTGAGCGATGACCGGATAACCGAAAAAGGCAGGCTTCTCGCAAATGTTGACGGAACACCGGGTATTAGCACAAACGATGCTCTGCTGATACAAAAATTCACTCTCAAACTAATAAACAGTCTCACTAATACCTGATAACGCAAAAAACACCTCATGGAACAGGCATTTGCCCTCCGTGAGGTGTTTTTAATATATTTCGTCTATTTCAGATAATAATAACCAATGCCTATCAGTTCGCGCGTCCAGTAGGTCGGAACCAGATACCATGAGGTATCTGCTGATATGTTTGATGATCCGTTTATCCCCTGCTTCCTTGCGATCATTTCAGCACGGTACTGGTGATAAGCATCGGTAACGATAGTGATATTATCACTGAGACCTTCCCTCATGATGATCTCCTGCGAAAATCTCAGATTCTCCTCAGTATTCACGGAGCGATCCTCCATGTAGACACGCTCCGGCGCTATGCCGCGCTCTGTGAGGTAAGTCTTCATACATTCAGCTTCACTTATCGCTTCATCGCTGCCTTTTCCGCCCGATACCACAACGCTGACGCTCTCATGCTCAGCAAGGTAATCGTAAGCCTTATCAAGCCGCTTTCTCAGCATACGGCTGGGCGCACCATTCTTGACCTTGCAGCCAAGCACGACAAGTGTTGTATCGTCAGTTTTGGGCGTGTCGTTTGCAGCTCTTACCATTAAGGCACTCACAACCGCCGCATACGTCACAAACAGGACTATCAGCACAGCTGCCGTACACAAAAACGTCCTGCCCGCGGTGCCGTTCCACAACGCTCTCAGACGTCCGGTAAATCGTCCGAAAAAGACGAAAACCAATGTCAGCGCAGCTGTAACAGCTATGCCGAAAGCATTTCCGAGGTTGAATATCCCCCGAAATATCGGTACAACATAGAATAACAGCATTACAATCGAAATAAGTGCCGGAATTATCTTAGTATTCTCTTTCTGTAAAAATCCCATTATCTCCATAAATGTTCTTCATCACATTTTTGATGCAAGTTTTATGATCCTGTCAAGGTTCTCCTTAGTAGTAGTTTCACTGCCAAGGTGAGTAGGAACAGCGTTATAAAGTCCGTGGAAATCCGAACCGCCAGTCTGGATGAGATCATACTTCTCCGCAATAGAAACGAGGTCTTTGCGGTAATCAGCATCAGCGGAATGATGTCCGACCTCAACACCGTCTATCTTGCCCTTCTGAGCAAGTTCTTCGAGGAGTTCCATATTGTTGTACTGAGCCGGATGCGCCATAACTGCAACACCCTTAGCGGTATGTATGAGGTCGATAACGAAGTTTACATCCGGATATTCACGCTCAACATAGCAGCTGCCTTTCTCAGGATTAAAAAGCTCTCTGTCGAGGTCGCCGTAGAATTCGAGCGCATAGCCGTAGCTGATAAGAGCTCTCATTATGTGCTGCTTGAAAATACTCTTTGAGGACGTTGTGTGCTTGAGTATGCTTTCAAGCGTGATCGGGTACTTTTCAATGACCTTGTCGATCATTTCCTTGGAAGTCTGCTTTCTTATCTCACAGCACTTCAGGCAGAGACCTTCAAGGCGGTCAGGCTTCTGCGGAGCATAGCAGAGTATGTGAACCTTGCTGTTGCGTTCCTTATCCCAAGCTGAAAGTTCAACGCCGTGGAGTATCTTTATACCTGCTCTTTCCGCGAGCACATCAGCGCGTGAAAAAGATGCCATAGTATCGTGGTCGGTGATTGAGAGCCAGTCGATATTGGTACGTTTAGCCTGATCTATAATATCCTCAATACCAAGCGAACCATCCGAAAGCTTGGTATGACAATGCAGATCGCAAATCATAAATTCCTCCTTATCTGCTGAATGATCAGCGGTGAATATAATTATATATATTCACAGTTTGTATAGAAGATATACAAAACCGACAATAATTATACCACATAACGAAAGAAATTGCAAGCTTTTCACTTATTTTTTTCTTTGAACTAATTTCCAACGCCTCTAAAAACAACTATTCTTTGCAGTATGCATTATATAAGTCACTTTTCCTGAACCCGTGTTCCTTTGCCACTTCCTTACAGGCATCGACCGGTCTTTCGCCCATATCGACCAGCTTCCGTACAAGTCCAAGCGCCTGCTCAACAGTCATTTCCTCTGTGGCTGTATCACTGCTTCCCTCAAGCACGAGCACGTACTCGCCCTTTGGCTCATGCTCAGAATAATAATCAACTGCCTCGCCGAGAGAAAGTCTCAGCACCTCTTCGTGAAGCTTTGTAAGCTCACGGCAGAGTGATATTCTCCTGCCGCTGCCGAATGCCCCGGCGAGGTCTGAGAGTGTCGTTTTCAACTTATGAGGTGCTTCGTAAAATATCATTGCACCTGTTTCATTTCGGAGAGCCTCCAGCCTTTCGGAACGCTCCTTCTTTGGCACAGGCAGAAATCCCTCGAATGTGAATCGGCGCGTGTTCAGTCCGGATAGCGCCGCAGCTGATACTACCGCACTTGGTCCGGGAACTACTCTTACCTCTATGCCGTTTTCAGCGCAAAGCTTCACAAGAACTTCTCCCGGATCTGATATGCAAGGCATACCTGCATCAGTAACAACTCCGCAGCTTTCACCTGCAATTATCCTGTCGATTATACGCTGAGCATCCGCCTGCGAGCTGTGCTCATGAAAGCTTACAAGCTGATTCTTTATCTCATAGCGGTTGAGAAGCTTCAAGGTCACGCGGGTGTCCTCGGCGCAGATGAAATCGAGTTCCTGAAGCATCCTCAGCTGACGCAGAGTAATGTCCTCCATGTTTCCGATCGGAGTTCCGATAATGTAAAGTATACCGCTCATACGCTCTCCTTTCCTGTGTTGTATATCTTCCGGAGTTCATCTGAAAAGCCGTCACCGCTGCGAATGTAAAGCTGGGGTTCTATCTTCATGAACGGCTTTGAACCTTTCTTTCCCTCGATCAGGAACAGCCACGGTGCTTCCTCCGGATTTTTGGAGACCATTCGCAGTCTTTTCGGCTCTATATCGTTATTCTTCATTGCAAATATGACATCGCTGAGACGTTCCGGACGGTTGCACATACATAGTCTGCCGCCAAATTTCAGAAGCTTACCGGCAGCGCGGCAGATGTCGTCAATATTGCACATTATCTCGTGACGCGCTATCCTCTGCGTGACGCGCTATCCTCTGGGCTGTTATGGCACTCTGGAATCCGGCGTTGTCAGCCTTGTAAGGCGGATTGCAGGTCACAAGATCAAGCTGTCCGAGCGGAGCATCATCCCACAGTACCTTCAGATCAGCGCAGACCGGTACTATGCCGCTGGTCTCGCTGCGTTCAAGACCAAGTCTCAGCTGCTCGATCGCACCCTCCTGAATGTCCACAGCATAGGTTATCTGCGGCGGACGCTGCTTCTGCATTATCAGCGGTATTATGCCGCAGCCTGTACCGAGATCGCAGGCTTTGTCCTTAGCACGGTACTGTGAAAAGTCCGCCAGCAGAAAAGCGTCCGTGCCGAAGCGGTGATCAGTGCTGGCGCAGACGTATATTTTATCCGTGAGTTTTTCGTATTTGTATTCCATAGTTTATTCTCCGGTATATGTGCTTATAACTGTTATACTGCCGACAATATGCTTGTTGAAATTTTCAAGCTCCTCAGCCGGTATCCAGAGTTCCTGATGATAGTTCCTGCCAACGGTCTGCACTTCAAAACCGGAGATATACTCATCATCGACCTCAAACCTTGTTACATAGCCCCTGCGGTCAGACGCTGATTTTACATTCCATTTTTCTGCTATTTCGCAAGCGTACTTCTCGTTCAGAACGGGGTAAAATATCGGCTGTTCAGGCAAGCGCGGTGGAAAGCACTTATATCCGCTGCGGATTATCAGTTCCAGTTCAGCAGTACCAACTGGTCGGTAAAGTATCATATTATCGTTCCTCCGCCGACTACGACATCCCCGTCATAGAGGACAACAGCCTGTCCGCTTGTTACTGCCCTCTGCGGCTCGTCAAACTCGACCTTGTACTTTCCTTCGCCAAGATAAGTCACAGTCGCCGGCTGCTCCTTCTGACTATACCTCGTTTTCGCAGTTACCCGCATAGGCTCGGTGATTTCCGGCACTGATATGAGGTTGAAATCATCAGCGATAAGCGACTTCGTATAGAGGTCTTTCTCGTCTCCGAGAGTAACTGTATTTGATGCAACATCCTTGCTTACAACGTAAGCCGGCTTGCCGAGTGATATGCCGAGATGCTTGCGCTGTCCGACCGTATAATTTATGATGCCCTTGTGTTCGCCAAGAACTTTTCCCTCAGTGTCCACAAAATTTCCGCATGGCACATCAGCACCTGTAAAGCGGCGTATAAAGGCAGCGTAATCGCCGTCCGGAACGAAGCAGATGTCCTGACTGTCGGGCTTTTCCGAATTGATAAGCCCTACCTTTCCGGCAAGCTCACGCACCTGAGTTTTATCAAGTCCGCCGAGCGGAAATATAGTATGCGAAAGCTGCTCCTGAGTGAGCGAATACAGCACATAGGTCTGATCCTTGCTGCGGTCCTTTGGACGTTTCAGAAGCCAGCGTCCGGAAGCTTCATCGTATTCATTGACGGCATAGTGCCCCGTTGCTATATACTCATATCCGAGTTCAAGGGCACGTCTGAGCATTTTGTCAAACTTCACATGACGATTACACTCAATGCACGGATTCGGTGTTCTGCCGCAAAGATAGCTGTCGGAGAAGTTTTTCATGACGTATTCACGAAAATTATCCTTGAAATTGAATACAACGTGCTCAAAACCAAGCTTATAGGCAACACTCCTTGCGTCCATGACATCATTGAGGGCACAGCAGGTCTTGCCGTCCTTCTGAGCCTGATCTATATCCTCGTCCGAGAAGAGTTTCAGGGTTACGCCCATTACCTCGTATCCCTGATCTCTCAGAAGCATTGCAGCCACGGAGCTGTCAACTCCGCCGCTCATGCCAACCATTACTTTTTTCATATCATCGTCCCTTATATACCAAATTCATCGCCGAGGATGTTTTGCAGCTCTGCAAGAGAATCCGCATAAACGTCCGCAAGACGCTTTATCTCGTCACTTTCAGCAGCAGATACCTCATCATATACAGCAGCAGTTCTGAATCCAGCCCTGACCGCAGTCTCGATACAGTGCAGAGAATCCTCGATAACAAGAGTTTCTTCCGGAAGAGTGCCAAGTCTTTCCGCTGCTCCGAGAAAAATCTCAGGAAATCGCTTTCCGCGCGGATAATCGACATCTGTCAGCACGAATCTGAACCTTTCAAATATCCCGAGACGTTTCAGCACAGCCTCTGCAAGACTTTTATACGTTGCTGTTGCAATACCGTAGGGTATACCCTTTTCGTCAAGGTGACCGAGTATCTCCTCAACGTGCGGTTTAAGAGGTATGTTCTGCTCATACTCTATCCGGACAAGCTCCTCTATCCGGGAAATTATCTGCTCCTGAGTAAGCTTCAGACCGAGCTCCTCAATAAAGAAGCGTGATGACTGCTCTATCGACATCGTTCTTACCTTCTCCGAAACGCTTTCAGAAGGTGTCGTTATACCGTTTTCACGCAGAAGCTTCCTGTCGACATCGAACCACACCTTCATTGAATCTATAAGAGTTCCGTCAAGGTCGAAAATAATCCCCTTTATCATCTTCCTACCCTCGCAGAAGGTTCAGTTAAAGGCGAACTTTCCTTTTCTGACGCTTCATTCTCTTCAATTTCCGCAGGATCTGGTATCATTTCTTCGTTTTCGGAAATCAGTTCATTGTATGTTTTCATAGTTACAGCACGTTCCGCATCAGAGGTCACATGATGTCCGCCTGTCTCAGAATCTCCGCAGATAACCACAGCCTGCTTGCCCATTATATCATACATCGTTCTGAATCTGTCGATGTCGTATTCCACATTTCCTTTGAGAGGATCGGCAACTTTTACTGTTTTTGCGTTCTTATCATAGCCATAAAGCACAACACAGTGCTGGAAGGGGTTGAAATAGAAATCGCTGCCATTACCGGCAGTCCACATATATTCGTCTCTGCACCATGTAAGGTTGATAGTCGTCCATGTAAGAGTCGGTCTGCCGTCTGTTACCTGATAGAGCAGATCATCAAATTCTGTTCCGGTGAGGTCAACTCCATAGCACGGCGAATCCAACGAAGCAAAATATCTGTCTGCCGTCTGTACAATTACATTTGCATTGCAGCCGAAGCCGTCAATATGCGGATTTCCGACATACGCCTCATCCATTACGACCTCGCCGATGAGAGTTATCGGCATAAAGTCATCAGCAAGAGTTTCTTTATCAACATCAAATCCGAGGTAATTAAGCAGCGTTGTAAGCGCTGTGACCTCGCAGCCTGTCGGCAGCTCAGGTTCCTGCAAAACAGCCTCTACACCGCCTATCTCAAAGTTATCGGGACAGGTCTCGAACTCATGCCTGTTTATATCCACGGTAAACTGTTCGGTAATCGGTTCGGCAATAGTTTCCGTTACTGTCTCACTGACCGTTTCAGCAGCAGCCGTAACAGCTTCTGTTGTGTTCACGGAAGCCATTTTGCTTTGCAGTATATCCGAATCCGGAACACTGTTTATCGTACCGCATGAGCACATGACCAGCGTCAAAGCAGTACACAAAGCGAGGTATTTCGCCAATTTCAATATCATTAAGTATTACTCCATATCTATCATTATCTTAGCCCTGTAATCTTTCTGCGCCGAATTGATCGCACCAAGCGCAAGTCCGTAAATATCAGAGGCTCTTATCTCAAGTTCGGCAAATCTTTTTGCCGCAGGACTTGTTTCAGCAAGCTTCGCTATCGAAACTGCAAATGGTATCCTTGCTTTGCTCTTTGAAGCAGCAAGGATCTCTCTTCCGCGCTCGTTGAACGCAAGTATGCGTCCATAAGGCGGAAGCACATCCAGATCGTCTTTTTTTATCCCTATCAGGAGCGACAGTATTATCCTCCTGATACGCGCCATAGTATAGCGCTTGTTCTTTACTGTGAAAAGCAGCTCTTCAAGTGAATCAGCAAACTTCGCGCCGGCAATACGGTATTCAAGTCCCTGAGCAACGTCATATACTTCCGCTATCTCTTCCGGCGAGGATGATCTTACCTTGTAGAGCATCACCCTTTCAAGACGCTTCAGCGAAGCGATATTGCCGCTTTTATAAGCTGCGGCTATCTCCTCTGCCCACATGAACGGCAGGTATCTCCTTACTGAGGAAATATCTCTTTCCTCGATGATCTTTTTCCTTATATAGGAAGCGCTTGCGAACTCGTCATCAGGAACTTCGCTGTCGTGCGATGCGCTCTGACGCTTAACTGTAAAAGGTTCGATCGCAGATACGCTCTTTTCAAGGGCTTTCATATACTCAATCGCAAGAAGATTGTTAGGTTCGCTGATTATAGCACCTGCCCGCGGATCGAGTCCGTTCACAACCGAAGTGAGTGCTCTCGGATAAGTGTATCCCTTTTCCATTATCTGCTTTATCTCTTCGGAATGAGTTGCGGCAGCTTCTGAGATTACATCAAGTGCTTTCCTGAGTCTGACAATATCACCGCACTCGCTTCCGAATGATAGTTCATCCACAACCCCGAGCGAATCGAGGATATGTACTGCGCCTGCCGCAAAATTCTCAGCAGACGAAAGACAGTATTGTACCGGAAGTTCGATAACAAGATCAGCTCCCGAACGAACAGCAAGCTTAGCACGTTCAAACTTGTCCATTATTGCAGCATCTCCACGCTGGACGAAATTACCGCTCATGACCGCTGCAATGTGTGTAGCACCGTTTCTTCTTGTCTGGTCAATATGGTAAATGTGTCCGTTATGGAAAGGGTTATACTCGCAGATAATACCACTGATTTTCATTTTACTACCTCTTCGCTCAAATTTCAACTTATTTTGTACTTTTTTCTCTAACTTTACGATTTATGATAAACTAAATATCATTTCTCATAACTATTTTGTTCCTTTCGCCGGAAGTATACTCTGTAATTGGAATTCTTCCGTTCTAAAAACCAAAATTTATAAAAAACACTTGCAATTTGCTGAAAATAGTATATAATAGAATATGCAGTTATTTTATTTGAAAGGAATATGTATAATGATCATTTTAGTTGTTAATGCAGGAAGCTCTTCTCTTAAGTATCAGCTCATCAATATGGATGATGAGAGTGTTATCGCTAAGGGAAACTGTGACAGAATCGGTATCGACGGTCATATCGCTCATAAAACAAGCGATGGCAGAACTCTCGATATGGACTGCTCATTCCCTACACACACTGAAGCTTTTATGAAGCTTGTTGAGGCTCTTACAACAGGCGATGCAAAGGTTATCGACAGCATGGATGAGATCTCAGCTGTTGGTCACCGTATAGTACAGGGCGCTGACGTATTCGATAAGTCAGTTCTCGTTACAGACGAAGTTATCGACAAGATCGATGAGCTCCGTGAACTCGCTCCGGTACATAACCACGCTCACGCACTCGCACTCCGTGCCTGCAAGAGTGTTATCCCGGCAAACGTTCCTCAGGTAGTTGTATTCGATACAGCTTTCCACCAGACTATGCCTCCAAAGGCTTTCATGTTCGGTCTTCCATATGATGACTATGAGAACTACCATGTAAGAAAGTACGGCTTCCACGGTACTTCACACAGATTCGTTTCCAAGGCTCTTGCAGATGCAATGGGTAAGGATGTCAAGGATCTCAAGATCGTTTCATGCCACCTCGGAAACGGTTCCTCTATCACTGCTGTTGACGGCGGTAAGTCCGTTGATACTTCAATGGGCTTCACTCCTCTTGACGGTGTAGTTATGGGTACAAGAACAGGTGCTGTTGACCCTTCAGCTGTTACTTTCGTAGCTGACAAGCACGGCTTCACACCATCAGAAATGAGCGAATACATGAACAAGAAGTCAGGCTTCCTCGGAGTTTCCGGAGTTGGCTCTGACAACCGTGATGTTCAGGCTGCTGCTAACGAAGGCAACAAGAGAGCTCAGCTCGTTTCTGATATGCTCATCTACGAGATCAGAAAGTACATCGGTTCTTACGCTGCTGCTATGAACGGTCTCGATGCTATCCTCTTCACAGGCGGTATCGGTGAGAATTCATGGGAAGTTCGTGAAGGTGCTTGCTCAGATATGGACTTCTTCGGTATCAAGATAGATAAGGAACTCAACAAGTCAGTTAGAGGCAAGCTTACAAAGCTCTCAACACCTGATTCAAAGGTAGAGGTATGGATCGTTCCTACAAATGAGGAACTCCTCATCGCAAGAGACACTCTTGAGCTCATCTCTAAGTAATTATAGCACAATTCACATTATAAATCAAGAAAACTCCGGAACTATATCCGGAGTTTTTTTATTCTGATCCTTCCTGAGCCTTCGCAAGACGGCGGCATTTACAATAACGAACGATGCCGAATATATTAACTATTATAACAACTTGAATAAAGAACAAGTAAAAATTTAAGAATTCAAAGCGGTCTCCCCCCGGAGGATTGTAATAATCGCTGAATATATCTATGCCGCAAAGAGTGATTATGCCGATATTTGGTATATTCAGAAAGAGCATGATCCACAGATAGGTTTTATAGTTCATCGGTGTTAGCGAAGCTATAACAGCTATATATACCAGAAAAAAGATACCATCAATAACAAGCAGTTGGAATACCCACTTTGAAATGAAATTATCTATTCTTGCGGTTCGTATGCCTTCAACACTGTTTTCTTTATAGTTATACGCAAGCTTGCTCCAATAATAATTCCTGTCCTCGATAGTAAGGGTGTATTCCGGCGAAACTTTAAGGAATTATTATCAGGCTCGTTCTTATTTTTATCAGGTTCAGCAGACAGAGCTGTCGTTTCGGTGTCTTTTACAAGATAACTAATCTTCGCCCCTTCCGGAAGTCCGTATGTAACACACTCTACATCCGAGTGACATCCCGTCAGCAGACTCAGCATAAGAAGCGAAAGAAATATAAATATCAGTTTCTTTTTCACTCCTACCATCTCCTTTTTTCCTGATTATAGCACAGTTGCAGGCAGTTTACAAGAAAATATCCGGATATTAACAAAGCTGTAAATAAATGTAACAATTCGGCGGTATACTGTGATTTAATCTGATTTAAGAAGCCTTTGTATCTATTGCACAATCAGGACTTATTTTCATTGTCAATTTGTCACAAATCGCCGGTTTTGTATATTTCCTGTAAAATTTCTTATTATAATATTGACTTTGACGCAAAAAAGGTATAAAATCATTTTGTCAGATGTTGACACATTATCTATTTTTGGAAGAGGCAATTTTCTATGGATGGTATCGTCTATACTACTGACTTCTGGCTGGCTGTTTCAGCTGTTATAGCACTTGCGGCTACTAACAGCAAGATCGGCAAATCAGCTTTCAGAAGTTCATCAAAGAACAAGCGCTGCAAAAAAGAAGATAAAAATGACTAAGACTGTTTTCAGGATCTAAGGCATGATGTGCGGTATGTGTGAATCACACGTAAATGATACTGTCACAATACTGTTCCCGCTGTTCATGAGGTCAACTCCTCGCACAAAAACAGCGAAACTATAATCATTACCGATAATGCTCCGGATGAGTCTGAGTTACGTGCTGCAATTGAAAAGAACGTTTACAGGGTGTTGAGCGTGACCTCAGAACCCTACGAAAAGCAAGGCTTTTCATTATTTAAAAAGAAATGAGACAAAACGAATGCCTCCCATATGGGAGGCATTTTCATTTATATAGTAGGTTTTTCGTGCTTCATTTTCTCAACTTTCGTGAAGAGTTCCCTGAGCTTATTCAGACCTATCGTGAGGTATCTCATGCACGGCTCTGCTACGATCGAGAAATTGATGCAAAGGAGTACACATCTTGGTGACATTGCTGATATGTCAAAGAATCCGCTTACAAATACCATTGAGAATACAAGTCCGACTGCACAGAATATCCACAGCCACATTTTGTAAACATCAAGCGGTTTACTTATCTCGTAAACGATCATCAATCCGACTATACTCAGCAGAATCGTAGAGGAGGTTGCAATATCAGCCGCTGTAACGCCGAATATGTCGCCGTAGTATAGCATCGCAGCAATAATGATCGTATCGGTTATACCAGCCGGCAGTGCTTTTAGCAGTACGTTAGTCATAAAGCGTCCCTTGATTAGCTGCTTGTTGGGCATCTGTGAAAGGAACAATCCCGGGATACCGATAGTAAACAGACTTATAAGCGTTATCTGCGAAGGCTTCAGCGGATAAGCTATACCGAAACCGATAGTCAGTATCGAAAGAATAAGTGAGAAGATGTTCTTTACAAGGAAAAGGCTTCCTGAACGTTCAAGGTTATTAACTACCTTTCGTCCTTCGAGAACGACTTCCGGCATCTTTGAGAAGTCTGATTCAAGGAGTACAAGCTGCGAAGCCTGAGCAGCTGCATCACTTCCCGAAGCCATAGCAACTGAACAGTCAGCATCCTTGAGTGCAAGAACATCGTTTACACCGTCACCGGTCATGGCAACTGTCTTGCCGTTGCGCTTGAGTGCCTGCACGAATTTTCGCTTCTGATCGGGAGTTACTCTTCCGAATACTGTATACCTCATTATCGCATCGTTGATAGAATCATCGGTAATGAGTGTTGAAGCATCAACGTAGTCCGCTGCGTGTTTGATACCTGCCTGCTTTGCGACCTCGGATACTGTTACCGGATTATCGCCGGATATTACCTTTATCGCTACGCCCTGCTCAGCAAAATATCTGAATGTATCCGGAGCATCCTTACGTATCGGATTTGTAAGGATTATGAAGCAAACCGGAGTTACAGGCTCTGAAAGTGCTTTACCGTCCGGTCTGCCGTTGTATTTGCCGAATGCAAGAACTCGGTAGCCTTTACGGCTGTTATTTTCAATTGTACTGCGATACCTGTCAAATTCATCCCTGAGTACGAACTCAGGTGCACCGAGAACATAAGCGCCGGATTCAAATACTACACTGCTGTATTTGAACTCAGAGGAGAATCCCGAATGAGACAGAACATTCTGACCTGCCGGTCTTTTGAAGTAGTTCTTTACTGCTCGCATAGTCTCATTATCCGCTGACTGTGCCGCTGCAAAGTCGCTGATGAGACCTTTTATATCATCCTCTGTGATGCTCTCATCGGCAGGAACTACTGAATGTACCTGCATAGCATTCTCAGTGATAGTGCCTGTCTTGTCAACACACAGAACATCCACTCGTGCAAGTGTTTCGATACATTTCATGTCGTGGATGAGTACCTTCTGATAGGCAAGTCTCATCGCACTGACAGCCATTGTCGTGCTGGCAATGAGGAAAAGTCCCTCGGGTATCATACCGATAACAGCTGCGACCATTGAACGTATGCTGTCCTTGAAAGGCATATCATTGTAAATGTACTGCTGCCAGAACATCAGTCCTCCGATCGGGATGATGATTATACCCGCTAATTTTACTATTCGGTTGAGCGATCTTATCATTTCAGACTGCTCACCTTTTTTGCTTCTCTTTGCCTGTAAAGTGAGCTTGGATATATAGGAATCCTTGCCGACCTTTTCAAGTCTTGCGTGACATGATCCTGAAACTATATAGCTTCCCGACATGAGCTTATCGCCCGGCTTTTTTGCGATCTCGTCAGCTTCACCGGTCAGCAGCGATTCGTTTACCGAAGCATTGCCGCTTATTACCCGCGCATCCGCGCTTATCTGATTTCCGGCACCGAATACTGCAATATCGTCAAGAACAAGCTCCTTCGACGGAACTGTTATCTGCTCACCGTTTCGTATTACCGTAGTCACCGGAGCATTAAGAACCGTCAGGCGTTCAAGTACCTTCTTCGACTTCATTTCCTGTACGATACCGATAAGCGAGTTTGCCATGATGATAGGTATGAACGAAAGATCACGCCAGCATCCGACTGCTATTAGAAATCCGGCAAGCACTACAAACAGAAAATTGAAATAAGTGAAGGTATTCTCAGCGATTATCTCACGAGTTGTTTTTGAAGGTGATTCGACCGGCTTATTGTAAAGTCCCTGAGACATACGCAGTTCTACCTGCTCAGTGGTAAGTCCAACGTCAGTATCAGCCTTGAATCGCTCGACATTCTCGACCGATTCAACCAATTCCTTTCTTTTCTTCATTAACTAAATCCTCACAATCTACCATTTTGCCTTTAAACAAGCAAAGTAATAAATAATCATAACATTAATTATATCATAATCCGGAACATTTTTCAATAAGAAGCAGCAACGAAGTGTGATAGTTTGATGAAAATATTGTCACCCATTTTAAAATTTTGAGTTGACAAGTGCTTGTGTCTGTGATATAATATTATCGTTGCAACAAGTTAATAACCTATTTTTCAAGGAGGTATAGTCTTGACTCAGACAGCTGACAATATCCGGAATCACTCACCATTCACTCTGCGCGAAATGATACTCTGCGCTATGATGACCGCTCTCATGGTCGTGTGTGCGTGGATAAGCATACCAACGCAAGTACCTTTCACTCTTCAGACCTTCGCTGTGTTCTGTACTGTTTTCCTGCTCGGCGGACGAAGCAGTTTCTTTTCGATACTCACATACATAATGCTCGGAGCTGTCGGGATACCTGTATTTTCAGGTATGAAGGGCGGTATCGGCGTACTTTTCGGTGTGACCGGCGGATATGTACTTGGTTTCCTGTTCATTGCCCTTATATACTGGGGCGTTCAGAAAGTTTTCGGTGACCATATGGTAACAAATATCGCCGCTGCACTTATCGGACTTCTTGTATGCTACGCTTTTGGCACTGCATGGTTCATACACGTTTATACTGATGCTATCAGTATCCATAAGGTGCTGAAGATCTGCGTTATACCATTTATTGTACCGGATCTCGCAAAGCTTGCCTTCGCCTATGTACTTACTTCAAAAGTGAAAAAACAGATTGCTGACAAATAAAATATGCCTGAGGAGTAAATCACTCTCCTGCGGAATCGTGCAAAAAAATACCGAGCCCATTATCCGGGCTCGGTATTCCACTTTTTACGCTAAGGAGTTATTTTTAACTGCCTCAGGCATTTTCATTTCCAGTGGTTAAGAGTTGGCAGCATCTGTGTGAAATAGGCTCTTGCCTGCTCAGGCGGGAACTGCTCGCTGGACATATGCTCAACAAGGAAATCCGTTAGCTGTTCTAACGAGGTATATGCGAATTTACCGTCATTATAGCACCATTTGCAGTAGTCCTCATTAAATCCGCCGTCCGGTTCACGGCTGATAGAACTGTCGTCCTCAAGAGGCATTCCGCAGCACTGGCAGACAAGCTTTCGCGGAGAACCGAGTAGTGTATTGATAGAAACCTCAAACAGATCCGAGAGCAGTTTCAACGTCTCAGTGTTTGGAACTGTCTCACCGTTTTCCCAGCGGGATACCGCCTGACGTGTAACAAATACCTTTTCAGCGAGTTCTTCCTGTGATAAGCCCTTTTTATTCCGCAGTTCAAGTATTACTTCTTTTGTTTGCATTATTATCACCTCAACTATAATATATCACATACCACACTGAAATTCAAGCAACTGTCTGTTGCTCTTTGAAGTATCGGTCATACAGTTTCCTTAATTCTCAGGAACTCCCTTATATCTTCTAACATCGCTGACGCTGTATTTCTTCCTATACGATACACCTCTCTGAGGACATCCGGATCATGCTCGACATGATTTACCGGCAGCTTCTGTTCCGGCGCTATAATAAGCGCTCTGCCGTCTGCTTCTGCCTCTGAGACATATCCAAGCTCAGCATTGTACATTTTATGTCTACGCTTGGCGGCTTTCACGAATTCAGGGTATTTCCGCATCATAACTTTCATAAGATCCGCTGATCTTGAAGGCTTCTTTACGTAGCCGCGCGGCTGTGTGAGTACAACTATATTGCGCTCGTAGCCGTTCTTCTCCATAAATCTGAGCGGTATCGAATCTGAAATACCGCCGTCGAGAAGCTTGCGCCCTTCAAGTTCAACTATCCTCGAAACGAGCGGCATTGAAGCCGAAGCCCTCATCCACTCAAGCATTGAATCGTCAGCTTTTCGGCATCTGTGGTATACAGGCTTGCCAGTC
>ONAI01000064.1 GCA_900315755.1 uncultured Ruminococcus sp.
TGCCCTTTTTTCTGCACAGTTTCCTGTTGTACCCCATGCTACCTTCGCACCTGCGATCCATATAGGCATCGAATCATCTGTAAGCTTGAATCCGACACCGACATTGCCTTTGGGAGAGCTGAACCATGCATCTTCGTCCCAGCGGGTATGCCAGCCGCCTCCGTATTTTGTGTCGTATGCATTAGTTCCGCAATAATCAGAGCAGGGAGTGTTCCATTGCGTATCGGGAGATTTGATATCTATATCTGAACCCATTTCGATATGCTCAAGTCCATATGCACCGCTTACAGGAGCTGATGCCAGAAATCTAACCGACGAAACAGCAGAAAGAGCAAGGCTATCTGTCACTTCCTCTTCTGCTTGTTCCTGACCATAAGTTCCTGTAAATGATACAGTGGCATTTCCTGTGCCGACAGTGCAGGCTGTCTCAGGCACAAGTTCAAGCTCGAAATTTCCTTCTCCGCTGAAATACTCGGTACGTACCGGAATATCAACAGTGAGCTTCGATACTCCGAATGGGAACAGGAGAGCACGGTCAACTTCAGAGTAATCACGTCCGGCAAGGGCATTGCCTTCGCCCGTGGTCTTGACCACTGCTGAAACTACGCTGTTGATAGCTCCGCTCCTCTCAACAGTAACGGTAACTGTTTCTTCGCCGGGAATATGTACGTAACTGTCAGCAGAGAATGAAACTACCGACTTCTCCGATTCCTCATCGTCAACGATAGTGAAAGCGCAGGAGCTTGCCGCACTGTTTGTGGTAGTTCCTGAAGGAGCACCGAGAATAACATAGAACATTCTGTCTCCGTCAGCATCATAGTTATCCTTTGGAATGACCTCGAGATACTTCTGCGTCTCGCCAGGTTCAAAATCGACCTGAACGCTCGCACCGACAACAACATCTGTCATTACGTTTGCAATGCTCTGAAGATCCTGCATTGCAGAATTCTGATCCATATTGGATTCTATTCTCTGAGAAACACCGTCAACGCCAAGAAACATCTGTCTTGCCTTCTGAACTTCATCGACTGTTCCATTCTCAGATGTATCAAGAGTTATTGTCTCTCCGTCACTAACTGGCTGAACGATATTGTTATCGTTGTTTATGTCATTTGCAGCCTCTTTTGCTTCCTCAGCGTAATCCTCAAATTTATCCGAAAGTCCGCTCTTATCTGAGATGTAGTCTATCGCTGCCGCAACAGCCTCATCATATGCAGCTTTAGCTTCTACGTCATTCTCCAAAGCATCTGCAAGCTCTTCGTTATCAGCGTATTCTCTCTGAGTAAATTCGCTGTCTTTCATCATTTCCATAAGGGATTCGTTGTCATCAGGGTTATCGACCTCAGCAGACGAATCTCTTACACGGATAACATAGTCGTCACCGTATTTTGCAGTAAGATCAGCGATCTTGATCAATGCAGAAGAGCTTGAATCAGCAGAGCCGCCTCTGCCGAGTTTGAGCAGATATCTGCCGTTTCCATTTTCAGATATGCTTGCTGCCGGTGTTGCAAGATAAAAGACATCACTCTGAAGTATCCCGTCTTCAAGAACAACTTCATCAAGATAGATATCCTGCATTGGTTCATCCTTTAGTTCCTCAGCAAATACTGCAAACGGAACTGAGTATGCCGCCATAATAGTTGACAAAACAAAGCTGCTTATGCGTTTAAATTTTTTTCCCATTTACTTCCTCCTGTTATATAGTTATAGATTTCTTACACGCAGGACAAATAACATTGTCACTAAAAGCTTTGACAGTAACAGTTACAGTGCTACTGCATTCTGGACAAATTACAGTCGCTTTTTTCGAGACGCCTCTGCCGCCTGAGGGTGAACTTCCGCCTGAACCGCTGATAGTTCTATCGTCTCCGCCTGTCACATTGCCGAGCTGTTCTTTATTCAGCTCTTCGTTGTTAAGATTTTTCTTCATTAATAATTAATTTCTCCTTAGAATTATTAAGCTTAAAACTTCTGACTATATATCAGTTGTTTGAATACCAGAATGCAACTCCGCCTGATGCATTTTCCTGTGCGTCATACCAATATGCGTTATTATCAGCAGAAAGGAAACTTATTGAACCGCTTCCGCACTGATATTCTACTGTATCACTAATGATAGTGCCGTCTGCCGCATATTTGAAAGCTTCCTTTGTGCAGTTGTTATACGAAACGGATACTCCTTCATCGGTGATCTGAACAGTACCGCTCATTGTCCATACAGCTGAATCAGCAGCGCTGCCGCTCCATGTGATCCTTATTGAAGCCTGATCCTTGCCTATGCAGGAAACGTTCATCATTGCTCTTCCGTTAGTGTAATTGCCGATGAAGTTCATCATAGGATTCTGACCATCTGCTGCCTTATAGCAGAAACCATAATCTGTATAGTAAGTTACTCTTTCAGGACCGTTTCCGTTAGTTACAGGCTCAACAACAACGACCCAGCAATTAGTGCCATTAGGATCTGTCCCCTTTGTGCAACTGATGATATTCGCACCGGAGCCGACCTGCTCTCTTACAATTCTGATGGCGTCTGATTCAGAGAAAAAGCTGTTGCTGTCTGCAATTGCATTTGTGTCGGACATCTCGTCCATACGCTCGTAGGAGTAGCAGAACTGATAACCTGAATAATATGTATATGTTTTAGTGCTGTTTGCAGGCTTAGCAACAATAATCCAGCAGTTAAAACCCTCTCCCGCACTGTAACCCTTTGTGCAGCTGATTATTTCAGCATCATAGCCTAACTGATACTTTACATTGTTGATAGCAGTATCACGGTCGATACCAATAGTATCTGCGTTATTGGGATTGTCCACGCTATAACAGAACTGATAGCCTGAATAATATGTAACTGTCAGGGAGGTATTCGCAGGAGTAGCAACAACTATCCAGCAGTTAAATCCCTCGGGACTTGTTCCCTTTGTGCAGCTTATGATAACAGCCTGTACCTGTTTCTCTGCTGCCTTAGAAGCTGACTGGATGTTATTTGTATTCTGTGAAGTCCCCTCGATCTTGGCTGCATTATCCTTGCCTGCACCCGTTGAGGTTGCCTCAGTTGTATTCGTGTAAGAAGTTGAAGTAGAAGAAGAGGTACCTACTGTGCCGCAGCCTGTCAGTGTTGCTGCTGTCAGAGCTGAAAAAGCCATAACAGCTGCCAGTGCAACCGGTGCAATACCCTTGCCGCCGCCTACGCCCTCCAGATCTTCAAGCGAAAGCTCTACATCTTCCTCTGCATTCTCAGCGAAGGCTGAAAGATCGATGTTATTTGCGTCTGTAAGAGCCTGAAGCTCCTCGGGTGTCTTGCAAGCCTTTACCTTTTCCTGCATCTCCGCAGAAATAGAATCCATGAATGCTTTTGTATTAAAGTTTGCCATTTTAATTTCCTCCTGTTATTAGTTATTAAAAAATGTTTTGGTTTATACCATCTATTGTGGCTTGCGGCATTTTGTGCCGCAAGCGCTCCGTTTATACATCCTCTCCATAGGCAGGTGTAAAGTGTTTAACGGGATTTATAAATTAATCCCAGCCGTCCTTTGGATCATCCTTCTTATTGCCGCCGACTCAAGCATTGTTAGGATCATCTTTCTTGTTTCCGCCGATGAGTGCGTTATTGGGATCGTCCTTCTTTTTATCCTTTCTGACTTCAGCCAATACACCGCCGGTCACATTACCAAGCTGCTCCTTGTTAAGTTCGATGTCGTTAAGGTTTTTCTTCATCTTTTCAGTCATGATTTTTTCCTCCTAAATTTTAATATATACGAAATAGCTGGAAAGCACTTGCCTTTGGAAGCTTGTCTCTAAGCTCTGTGTTTTCCATGACTATATCATACCATACACCAGAACTATCTTCAATAGATGATCTTCTGCTTATATGTAGCCTAAACTACACTGAGATGGCAGATGTAAACTAAACTACACAAGACACTATAATTGTAAAATAATTCTTTTTCATTATAACACAAACTGAATACAAAAAAACTCACCGGTTTGGTGAGTATCGGGCATTTGCGGAGAATAAAACGAAAGCCAATATACCGCAAATGGGTACATTGGCTGTTTTTCATATTTCATTGCCGCTTTTATCATAGCATTCAAGAACACCTCTTTCATCAAGAAAAAGGCTGCATTTCTTACAGGTTTTTCGTTTATACCTTGAATCTAACTCATGAACTCCGCCTTTCGGGCAAAGTCCTTCATTGTTCCATATCCAGTAATCCGTCCAAGTGAGATAGTAGCCGCACAAGCATCCGACAGGCTTGCCATCGGGAGCATATTCATTGCTTGACATTATGCCTCCTGCGATGCCCTCAAGATCATTCAATGAGAGTTCTGAATCCTCAGTCTCTTTTCTGAATTCCTCTGCCGGGATATTGAATCCGATTTTTTTTGCCGCAACAGAAGCCATTTCAGGCGTGATCTCGCCATCAGTCATAAGTCCGTCAAGGTTCTTGAGATACCTCTGCCGAAGTTCTTTATCATTATTTATCGCACTTTTTAATCTGTTTATCTCTGTCATATGTATTCCTCTCGTTATTGCCCTATATCCAGCCGCTGACGTTTTACAAGTTCAGCAAAAAAGCCGTTTCTGCTGATAAGCTGTTCATAGCTGCCTTCCTCAATGATTTTTCCATCATCAAGCACTAAAATACGGTCACAGTGCCGGATAGTCGATAATCTGTGAGCTATCACTATGCGTGTGCAACCCATTTTGTCAAGTGCCTCACTGACCTGCTTTTGTGTCTTGTTATCAAGTGCGGATGTTGCTTCATCGAACATCAGTATTTTCGGTTTTGGCGCTACGGCTCTTGCTATCATTAATCTTTGCTTTTGTCCGCCGGAAATGCCGCCATGTCCCTCTGAAATAAGTGTCTGCATACCCATAGGCATAGCGCGTATATCATCTGCTATGCCTGCGATCTCCGCAGCCTCCCACGCTTCATCAAGTGTTAGGTGAGGTGCGGAGATAACTATATTAGAGTAAATATCGCCCTGAAACAGTCCGCCGCTTTGCATTACAGTTCCGATATTCCTTCTGAGCGAGCCATGATCGAGCCTTGTTATGTCCTTTCCGTCATAATATACTGCTCCCTTCTCGGGCTTTTCAAAGCCAAGCAGAAGGCGCATAAGCGTAGACTTTCCGCAGCCGGTCCTGCCGACTATCGCAACATATTCGCCCGGACGTATTTTCAGAGACAGGTCATTCACAATATATGGGGTATTCTCGCTGTACCTGAAATACACATTATTCATTTCAATACCGCCGGATAGCTTTGTAACTATTTCTCTGTTGTCAGCAGTCTCCGGCTCAGCCTTCAAGAAAGGCTCAGCGATCTCAAGTATAGGACGTATCCGTCCAGCGGAAAGAGCTACTCCGGCAAGTGAAGTGAAAGCTCCCATAACTGCACCGTAGGCAGCTGTAAAAGCAAAATAATTCGACTGGTCGATGCCGCTTTTTACCGCAAGATAGTAAAGCACTATGTTGGAAATAAGGCTTATCGCCGTAGTTATAACACCATTTATCCTGATGAATGTTGGCGGTGCATACGTAAGTTCGGCACCATCAGAATAAATATCCAGCCACCTTGCAAAGAATCGTTTCTCTGCACCTGCAAGCTTTATTTTCTGTACACCGCTTATCATAGCATAGGACATACCTGCTTCCTTAGCGCTGAACTCCATATGCTTTTTGCTTATGCGTATCTGAACTATCGAGGTAACTGTCGTAAAAACTACCGTTGTGAGGACCATCATCAATGACGGAACTACAAGTGAAGGTGCAAAGCTGAATATCTGCGTAATATATAGCAGCGATGTCAGCGAACTGAGTCCTGTTCCTACCACCATTCCGAGAATAAGCTCACAAAGCTGATTTACCGACATTGAACGGCTCATAAGCTCACCTGCGCTGTAATTACGAAAGAAATTTGCAGGAAGGCTCATTATACGAGTCATCATTGCCGCCTCTACGCCGGCGCTTGTTTTGGTCTGGATACGGCTGTTCAGCATTGCGTTCGCAGAACCTATAAGCTGCGAGGAAATCGCTGTGCAGAGCATACATACTGCGATCCCTGCAAGCATTTTGGTGCTGCCGCTGGATATGACGGGGCCTGTCAATGCTCTCGTTATTCTCGGCATTAACATACCAACGCCTGTTACCGCAAGTGCTGCAAGAACTATCATCACCGAATCGGTCATTGTCAGGCAGTTTTTCATATATATCAGCAGGTCTGGAATAGCAAGCTTCCTTTGCGGCAGAGGCTTGTAGAAGCAGTAGGCTTCGCTGTCAAAAAGCTCTGACGTTTTCTTTGTTAGCTTTATCTTTTTGTTGTTTGTTCGATCTAAATAATAGTATCCTGAAAACTTATCTGGAAGAAGCGCAGTTGGTTCACCGCTATCCTTTTGATAGGCGAGTATAGCTCCGTAAGCATCCTTCCACCAGCTTCCTTCAAGTCGTATCTGCCGTTTCATCAAGCCGTGAGGGCGCAGGCAGTAATCGAGCTGCTCCTCATGATTTTTTATACTGTTTGGGATCTCAATTGGCTGGAAGTGATAGTATTTGAGTATATCGTCTATTGCCTGTCTTGTTATTATGTGTTCATCGCTTATTTTTGTTGCTGTTCTTTCACCAAGCACTACACTTGCCGCATGGAAAAAGGATTCTTCAAACAGCTTCTGATCGAGATCACTGCGCTGTTTTATCTGTTTTTCAAACCAACCCAAAAATCATATCCCTCCTTTACTCATTGGAAACGAGTTCAGTGTAAGCACCGCCCAGCTTCATCAGTTCATCGTGAGAACCACGTTCGATGACGCTGCCTTTATCAAGCACGATTATCTCGTCGCAATCACGGATCGTAGATAGCCTGTGAGCGATGACTATACAGGTGATACCTCTGTCCTTTATAGCTTTTACCACATCATACTCCGTCTTAGCATCGAGTGCCGAAGTAGCTTCATCAAGAATGATTATCGAGGGATCCTGTGCAAGAACACGCGCGATCTCCATTCTCTGACGCTGACCGCCCGAAAGGTCACGTCCGCCTGATATAATACGGCTGTCATATCCGCCCTCACGAGCCATAATATCGCTGTGGAGCTGTGCATCACGGGCTGCGAGGATCACCTCAAAATCCTGTACAGAACCATCCCACATCTTTATATTGTCGGCGATAGTGCCTTCAAACAGCGTTATCTCCTGATCGACAACTGCGACAGAACCGTTCATTACAGAACGCGGGTGCTGTCTTCTTGGCTTGCCATCAAAGAGTATTTCTCCTGCCCACGGCTCATAAAGCCCGGATATAAGCTTGGATAATGTACTCTTTCCGCAGCCGGAGGCACCCACAAATGCAACACGTCCACCGGGAGGTATGCTCATTGAAAACCCGGTTATCAGCGGCTTATCAAGCTTTGAATAGCCAAAGCTGACATTTTTCATCTCAATACCGCCCCTAAGTTTTTTGAGTTCCTCAGTGCTTTCGGTCTGATAAACAACGTTAGCGTCATTCGGATACTGCATAACATCCTCAACACGCTCCATATCGGTGCGCATTTCCTGAATGGTCTGACCTGCGGTCACAAATGTCATAGCAGGCACCATAAAAGCCCCTAAAAAGCCCTGAAACATCTGCAAAGATCCGAGTGTGAACCTTCCGTTCATAACAAAGTATATACCCACGATCATTACAGCATAATTTGCGGCCGTTGACAGAAAAGCAGGTATCATACCAAGATAGTTGTTCATCTTTTCCGATTTGACCTTCTGTGCATTTACCGAAGCCTGATAGCCTGCCCATTTCTGAAAGAAACCGTTTTCCGCACCGCTTGCCTTGATAGTCTCTATCATCTCAATACCTGTGACCGTAGCTGAGGACAGCTTTGCACTGTCGCGCTGCATTACTCTTGTTATATTAACACGTTTTTCCGAGATCATACGCGTCATAAATACGTTCATCACAAGTGTGCCGATACCGATCGCCGATAATACAAGGCTCTGCTTCAGCATAAGTATAAGATAGAATACCATCATAAGAGTATTCAGCAAAAGCGGTGCGAAGGTATTTACAAGTGTACCGGCAATGCTTGCATTCGTTGCCTGCCTTGACTGTATATCGCCTGCCATTCGCTGGCTGAAAAACTCCATCGGCATATGCAGCACCTTCCACATATACGCCGTGCTGCCGATGACCGACATTTTCCCATTTATTTTCAGGCTGTATATCGTCTGTACCCATGCCACGATAAGCTGAACTGCTGCCATTGCACACATCACGCCGATAAATGGTGTCAGCCATTCGCTGTTCTGCCCTGTGAGCAGTCTGTCCATGAATATCTTTGACATTATAGGATTGATTATCCCGAATACTGAGCTGATAACGGTCGTGAGCATTACGAACGCAACCGCCGCACCCGCGCCTATAAGCCGTTTCTTTGCAAATGCAAGTGTACTTTTTCGCTTACCGCTCTGCGCGAAGCTTTCTCCGGGAGAAATGTTAAGCGTTACGCCAGTAAATGACCTGTCAAATTCCTCCGCGCTGACTTTTACAAAGCCTCTCGCCGGATCATTTATATAAGCATACTTCCCCTTAAAGCCGTTCAGGACAACAAAATGGTTGAAATTCCAGTGGATAATGCAGGGGAACTGCCCATTTTCCTTTATGGTCTCAGGTGAACGGCGAAAAGCTTTTACATCAAAGCCATAGCTTTCAGCAGCCTTAAAAATATTTTTAGCATTTGAACCGTCACGGGACACACCGCAATCGGCTCTGACCTGCTCCAGCGGCACCCATTTTCCGTAATAAGCCATAATCATAGCAAGACTTGCTGCACCGCATTCGAGGGCTTCAAGCTGCATTATTACAGGCACCTTTACAACACCCTTTGTTACGGTTGGATTTATCTTATGCTTGCTCATTTTAAACTCCTCAGCTGAAAAGAAATTCTATCGGATGAATGCTTTCGGTAACTATCTTTACATCGTATTTGCCGTCAGCCTCATTGACAGGTGCAAATGCAACGATTCTGCCGAATTCGTCTTTCTCAACAGAGGATATTCTGTATTCGTCATTGCCGATGCGTACTGTCATTCCCGAAGAAATCTCGCCCTTACTGCTGTCGGTCACATTGATCTGAGCCTGTCCGTTCTCAACCAGGGCTGATGCATCAGTCAGAGTTTCAAGGTTTCCCACCATGCTCCATACAAACAGTCCTCCGAGAAGGACTATTACCGCTGCAAGCATTACCCATATTCCGGGATTTGTGACCTTCAGATAGTCGGTTAGCTGCTCGGGAGAGGAAATACGTTCAAGCGATTTTTGTCTGAATACTTCGTTTTTATTTTCTGCCATATATATCACCTGTTTACAAGATAGTAAGAATGTCTGCAACTCCTGTTATCTCAAAGACTTCCATCACCTCCGGACAAACATTTGTTATCGTCATTTCACCGCCCTGAGCGTTCGTTTCCTTAACTGCTGCAAGAAGAACTCTCAGTCCTGCACTTGATATGTATTCAAGCTCAGAAAAGTCAAATATAAGTTTTTCCACGCTATCAAGAGCGGATTCAAGTTTTTCTTCAAGCTCAGGTGCGGTCAGAGTATCGAGCCTGCCTTCAACAGCGACTGTAAGCCTCTTATCATTTCTGTCAAATTTGATCGTCATATGCTGTCCTCCATATAATTGCAAGATATAAGCTGCCGGCCTCTGCGCGGCTGCCGATATATAGAGTTTTTGTCATTTCCATAGCATTATATCATATAAGCAAAACGTTATGATATAATCGCCCGATTGCAGGAAACAAATCTCTGATGTGTGTATCTGCAAGGGTATTTAAATATGTTATAATGAATTCTTTTGCATTCATTATAACATATTTCCAATGTAAAAACACTCACCGGTTTGGTGAATAGTCATTTCATATCGGAAGAAAAAACAGCACCTGTTGTAGCTGATCGTTGCAAAGTGCGGTATCTTCTCTGTCATTGTATATCCTAAAAACCACCTGTATGCGACGTTCATATTTATTTCTTCTACTGTACGGCGCAGAGAAGCTATGCCATAGAGATGCTGTATGATAACCATCTTGAACAATACTATCGGATCACAGCTCGGTCGTCCGCTATCAGGACAATACAAGTCCTCAACTATTTCATATATGTGCTCAAAATTAACAGCTTTGTCTATCTTTCTCAACAAATGTTTCTTCGGAACAAATTCGTCTATACAAAAGAATTCCATCTGGTTTCTGTTTTCTATTTCCTGTTTCAGCATATTCCGCACCGCCTTCTTTTCTATAATAACACTTTTTTGACAGGCTGTGCGCCTGATGAAATCAAGTGCTGATCTATTTTTAAAAGAACTTTTCTTTATCTATGCCAAGAACCTGCATGATTCTCAATGCCATAGGCAGATCAGGCAGACGCTCACCATTTATCCAACGAAAAACAGTCTGATACTGCACTCCTATCTTATCTGCAAATTCCTGCTTAGACATACCGCTTTCATCTATGTACTTTTTCAGCTTTTGACCTATAAATGCCTTGCCCTGATAGTTCTGCTCTATCATCTCATCAGTTATATCAGAAACAGGATAGCGAAGATTATTAAGAGCATTTTTGAGCATTTTTTTCGAAATAGGCTTTGCAAGGAAGGCACTGGCAAAGGTCTTATAGCTCTCGTAGGCGTATTCGGTAAAGCCGGTTATATAGATAATGTTTGTGCGCGGATATTCGGCGAGCACCTTCTCTGCAAGCTTTATACCGTTGATTCCCGGCATCTCTATATCCATAAAAACTATATCGAACCGCTGTTCCATCATCAGCTTCATGACCTTCGATGGACGTGTAACGCCCATACACTCCGCATCTGACCGGAGTTCGCCCAGCTTTTCGATCATTTCATCAACTATGCTCTTGTGGTCATCAACTATAAGTATTCTCATTTATTTCACACACTTTCCTCGGCAGACGTATTTCGGCAGTTGATCCGTGATCTGTGATTTCTATCTCCAGTGCACTGTCGCATTGTATCTGAAGCCGTTTCCTTGTATTCTCTATACCGATACCGTTGTGGGGAAGTTCAAATTCCGCATATAACGTCTCTCAATTGCAAGTGGTGTCATATCAGGCTCAGTAAAGGTAAGAAACTTGTAGTAATTTCCGAAATAATCAGCAACAGTTATGGCAAGCAAAAGCATAATAGCAACGCAAAAGTATCTTTATGCCGGTATTTTAGTATCTCTATTGACAAACATCAGGAGCACAAGACCTGAAATAGTCATGAGAGTCATGTAATTATTGGAAAAATAATCAGCAAAACTCAATTGTTATCACCCTTTTTGATTATACCATACCATAGTCTAAAAAGCAACAAGTTAAAACATAATTCGTACAATTATATTGAAAAGCACTCACCAGAACGGTGAGTATTCTTTGCACAAAAGCAACAGTATATTCATTGACTTTGCTGCGATATTAATGTATAATTATTACATAGCAGGAAGAAATGACTTTAACAGGCTGCAATGATGATATCATGGGGATATTTGAAATAACGGGCACTTTTAAATAAAAATCATGAGGTGATCAATATGAAAAAAACGACCTTATTTTTATCTGTATTGACAATGCTCATATGTCTGAGCGGATGCTCCGGAACTGAAAAGACTGCATCTAAGCCAGCTGAGACATCGGCAGCGGCTACCGAAGCGGTATCCGATACCACAGAAAACGTAACCGATACACTCACAGCAACGCTGAAAGCACAGAAGCGCACAGACGCTCAGATAATTGAGGAGATCGTTACATATCACGGCTGCTACGGCGATAAAGCTGATGCCAAAGTAGACGAGCTGCTTAACGAGCTTAATGGAATCGACAGCCGGCAGGGAAAGCTCTGGTCCGATATTATGAGCTACTGGGACTACGCCAACAATGAACTGAAAGTCAATATAGACAGACTTCCCGATGATCTGCCTAATGATGATACTATGGCACTGACCGTTCTCGGCTTTGAACTCAATGATGACGGAACTATGCAGGATGAGCTTATCGGAAGACTTACTGTTGCTCTTGCCTGTGCCGAGCAGTATCCGAATGCATATGTAATCTGTACAGGCGGCGGTACTGCTAAGAATAACCCGGATGTTACAGAGGGCGGACTAATGGGTGAATGGATGATCGAACACGGGCTTGATAAAAAAAGACTCATCGTCGAAGATCAATCGCATACGACAGCTGAAAATGCAAGCAATTCCTATGATATACTTTTGAAGGATTACCCACAGGTGGGTTCTGTTGTACTTATCAGCAGCAGCTATCATATCGCATGGGGTTCGCTGCTGTTTGAAGCTGCATTCATGAGATCGGCTTCTGAAAAGCAGACTCCGGAGATACACGTTATCTCAAACTGCTCATGTCAAATAGAGAACGACATTTATCTCTGGAGCGAGATTCTTCGTTGGGAGACAGGCGGTATGCTCCAAATGATAGGCAAAAACGACCTTGCAATGCAGTATTACTTTGATTACGACAATGTCGAAAAGCCGGTGCTTTGAGTTGTACAGCCGAATTTGCTGCGTTCTGACTTTCCATCCGATATTATAAATTATCGGACGCTTGAGCAGTTAGTTATAGCAGTGCCTTCCTTTTATAATTTATCAGGACTTGACAAAATGCAATTACTGTGTTAGAATGAAAGTGCAAAGTAATATTATTATAACAATAAGCAATTACAGGAGAAGCATATGGAACAGCTATTAGTCAGCCATTGGCATAAGAATACACGATATGTAATACAAAGCATAGACGGCACTGAGTACATCGTTCCCTGCGAGTATGGCTCGGTGTATGATCCGATAAAGAGCGAAAATGAAATGATGACCGACGCACTGAATCTCGGCAAGTACCTGACTGAAAACGACCTTGGACAGAACGAAATGGTGCTGGACTTCGTTCACAAATACGGTCTGCTCGGAATCATGCCCGACATTGCAGGCGCAGATATAGGTAAAAATGAGCGTGTCATAGTCCGTGACAATATCTTTACTGATAGCGGAATCATAGAGGTGAATGAGTTTGCAAAGACATTCTTTCCACTTGATAAAATCGACCTGCTTGATAAAGCCAACAAGAAAGGCAAGCTCAGACTGTACTACCGCAGTCCGATATACTCGACAATGTTCCTGCGAAAGTACAAATACTGCGAACCGCTTGATTGGGTGAAAAAATACTTCAAGTACCTGTACAGCTTCACGATATGCAAGGAATCCAAGCTGACGGAGTTCATTCCGCCTCGCCTGACCTACAAGATAGATGACAGGAACGGTCTGAATCTGCTGTGTGAGTATGATTCGCTCAAGGCAATGATCGACCTCGCCTTCGCCAAAGCAGTGACCGACGATAAGAAGCCGCTCCGCATCTGCAAGCACTGCGGCAAGCTGTTCTACGCAGCCGACATACGCAGTGAATTCTGTTCAGCTCGCTGTCGAAATCAATATAACGTATACAAATCCAGAGCAAAGCATTGACGCTTTGCTCTTTTTGTTTCAAAAAAATTTTGAGGAGGCCTTGACAAATAAAAATAGCGTGTTATAATATAATCGGGAACGAGTAATAGCATATATTGAATGTGCAATTACAATTGAGTATGAAGCAGAGCAGAGTTCAATTAGTAACGCTGCTCATTCTTCTTAAAACCGTGTAATATGATACTCAGTATAATATATTACATACAAATACTACAAAGGGGTGACCTGAAATGAACAAGTAAAAACTAAACAGCAGCTTGAAAATTGAATATGGGATCAGGAGTTACGTTGTTTCCGATGGTGGGGCGGTGAGCCGTA